>JBFYVZ010000232.1:0-10967 GCA_041298995.1 Desulfobacteraceae bacterium
CAGCCATACCGCCACCCACAATAAGAATATCGACTTCGCGCTCTTCAACTGCCGGATCTCTGACGGCCTTTGTTTCACCCAAAGGTTTATTAGGTAATGCCATATTAAATCCTCCTTAAGAAATTTTATTCATAATTAATCTTTTTCCAATTGGACTTACTCAAACCAAACCCTCTTAAATCTTAGGTCTCGGAAGTACGAATCCATCGGCCTCTTCCGTTGAAAGCAGGCCGCTATCCAGATCTTTCCCTTTGAGATTCAAGTAAGCATTAGCCTGACCTTCGGGGGTAGTCCGAATGGGGAACTTAAAGCGCTTAATAAGACCATTCCTGAACTTGCAGGTCCACATAACATCTTCAGTACCCATCATCGGCATTATGCTGCTTCCAAGCGGTACAAAGTCAGAGTAACCACGGACTTCAATTGCCTGGGTGGGGCATATTTTTACACATGAAAAGCACTCCCAGCACTGATCGGGCTCCTGATTGTAAGCCTTCATAGCAGTCGTATCAAGAACCATAAGGTCATTGGGACAAATGTACATACATGCTGTTTTGTCCCCACCTTTACAACCGTCACATTTTTCAGCAATTACAAAAGATGGCATCTATTATCCCTCCTAATGTTGTTTGTATTAAATTCATTTTCCAAACCATTGACTCTCAATCTTTTAAACTATTCTGAGTTGTAAGCACCTCCCTTCATAAAATGGGCCCGTTAAAGCGAAGCCCTCAATTAATATTTAATAATTTTCCTTTTTCCTATAGCCTGCTTATAAACAGAGCCAGAAACTTTTTTCCTTTTAAATCAATATGTTAATTTAACTATTTTATCAATGTTCACTAATATCATTCCGTATTTTTATTGTCAAGGACTTTTGCCTATGAAAAATCAGAATATGCAAATATTTACAGGACTCTATATATCACAACTGATTGCTTACATCCTGAAATTACCTACTATATATTGTGGTATAGAAAGAAACTTTTCCCATAAATCCGATTCCAGTAATTTTTTGGCTTCTTTCTTTACCAAATTGTTAAAACCATATAGAACATTTTTACTTAAAAAAGTGGAAAAGCTGCAGATGCATATTTATAAAATCCCGATAAGAAGGAATACGGATAATGGAAGAAAATTTTATACATCTCTCACCGGATGACAAATTTCGTTTCTCATGCACAAGCAACCTGTCGTGTTTCAATGAATGCTGCCGTGATCTTAATCAGTTCTTAACCCCTTATGACATACTGAGGCTCAAAAACGGTCTCGGAATATCTTCCGGCATGTTTTTAAAAACATATACATCTCATCATACCGGGACTCAAACAGGCCTGCCGGTAGTAACATTAAAAACAGATTCTGCTTCCGGATCAATCTGCCCTTTTGTAACGCCATCAGGATGCAGAGTTTACAAAGACCGGCCGTCGTCATGTCGGACATATCCTCTTGCTAGGCTTGTTTCACGCAGCAGGGAATCGGGAAGTCTCTCGGAATATTATATGATGATAAAAGAAAAACACTGCCTTGGTTTCAATAACGGTAAAGAACAGACTGTGCGTGAATGGATAATTGAAGAAGATATTGAATCATACAACAGAATTAACGATATGCTCATAGAGGTATTAAGCATGAAAAATCAGATTATTCCAGGCGAATTGGATATTAAATCCGCTTATCTGTTCCGGATGGCACTATATGATTTGGATTCATTCAGGGAACATCTATGTTCAAACAAAATTCAAACGGATGATTTCAATGAAGAGGAGATAAAGGCAGCAAAACAGGATGATGCGGTACTTTTAAAAATCGCTTTCTCGTGGGTTAAACAAAATCTGTTTATAAAAACTTCCTCTATCAAAATCTAATCAAGGAGCTTTTATTTTATGAAAAACGGAAACAAAGTTGCACTTGTGCTTGGTTCTATAAAAGGAATCGGTAAGGGCATCGGTCTTGCGCTTGCAAAAGAGGGATTTAATGTCGCCCTTAATTATTTCGACTGGGAAGAGATGCTTGATGAATTGAAACATGATTTTTCAGAAATTGATTCCAAACATATCATAACAAGAACCGATCTTTTGAAAACGAATGAAATACAAGGCGTTGTGGATAAAGTCATCGAACATTTCGGACACCTTGATGTTCTGATAAACAATATTGAGCGGGGAGGATGGCCGGTAGTGCATGGACCATATACCTGCGATCAGTGGGATCTTGAGATATCGACAACACTGCGCGCAAAACAATGGGTATTTGAATGCTCGCTTCCCTATCTCAAAGCTTCCGGAGACGGTATAGTAATCAACATCTCTTCAATAGCCGGCATTGTCGGAAGATCGGGTCCCGTGAGTTATATATTCAATGAAGGATACTCAGCGGCAAATCGCGGCATCTCACTTTTGACCGAAACTTGGGCGAGAATCGGAGCTCCTGAAGTCCGTGTAAATGAAATAATGCTTGGAATTATAGAAACAAGGCATGGCGAAAAGACAAGAGGGTGGGAGCTGCTGACGGAGGCTCAGAAAGAAGCTGTCATAGACCATACTCTTGTTAAAAGAACAGGAACTATAGACGACGTTGTAAAGGCTGTCTGTTTTTTAATAAAGGACGCCCCCTTCATGACAGGAAGCGTCCTCAGGATAGACGGCGGCTATGTTCTCGGGGGGGAAAAAGTCTTTCCAATGCCTGAAGGCATATTATGAAACCTTTGCATAACACCCCCTTTTGCCCGATTACTGCGTCAAGCTCAAATTTCGGCACGCAGTGAAGCTTTAGCGCTATCCTCGAAATACTTCAATGTATTCCTGCGGTTGCACGCAGTGAAGCGTAAGCGCTATATTTTCGCCTTCCTTGTACTTGGACAAAATCGGGCGTTCTTCAAAGGTTTCATTATGAAAGTATTTATCCTTCGTAAAGTACGGCGAGTATTGTCGCGTTTCCTTTTTCTGCCGCAATAAGATGAGGGGTGGTGGAAAGATAATAAACGCTGTCTCCCGGTTCAAGTTTAAATGAATCGGCTCCTATCTTTAAAGCAACCAGCCCATCTAGAACATAAATGAACTCTTCACCGTCATGGACAGACATATCATCTTCCGGATTTTCCTCAAGCCTTACTATAAGGGCCTCCATGTGGCGGCCTTTGACTTCGGGTGCAAGTCCCATATACGTATAAACCTGTTTTTCACCCTTGTGGGAAGTCGATCTCGATATCTTCGTCCGTTCATTTTTTCTGGTAACCGAGTATAGCTTGTCTCCAACCCCTGAAACAATTCTGCCGAATGCGCTGTCAAGCGCTTTCGAAAGCTTAATAACCGTGCCGAGCTGAGGCTGAATTTTATTTTGCTCCATATTCGAAAGAAGTTCTACTTCAAAGCCGGTCAGCTTTGACAGCTCATCAAGGGAAAGCCCTTTCTCTTCCCTTATGTTTTTAATTCTTATTCCAATTTCATCCAGCTCCTTCGGAACTGCCGCTGCTATATCTCCAGTCAGCTCTTTAAAATATTCGACGCTTCTTTCCTGCTGCTGTTTTCTATCTTCCATTTTTCCCCCATGATCATAAAAAACATTTCCATTGTTTATCTGTGGATTACATAGCCCCAACATGCCTGGCTATAACAATTCTCTGAACTTCTGAAGTCCCTTCTCCTATTTCAAGAAGTTTCTGGTCTCTGTAGAACCTCTCCACATCGTACTCCTGCATCAGGCCGTATCCGCCATGAAGCTGAACAGCGTGATTGGCACACATATACATTGCTTCGGAACAGTATAATTTTGCCATTGCGGCCTCTTTTGAAAAAGGCAAATTATTGTCACGCAGCCAGCATGCCTTGTAAAGAAGAAGACGGGCGCATTCAACCTCTACAGCCATGTCTGCAAGTTTAAAGGCATTTACCTGAAAACGGGCAATCGGCTGACCAAATTGTTCTCTTTCATTGCTGTATTTAAGCGCCATGTCAAAGCATCCCTGAGCCCCTCCAAGCCCCATTGCACCTATTGAGAGCCTGCCGCCGTCAAGAGTCTGCATCATCTGGTAAAATCCCTGTCCCCTTGGACCAAGAAGGTTTTCTTTAGGGACCCTGCAATCTTCAAAATAAAGCTCACTTGTATTCGATGCCCTCCACATCATCTTGTCATGCATAACCTTTGTCGCATATCCCCGTGTTCCCGCTTCAACCAGGATACAAGAAAGCTCGGGCCTGCCGTCATCCCGGGTACCGGTCCGGCACAGAACAGTCGAACCGGCGGAGATTTTGGTGGAAGCATTAGTGATGAATATCTTGCTTCCGTTAATCACCCATTCGTTCCCATCAAGCACAGCCGTTGTCTTGGAGTTTGCAGCGTCCGAACCTGCGTTTGCCTCGGTTAAACCAAAACCCCAGAGGGTCTCTCCTTTGCAAAGTTTGGGAAGATATTTATGTTTCTGTTCTTCGTTTCCGAAATAATATAACGGCCCGATACCAAGTGAATTTTCGGCTGCAACAGTCGCAGCATGCGATCCGTCAATTCTTGCAACCTCTTCAACCGCAATTATATAGGAAAGGTAATCCATTGCCTGTCCGCCATACTTTTCCGAAACAAAAATGCCGAAAAGCCCCAATTCCGCCATCTTCTGCATTGTATCGTAGGAAAATTCTTCTTTTTTGTCCAGTTCCCTTGCTACCGGCTTAATCTCATTTTCAGCAAATTTCCGAACTGAATCGCGCAAAATCTCATGATCTGTTGACAGGCTGAAATCCATATTACTTTCCTTTCTGGTGGTGCGATTAGTGGTTGTTGTATTCTGTTATAAAAACGGTTCAATAACTGATTTTTATAAAACTTCAATTAGAATTTGTCATTAGAATTTATCATTAGAATTTATCATAGGCAATCATTTCAGGATCAACGCCAAGGTCATTTAACATTTTGATCACCGAATCTATCATCGCTGGAGGGCCACAAAGATAATAATCGATTTCGGTGGAATCATCATGTGATATCAAATAATTATCATAAAGACACTTGTGAATGAATCCGGTTAGTCCTTTCCACCCGTCTTCAGGCTGAGGCTCGGAAAGAGCGACATGATATTTAAAATTATCACAGTTTCTTTCAAGTTCCTTGAATTCTTCATCATAAAACATTTCCTGTTTTGATCTCGCTCCATACCAGAATGTGATCTTCCTTTTGGTATTAACGGTCAGAATCTGATCTAATATATGTGAGCGCATCGGAGCCATTCCGGCTCCTCCGCCTACAAAGCACATCTCCCTGCCGGTCTCTTTTACAAAAAAATCGCCGTATGGTCCGCTCAGAACAACCCTTTTCCCCGGTTTCAGATTAAATATATAAGAAGAACCTACACCGGGTGCAATTCCTGTGACTCCGGGAGGCGGTGTGGCAATCCTTATTGTGAATCTCAATTCGTTATTTTCCGACGGCGGGTTTGCCAGAGAATAAGCCCTGTATATCGGCTCTTGAGATATCGCTTTTAAATTCCAGAGGTTAAATTTTTCCCATGAGGCTCTGTATCTGTCGGCAATGTTAAATTCCTTATAAGAAAGATCATATTCTGGAATATCAATCTGAACATAAGCGCCCGCTTTAAAATTCAGCTCTTCTCCCTGATCAAGTCTGAGAATTAATTCCTTTATAAAAGTTGCCACATTCTCATTTGACACAACCGTTGCATTATATTTTTTTATGCTGAAAATCTCTTCCGGAATAAGTATTTTCAGGTTCTCTTTTACTTTCATCTGGCATGCGAGGCGAATATTTCTGCTCTGTTCTTTCCTGCTGATATGAATCAGTTCGGTAGGTAAAATCTCCCCTCCGCCCTCTTCGACAAGGCACTTGCACGTTCCGCAGGTTCCTTTTCCTCCGCAGGCGGAAGGAAGAAATATCCCCGAACCGGCAAGAACCGACAAAAGTGAATTGCCTCGCGGAGTACTGATTACTTTGTCCCTATCATTGTTGATAATTACAACGCAGTCTCCTTTTTTTACTACTTTTGCCTCAACAAGCAAAATCATCCCGACCAGGGTTAATATGACAAAGGAGAAGGCTGTCAGGCTGATTACATATATCAATTCCATGTTCCTACATTGTAATTCCGGAAAAAAGCATGAAAGCCATAGCCATAAGGCCGGTTGAAATCATGGTTATACCAAAACCTTCAAGCCCTTCAGGCACATTTGCGTATCTCAGTTTCTTTCTTATTGCTGCCATCGAAACGATCGCAAGCATCCATCCTAGACCTGAACCTGTTCCGTATGCAATTGACTCAATTAAATTATAATCGCGCTCAACCATGAAAAGGGCAGCACCCAGTATTGCACAGTTTACTGCAATCAGGGGAAGAAAAACTCCGAGCGAAGAATATAGAAATGGCGAAAATCTGTCGATTATCATTTCAACAGCCTGAACTATGGCAGCAACCACTGCGATGAAAGTTACGAGTTTCAAAAAACTCAAATCAATGCCTGGGAACCCGGCCCATGACAGTGCGCCCGGAGCCAAAAGATAGTGGTAAACAATCCAGTTTACCGGTGTTGTGACGGCAAGCACAAATGTCACGGCAAGACCAAGACCGATCGATGTCTCCATGTTTTTTGAAACCGAAAGGAACGAACACATCCCGAGAAAATAGGCAAGGAGAATATTACCAACAAAAATTGAATTGATGAATATGCCTATTATGTTATCCATGATTTAGCACCTTCTATTTTCTTCAACTGACAAACCAGGAACGGGCACAACGAAGCATGAGAATACAGGAGCCAGGAGTCAGTATCCAGAATAAACACGGGATTGTTTTTCTTCTGTATTCTGCATTCTGACTTCTGTATTCTCATTTCAATAATATCTATTTTATTTGTTAATCAGAGTTCTCTGAAGCCATGCCAGCAGTCCAATAATTATAAAAGCAGCAGGAGCAAGCAGCATAAAGCCCATATTTTCATATCCATATTCATAGAAAACTCCGGGAATCACATCAAAACCTAAAAGCTTGCCTGATCCCAGGAGCTCTCTTATAAACGCAACTGCTATAAGAACGGATCCATACCCGACTCCGTTGCCGATCCCGTCAAGGAAGGAAGGAAGCGGGGGGTTTGCAAGCGCAAAGCTTTCAGCACGCCCCATGACTATGCAGTTTGTTATAATCAATCCCACAAATACCGAAAGCTGCTTGCTGATGTCATACATGAAAGCCTTTAGAAGTTCATCTGCGATTATAACCAATGTTGCTACAATGCAAAGTTCAGCTATAATGCGTATGTTTCGGGGAATCACATTTCGCATGGCAGATACCGCCAGATTCGAAAAAGCTACAACCAGTGTCAATGCTATCGCCATCACGATAGCAGTTCTAAGTTGAACGGTTACTGCAAGAGAAGAACATATCCCAAGAAACTGAACCATTACGGGATTGTTTTTCCAGATCGGCTCAAAAATGACTTTCAAGGTTTTGGTCTCTGTTCTTCTCATATTGTTTCACCTTTGAACAAAAACATTCTTAATTCCCCGCGCTATTATTTCCAGCAATTTCCTTAACCATGTTATATCTGAATTTTACAGAAACAGACTCATACTCTTTAAGTATATCTTTCATACTTGCCGAAAGAAACTTTCCGGTTAATGTTGCCCCGCTTATCCCGTCAACAAAATTAACCTGGAGATCTTTTTGAATCACGTCTTTTACAGCCCCGCGGGCAATCGATATTGAAACAAATTTTCCTTCCTTGTTCACAATCTTTTTACCTTCAAAGTTTTTCTGAAACCAGCTTCGTTCAATTTCACCTCCAAGTCCGGGGGTTTCGGAATGTTTGTAAACCGTGAAGCCGGTTATTGTGGAACCATCCTTATCTATAGCCAGGTATCCGTTTATTTTCCCCCAAAGTCCCTGGGCATCTATCGGAACTATATAAGCTTCAACCACATTTTTTTCTATGAATAAATAAATAGGCAGAGCCTTTTGTCCTCTCCCCGTTTCTTTAACAATTCTTCCAGAAGGATCCACCCATAGAGATTTGATTTTTTCCGAGTACAGCTTTTCAATATATTCCGGCATATTATTCCTCTGATCATCAATGAGCCCGACAGACCTTAAAAGATTTTTTTGCCGGTCGAGATTTATATTGCGAAGCTGATAGCCCTTAAGCCCGCTTGAAGCCATTGTCAGAAGAAGGCTGCACACAATGCACAAAACTATTGCGAATAATGCCGATTTAAAATTGCTGGACATTCGGAATCCTTTTTTTCAGACGCAATTTTATTTCGACATAATCTAAAAGCGGCGCAAAAAGGTTCATAAATAGAATCGCCATCATTACACCTTCTGAATAAGCCGGGTTGAAAACGCGTATTAATACCGTAAGGACTCCTATGGCAAAGCCGTAAGCCCATTTTACATTCTCCATACCGGGAGCGCTGACGGGATCGGTAGCCATAAATGATATGCCAAAAGCAAAACCTCCCATGACAAGGTGGTAGAATGGGTTTAAAGACAGCCATGCAGCAGAAGAATCGCCTGCAACCATATTCAATAAATACCCGGTTGAAAGAACTCCGAGGATTCCTCCAAGGATAATTCTATAACTGGCAATCCCCGCAATCATTAGAAATACAGCCCCGACAATGCACAACATGGCTGAAGTTTCGCCAATACTTCCCGGGTATATCCCGGTAAAAAGCCTTACAAAACTATAACCCTTCTGCCCTAAAAGGAGTTCAATTTTTTCATGGGTTCCGGCAAGCGCCGAAACAGCCAGTGGCGTAGCTCCGCTGACAATGTCAACAGACTGATCTTTAATTCTGCCAACCACTGTCCAGACTGAATCTCCCGTCATTTTCGCGGGGTAAGCAAAAAAAAGAAACGCTCTTCCGGTTAATGCCGGATTTAATATGTTTCTTCCTGTTCCGCCAAAAATTTCCTTTCCGATAACGACACCAAAAGAGATTCCCAACGCAGCCTGCCAGAGGGGTATAGTCGGAGGAAGAGTCATCGGAAAAAGTAACCCCGTCACAAGAAAACCTTCGCTTATTTTGTGTTTTCTGATTGAGGCAAACAGGATTTCCCAGAAAAATCCAACTGAATATGAAACAAATACAAGAGGAAGAACTATGATAAGCCCTTTTGAAAAAGCCGCCCGGAAATCAAGAGAAAAACCTGATATAAGATTCGACTGGTATCCCGCGTTGTAAATACCGAAGAAAAAAGTCGGGAGCAGCGCTATGACAACAAAGCTCATGAATCGTTTAAGGTCGATGCTGTCACGAACATGCGGCACTTCTTTCGTTATATTTGCAGGAGTAAAGAAGAAAGCTTCAAACGCCTCAAAAAGAGGATGCATGCGCTTCAGTTTCCCGTCATCCCTGAAATGTTTTCTGTTTTTATCAAAGACTCTTTTTATTTTTTCAAAAAGCATGTCAGGCCCTATCCTTATCCTTGTAATATGCCTGTTTCGCATTCTTAAAAAAACCACACAGGTCTATCTTGGAAGTGCAAACGTATGAGCACAATCCACACTCAACACAATCAAGCATGCCGTGAGAAAGGGATTCTTCAATATCAGCGGCGGCAATGCTTTTGAAAGTAAATTGAGGGAGAATATCGACAGGACAGACTTTTGCACAGGCGCCGCAGTTCACGCACGCCCTTTCCTCCCCATGCAGACTGCAATCTGCTGTAAGCGGCAATCTGTTGAAGTATGACAAAAAAGTCTTCGAATAACTTGGTCTGTCATATCCTGCCCTTAAAAATCCAAAAGTCTCGGATTTTCCTCCTTCAGGAAGCAACGCAAGGGATGTTTCATAAAAACCGAGAAAAGATTCTCTTGATGCGGCATAACCTCTGAATATTCCACCGGCAATCAGTCGTGCCTTGTTTTCATCCGTAATATGGCCTTCAATAATATTATTGATAGGCACTCCAATTCTTGTTTTATAATACATTCTTTTTTCTGCAAGACTTCCCGCGAGAACAACGGTTCTTTTAACAGGGTATCTTCCTGTTGAAAAAAAACTGCCTATAAGGATAACATCCTGGCCGTTGATATACCATGATCGGTTTTCAGAAGGATCTTTTCTGATATTATGCAGCAGTACGCCCGGATCATCTGCAGGATAACTCCCTGAAAACTTATGTGTAACAAGATTGTCGGTCATGCCGATATTAATAAAATCTTTTGATGTATGGACATACACATTTTCCGCAAGATTTTTCAAAATGGATATGCCTGTCTTGAAAAGATTAATTTCTTCCTTCAGATAGACTTGGGGATCCGGTTGAAACGGCTCCTTGTTATCGAGACTTACGATCAGAGCCTGAGGCGTAAAATCAGGTGCTGCAATATCCCTGAACGGAAGTTCTCTGATAAATGGCCATATTCCGCCATCCATCATTGATTTGATTAAATCGTTTCTGTCGTAATTTTTATTTCCGGAGAATTTGCTTACATCAAACTCGACGAACTCTTCTATATCATCTGTTTTTATTATTATTTCTTTTATGACACGTCTTGAACCGTAATTAATCTGTTCGATTTTTCCGCTGCCCGGTGAAAGAAATTTTATATCGGGATTTCTTTTATCAATAAAAAGCGTTGAGCCAATCCTGACCCTGTCACCCTCTTTAACTAAAAGCTTTGGTTTTATAAAAGGTATTATTGCAGGAAGAAAAGCTACAAAAGAAGGTTTATTGAGTTCCGCTAGTTCAGGCAGGGGAATACCTTCAATCTTTAAATCGAATCCTTTTTTTATATTAAGCAGAATCATTTAACCCTTTTATCTGTTTATTCTCTTATTAGCACTAACAAAGCTGCTTTTCAACATACCGGTTACTATATTATTATTCAATTTCCTTCTTGACATTTAACACAACAAATCACATTTTCCAATAAACAACAAATCACGAATAAGCTTTTACACACATAAAAAGGAGGGTGATATGGCAGAAATTATAAAAAAGCAGGTTTGTAAATGCGATC
>JBFYVZ010000252.1:0-3665 GCA_041298995.1 Desulfobacteraceae bacterium
CTCATTCCCGCGCCGTTATCCGAAACCCTTATAAGAGACTTTCCGCCTTTCTCAACCTCGATAATAATCTGCGTGCTTCCGGCATCGAGCGCATTTTCCACAAGCTCCTTTACAACGGAAGCCGGGCGCTCAACCACCTCTCCGGCAGCTATTTTGTTTGAAATAATTTCAGGAAGGATTTTAATTTTCATTCATTAATCGCAAAACCTGCTATTTAGTGTCTTTTAAAAAATTCGCCAGATATTCCGCATCCATGGGAGTCAGGTCGAATTTTAAACATGCTTCCTGAATAGTTTCAGCACGACTTTTGCCGGGTTCATATTTCAGCGTTTCTAAAATCCACTTTGCCGCTTTTCTCAATTGTTCGCCATCGGGTTGTATGGTCATTGTGTTTACCTTTTTAGTAATGGGTTGGATGAGTTTTCGCAATAGGCTGAAGGTTATTAGACTGAAGACTTTTAGCACCTTCAGACTTCAGTCTGCTCTTTCCTTCTCTGTGCCTCTGTGCCTTTGCGCCTTTGTGCCTTATTCTTAAATTCCCGGCTTCCTTTTGTGAAAATTGGTAGCCTGTTCAAAATTGTAAGCAGCTTTAAGGAGCACCTCCTCGCTGAAATGCTTTCCCATTATCTGAAGTCCGACAGGAAGTCCGCCTTTTGAAAAACCGCAGGGAACCGATATTCCCGGAATACCCGCAAGATTTGCAGATAAAGTAAATATGTCGGAAAGATACATGGTCAAAGGATCGTCCGATTTCTCTCCTATTTTAAAGGCTGGTGTAGGAGCAACCGGGGAAACTATAACATCACAGATATCAAAGGCATTGTTAAAATCCCTCATTATAAGTGTTCTCACCTGTGATGCTTTTTTATAATAGGCATCATAATAACCTGACGAAAGACAGTAGGTCCCGATGATTATACGCCGTTTTACTTCAGCGCCAAAGCCTTTCGATCTTGTGCTTCTGTACATATCCATAAGACTTTTCTTCTCTTTATCCCTGAAGCCGTACTTGACTCCGTCATATCTGGCGAGATTTGAACTGGCCTCTGAAGGTGCAATCACATAATAAACAGGAACCGCGTATTCGGTGTGGGGAAGTGAAACCTCAACGCATGACGCGCCAAGCTTTTCCATAACTTTGACGGCGTTTTTAACCGCCAGGGAAACTTCAGGATCAAGACCCTGCGCAGCATCATACTCCTTTGGAATTCCAATCCTGAGTCCTTCAAGTCCTTCGGAAAGATAAGAGGTATATTCAGGCACATCTTTCGGCACTGAGGTTGAATCGGAAGGATCATATCCGGAGATTGAACCTGCAAGGATCGCGCAATCTGTGACATCTTTTGTGAGAGGGCCTATCTGGTCGAGAGAAGAGGCAAATGCAACGAGACCGAAGCGCGAAACTCTTCCGTATGTCGGTTTCATCCCGACAACGCCGCAGTGAGACGCAGGTTGGCGAATGGAGCCTCCTGTGTCGGAGCCAAGAGCGCCAAGGCACATATCGGCAGAAACTGCCGCCGCCGAACCTCCGCTCGATCCTCCCGGAATTCTTTCTAAATCCCATGGATTATGAGTGAGCTTGATACCGGAGTTTTCAGTCGATGAACCCATTGCAAACTCATCCATGTTAAGTTTTCCGACTATTACCGCGCCCGCTTTCTTAAGCCTGGTTATCACTGTCGCGTCATAGGGAGGAATAAAGTTTTCAAGTATTCTCGATCCGCAGGTAGTCCGTATGCCTTTTGTGCATATAAGATCCTTTACTGCAATCGGGACTCCGGTGAGGGCGGATATTCTCCCTTCCGATATAGCACTGTCTGCCATATCTGCCTGCTCAATTGCCGATTCCCGCGCAACAGTTATATATGCTCCCACTTTTGCATCAACTGCTTCTATCCGGTCAAGAACCGCTCCTGTCAGTTCCTGAGAAGAAATCTCTCCGCGTCTCAGCAGGTCATGAGCTTCATGTATTGTCAATTCATACAGCTTCATATTCGTGGTTCTTCTCTCATTCAGTTGTGGGATTTGTAATTTTTAAGCATTTATTCGCTTCCGCTCATCGCTTCGTGGCATTCGAACCCTTTCTGACTCAGGCTGATTTTTCACTTGAATCCTTGAACCCTTGAATCCTCGAATCCTTATATGATCACCATCTAATTTGGAGATTCCATAATTTTTATCCTACTATTTTCGGGACTACATAATTTCCGTTTTCTCTTTCAGGAGCATTGGAAAGAAGAGAGTCCCTGTCATAATCCTGTTTTTCAATATCGTCTCTGAAAGCATTAGTCAGAAAAATGGCGTGAGAAGTCGGAACAATCCCTTCCGTATCAACGCTTTCGAGTGTTTCAACATATTTTAATATCTCATCAATCTGAACGGCAAATTTTTCAATTGATTCTTCATCCATATCAAGGCGTGCAAGATTCGCCACGTGGGTAATGTCGTCTCTGGTTATTTTCATAATTATATGTCCTGTAAAAGGGTCCAAGGAGTCAAGGATTCAGGGGTTCAAGTGAAACCTTTTCACTGATTACTGATCACTGGTTACTGGTTAGTATTCACCATTCACTGTTCACTATTTAGTCACAATTATCCCCCTGATCTTATCCTTACCAAGCCTGGAAAGAATTTTTTCAGCCTCTTTTTTGTCTTTATATTCCCCAACCCTCACCCTGTACCAGGTTCCTTTTTCAGGAATTTCCGACATGGTCATGTAAGCAGGATAACCTTTATTAGTGAGGGCCTTTACTGTCCTTTCCGCACCTTTCTTATCTTTTCCTGAAGAAGTCTGCACTGTAAATACCGGTACTGAAACTTTCTCCGGCAATGGAGGCTTAGGGGCTTCAATTTCCTTGGTTATAACCGGTTCAATAACTGTTTTGTCTTCTATTTTTACCGGTTCCGCTTCTTTTAAAGGAACTTCATTAATATCCCCTTTATCCATTTTTATACTTCCGGTAGTATCTTTTGTGCTTTTCAGATCCTCATAAAATTCCAGATTCTGCTTTCCATCGGAAGAAGTTTGACCTGTTGTATAACTTTCCGCACCTTTTTTTTCTTCTTTCTCCTTTTCGATGGCAGCCTTCAATTCTTCTTTGAGGTCTTTCTTAAAATTTTCGACATCAAACCGGACAGGGGCGGTTCCCCTCCCTACCAGAATACCAAGCACAAACATCCAGCCGCAGATAAAAAATACTCCCAGAAGCCAAAGCATGGCCTTCTTGCGGGAAAGCTCAATGAACGGTTTTTTTTCAAGCTGCTTCTTATCGACAAAACTATTTTTTTCTTTTCCAAATATAAACATTTCACCCACTCACACCAATAATAATTTCTCAACAAGTGAATTTTATCACACGAAGACACGAAGAAGCTTCTATTGAAAATATTTGTTTTTTCTTTGTGCTCTCAGTGATCTTTGTGTGAGACAGAAAAGCCTTTCCTCACATTTTTTCAGGGGCGCTGACGCCAAGCAGTTTGAGTCCGTTTCTTATAACCATTTTTATTGCAAGAACAAGACAAAGCCTGCCTTTTGTCACAGCAGAGTCATCTGAAAGTACCCTGTATTTATTATAATAGCTGTGAAAGGCGGCAGCAAGATTCATAAGAAAATATGTTATACGATGCGGCTCAAGCAGCTCAGCACTGGATCTTACCACATCCGG
>JBFYVZ010000267.1:0-22989 GCA_041298995.1 Desulfobacteraceae bacterium
AATCACAAGAACTCGGGCTAACACCCTCAAACAGCTTGTGATTTTTAACGCTCAGTTCCTTAATAATCTATCTCCCAAAAATCTCAAGTCCGTTCGCATATGACTTTTTACGAATTCATCAGGTTTGGTTATATTCTCATGTCAGATGTCATAAGAGCTTTTGTAGCTCTGAAACTTCCGGAAAGCATAATATCTTCCATTAAAAGAATTCAGGAAGATTTGAAACTATGCAGATTCCCTGTGAGATGGATCAGGCCTGAAAAGATACATCTTACTATAAAGTTTTTCGGGGAAATTACAGAGTCTGACATAAAAAACATTGGGGCTGCAATGAATAATTGCGCCGGCAATTATGCGTCTTTGTCTCTTTCAACCAAAGGAGTTGGAGTTTTTCCAAGTATAACTCGCCCCAGGGTAATATGGACAGGCATTTCCGGCGAAGCATCTTTGTTGTTTGCCATCCGGAATGATCTTGAAAACAGATTTGAGGAAATAGGTTTTAAAAAGGAAGACCGGCCGTTCAGGGGACATCTGACAATAGGGCGCTTCAGAGAAAGGACGGACAGCGGAAAACTTATTGAGGCTTTAAGAAAATTTCAGGGTTTTGAATCGGAAAGATTTGTTGCCGGGAAGCTGTATTTATATAGAAGCGATCTCAGGCCGGAAGGGCCGGTGTACACCGAGCTTTTGAGCGCTCCCCTAACCTGACTCCTGTATTCTCATATAAAATGGGAGAAGAACCGTTTATTTACATAAGAAGGAGGGAAATATGAGTAATTCAGTCGATAAGGAAAAAGCGGTTGAGACTGCAATAGGTCAGATAGAACGTCAGTTTGGCAAGGGTTCGATAATGAAACTTGGGAGCAGGCCGGTTATCGATGTGCCTGTTATACCCACCGGATCACTTGCTCTGGACAGGGCTCTTGGAGTGGGCGGGATTCCGAGGGGAAGAGTTACAGAAGTTTTCGGGCCTGAATCTTCAGGAAAGACGACTCTAACTTTAAATGCCATTGCCGAAGCGCAGAAACTTGGCGGGATAGCAGCTTTTATTGATGCAGAGCACGCTCTTGACACAGTTTATGCAAAGAAAATAGGTGTAAACTGTGATGAGCTTCTTGTTGCTCAACCCGATACAGGGGAACAGGCCCTTGAAATAGCAGATATGCTGGTCAGAAGCGGCGCTATAGATATTCTGGTGATTGATTCTGTTGCCGCTCTTGTTCCAAGAGCTGAAATTGAAGGTGAAATGGGAGATTCCCATATGGGACTTCAGGCAAGGCTCATGTCTCAGGCACTGAGGAAGCTGACAGGAACAATCGGAAAAACAATGACTTCCGTAATTTTTATAAATCAGATAAGAATGAAAATAGGAGTGGTTTTCGGAAATCCTGAAACAACTACAGGAGGAAATGCGCTCAAGTTTTATTCATCCGTGCGACTTGATATACGTAGAAACGCAGCTATCAAAGAAGGGCAGGATGTGGTCGGAAACAGGACCAAGGTGCGGGTTGTGAAAAACAAGATGGCGCCTCCGTTCAAGGAGGCCGAATTTGATATAATGTATGGTGAAGGAATATCTAAAATAGGCGACGCAATAGATATGGGCGCGGAAGCAGGCATAATTGAGAAAAGCGGGGCATGGTATTCTTATAACGGAGAGAGAATCGGCCAGGGTCGTGAAAACGTAAAGAAATTTTTAAAGGAAAACCCGGACATTTTTAACAGCCTCTATCCAAAAGTCAGAGAGGCGATGGGACTCATTCCGGAGAAGGAAGAAAGCAGGGTGGGAAAATAAATATGGAGCTACGAATGACAGGCAGTGAAATTCGCGGGCGGTTTCTTGAATACTTTAAAAAGCATGGTCACCAGATAGTCAGAAGTTCATCCCTTGTTCCATCCGATGATCCGACTCTTTTATTTACAAATGCCGGAATGGTGCAGTTTAAGCGCACTTTTCTCGGCGAAGAGCCACGGAGCTATGTCCGGGCGGTTACTTCCCAGAAATGTGTGCGCGCTGGAGGGAAGCATAACGATCTTGAGAATGTCGGTTATACGGCACGACACCATACTTTTTTTGAAATGCTGGGAAACTTTTCTTTCGGCGATTACTTTAAGGAAAAAGCTGTCGAATTCGCATGGGACCTCTTAGTAAACGGTTATGCTCTTCCGGCAGATAAACTGTGGGCTTCGGTTTATCTTGATGATGATGAAGCGCACGGCATCTGGCACAATAATATCGGAATTCCGGAAAACAGGATAGTAAGGTTTGGCGAGAAAGACAATTTCTGGTCGATGGGAGATACCGGCCCATGCGGCCCATGTTCCGAAATACTTATTGACAGGGGAGAGAAATATGGCTGCGGCAAGCCGGATTGCAAGGTCGGATGTGAATGTGACAGATATCTCGAAATATGGAACCTCGTCTTCATGCAGTTTAACCGTGATGTTTCCGGAAAAATGACTCCACTTCCCAAGCCCAGCATTGATACGGGGATGGGGCTCGAGCGTATTGTCACAGTGATACAGGATGTAGATACCAACTACGATACCGACCTGATTCTTCCGATTATTGAAAAAACCGCGGAGCTTTCCGGAAAGCGTCCGGGCGAATCCGGCGCCGCTGATATTGCCATGAAAGTTATTGCCGATCACAGCAGGGCAGCCGCGTTTCTTATCTGTGACGGTATTCTTCCGTCAAATGAGGGGAGGGGGTATGTTCTACGCCGGATAATGCGCAGAGCCATACGTTATGGGCGTAATATCGGCCTTGCAAAGCCTTTTCTCCATGAAACATCCGGTGTTGTCTTAAAAACCATGAAAGAAGCTTACCCGGAATTTAACGGAGCTGAAGCATTCATAACAAATGTCATAAAGAACGAGGAAATCAGATTTTCCGAGACTCTTGATAATGGATTAAAAATTTTAAATGATACCCTTTCGGAAATAAAAGCAAAAGGTCGGAACACGGTTCCCGGTGATGTTATATTTAAACTGTATGACACCTTTGGTTTTCCCGTTGATATTGTGAGAGATGTTGTAAGAGATGAAAAACTCTTTCTCGATATGGACGGATTTAATGAAGCCATGGAGGTGCAGAAGGAAAAATCAAGATCTGTTGTTTCTTTTACCGGAATAAGCGAAGCATATAAAAATCTTTTGGCAAAAAGGCTGATATCGGAGTTTGTCGGATATGATAAGCTCTCATGCGATTCGAAGGTTCTCCTTATTGTTGAAAACGGAGAAGAAGTTGCCGAAGCGGGAACCGGCCGGAACATAGAAATTGTCACCGAAGAGACCCCGTTTTACGGGGAATCGGGGGGGCAGGCCGGAGATACAGGGCTTATAAGTTCAAAGAACCTGGAGATATCTGTGTCTGATACAGTCAAAGACCCGACAGGCATAATAATTCACAGAGGCAAAGTTATTGCCGGCGCTGTAAGCAAAGGACAGATGGTGACTCTTGCTGTTGACAGCGAAAGACGAAGTGCGGTAGCAAGGAACCATACCGCAACACATATATTGCACTCCGTTTTAAGAAAGGTTCTTGGCGACCATGTTAAACAGGCCGGATCGCTTGTCACTCATGACAGGCTCCGTTTTGATTTCACGCATTTTTCGCAGGTTGATTCCGAATCGCTTGATAAAATAGAAATTCTTGTAAATGAGAGAATCAGGGAAAACGTGTCCTTGTCCATAGAAGAGATGGATGCCGACAAGGCTTTCAAATCGGGGGCAACAGCTCTTTTTGAAGAAAAATATGGAGATGTTGTGAGGGTTATTTCCCTTGCCTCTTTCAGCAGGGAGCTTTGTGGCGGGACCCATACCGATAGAACCGGGAATATCGGATTTTTTAAGATTACCGGAGAATACAGCATTGCGTCAGGAGTGAGAAGAATCGAAGCTTTAACCGGAGCCGCTGCGGTAGTCCAGATACAGCAAACAGCAACAACCCTCAATGAAACAGCGCGTCTTGTTAAGGAAAAGCCAGGCGCTTTGCTTCAAAGAGTTGAAAAACTGCTGTCCCAGCAGAAGCTTCTTGAAAAAGAGCTTGAAAAGATGAAGTCAAAGGTCGCATCAGCCGCTACTGATGGAATAGATACGGATATTAAGTCGTTAAACGGTATCAGTGTGCTTGTGAAAAAAGTTACTGCAGAGACGCCTTCCGGAATGAGGGATCTTGCTGATAAATTCAGGGATAAGATCAAGTCAGGAATAATTGTCCTGGGAAGTGCCGCCGGATCAAAAGTTCTTCTTATTGTTGTTGTGACGAAAGACCTGACATCAAAATATCATGCCGGAGATATTGTCAAACAGGTTTCGTCAATAGTCGGGGGTGGCGGCGGAGGCAGACCCGATATGGCACAGGCAGGCGGAAACACACCTGAAAAACTTGACGAGGCCCTTGCAAAGGCCTATGACGTAATCAGCAGTTCATAGAATAACCTCGTCTGTAAGCTCATTAATATCATCCTTTTTTAAAGGAAAATATCTGGATAACTCTTTGCCGCATTTTGATATGACCTCGCACACGGATTTTCCGTGTTCTTTTTTCTTGATTCCTGCGGAAAGATCCAAGGCAATATTCTTCCAGAAATCAGGGGCTATTTTTGCATTTATGCCCCTGTCTCCGAGTATCCATACCCTGTGTTCAAGAAGTGAAATAAAAATGAGAATCCCTGTTTCATCCTTTGTTTTATATAATTCTTTTTCATAAAAGGCCATGACAGCGCGTTCCCGGACAGTCTCTTCAATGCGTTTACCCGATATGAAAAGAATTTTTATTTCAGGTAGTTTCGATAATACGAATTTAAAAATAAAGTACAGGATAAACACCATAGGGATATAAGTCCAGATACTGGCATTTTTTGCTGCTTCGATAAAAATATTATATGGGAAATTCAAACTACCATATTCCCATCCTGGTTCAAAGCTGAGGACGGATGATTTAATCAATTCAAATAAGAGTGAAAAAAAGCCGGAGAGTATAAAAGCCCCGAAAGTTTCGGCTTCACTGTACGAATCACTGGAATCAAGAACCATTATTGCTATTTCGCCGGAAGTCTCAGCTTCAGCTTTCTTAATAGAATTCGCAATACATTCTTTGTCTTCCGGACTGAATAATTCAGATGCTTTAATTTTCATTGATATATTTCCTTTTTACCAGCTTCCTGATGATCCGCCGCCTCCAAAACCGCCACCCCCGCCCGAAAAACCACCGCCACCGAAGCCGCTACCACCTCCAAAACTCCCACTGCCGAAACCGCCGATTCCAGCTCCTCTAGAATAGGTTTTTCCTCCTCCTGCCGTAACGGCGCCGGCAAAAATACCGAAGAAAAAACCGGCAAGAGCAAGAAGACCCAGCAATAGTAAAGAAATGCCCGGAAAGGCAAACAGGGATATTATTGGAAGAAAAGCCGCTCCCGAAACGCCGCCGAGTATTTTTGAAAATCCGGATAAGGCAGCGGTAAAAACAAACAGGAAAATTATGAGCGAAAAGAAGGGATTCGCCCCTTTTTTTTGGGGCCTGGCATCTGATCCTGATGAGGCATATTCACCATGAACCACAGAGACTATGGCGTTTACTCCAGCCTCGATGCCTCCATTGAAATCGCCTTCCCTGAATTTTGGAACAATTTCATATTGTATTATTCGCCCTGACAACAGGTCTGTCAGCTTTCCTTCAAGTCCCCGACCCACTTCGATCCTGATTTTGCGGTCATTTTTTGATATGATAAGAACAGCACCGTTGTCTTTATTCCTTTGCCCGATTTTCCATTCTTCTGCCACCTTTATTGAAAACTGCTCCAGAACTTCTCCCTCCAGAGATGGAATGGTCAGCACCACAACCTGGGTCGAATCGCTGCTTTCAAGCGCAGACAGCGTCTCTTCCAGTTTATTCTCAGTTTCAGGAGAGATCACTGCAGCATAGTCATTTACTCTGCCCTTTAGGGCGGGAATGTCAAGCGCTCCGGCAGAGCATGGAATAATTATAAAAATAAGTGATAGAAACCAGTTTAACATGAAATATATCCCTTAATCCTTTTTCTCTGAAAAGCTCACTTTGGGGGCTGTTTTTGCCGCCTCTTCAGCCTTGAAAGGCTCTTTGCGCGCAAGATGGAGCAGGAGGGAATTGGTCAGAGAATTGGGGAAAATTCTTATGCTGGTGTTAAAATCCTGTACGGATTTGTTATATCTGACTCTTGCTACGTTTATTCTATTTTCAGTGCCTTCGAGCTGATTCTGCAAATCAAGAAAATTCTGATTCGCCTTCAAATCAGGGTATCTCTCAACAATAACCATAAGTCTCGAAAGAGCGCCTGAAAGCTCTCCCTGGGCCTGCTGGAATTTGCCGAAGGTTTCAGGATTGTTTACCATATCTTTTGAAATCTGTATGGATCCGGCCTTGGCCCTGGCTTCGACAACAGCCGTAAGCGTTTCCGCCTCGTGCTTTGCATAACCTTTAACAGTTTCGACAAGGTTTGGTATCAGGTCAAGACGGCGCTGGTAACTTGCCTCAACATCTCCCCATGCCGCAAAAACGGCCTCTTCGTTAGCCTGCATCGTGTTGTATCCACAACCGGTTAAAGCAAAAACAGATATTAATCCAAGCAATAAAATTAAATACTTTTTCATATTTCCTCCGTATTTGTGCAAAAAAACCGCGGTATTAAAAAATCTTAAGTTTCTGATCCCTGCAAGACATCAATCATCGAAAAAACTCTTCCCTTTATCCCTTCATTTATCCTGCTGTTCAGAAAGAATATGGCGTCAAGGGTTCCCTTTGCGTATATGTCGCGGCCGTTGACATTGTGGGAAAACTCAAATTTGACCGTTTTATCATCTGAAACAAGCGTATAGGTATGCCATCCGTGTCCTTTTATAAATTCCGGGGGTATCCCCCACACGTTTTTTTGTCTTCCAGGATCGCGTTCCATTGAAATTTCCTGTTCGGTGAAAGGAATTCCAAGCCTGTTAAAACAGCCGACAATTGCCTTGGCTGTTCCGCTTGTATCGGCCTTTCCTTTTTGATGGCTCTCTTTCACGGTCATTGAATAACCTCTGAACAGATCTGGAAATGTTTTAGCTGCATATTCCATCATCGCCTGAAAACCGACTATTTGCTTTGCCATGTTCGGTGAAATTATGGCGCAGATACCGGAAGAGATGACGATCTCAGCAAGTTTCTTCCTGTCCCCTCCGGTTGTGCCCATAATAAACGGCAAAGAATTGGCGCAGAAAAATTCGGCATTACTGTTTACGGCAGACGGATGAGTATAGTCAATGCTTATAAAGCCGCCTTCCTTTTTTTTAATTTCATTTATGATATTCTGCCTTTCCACGGGATGAACAAGACGGATTTGAAGCGAGGTAATTTTATATTCTTTTTCCATTATTTCAGGGCCTGTAAGTGAAAAGGGGATAAGCTCAAATCTGTCGTCGTCTAAAACATGTTTTGCTACATTTGCAGCCATGTTTCCAGGCAATCCATTTGCCATGACTTTTATTCGGTTCATAATTACCTCCATATATAGCTTTTTATGAAACCATTTTCGGATGAATTCGTAAAAAGTCAAAATTCGGACAGCAAAGTAAAAAGTTCAAGTTCAAGGCGTCGCGAATCTTGAGGAATGAGGCGTACATAAAAGTACGCCGCAATGACGAAAGATGAAGCGCAACGACGAAATCGGACTTTTTACGAAGCCGTCAAAGCTGATGGTCCAACTTATTCGATGGCGGATGAGTTGATTTTGATATTATCTGCTCAAGAGTCGGATCTTTTATCAATTTACCAAGAGATTCCTTTTGCATTTCAAGATCTTTTATCTTTTTAAACTCCAGGCTCAAAACAAAAGTGTTTCCCTCAAAATCAGCAGGCGGGATTATTTTCATCCCCTTCTCCAAGGAAAGTTTCTTAACGCTTTTCTTAAAAACGCCTTCCGCCTTTGTAATGAAAGGATAACGTCTTCTTTTCAGGTATTGCCTTAATTTATTTATTACATGGTTTCTATCCGGTTCATTGCTTGAAAGAATGCTTTGCAATTCATCTTCATCAAGCAATTTAATAATTGAAACGCTCTCACGGGAGGCAATTTCATAAAAAAGAGTCAGGATTTCTCTTTGTTTGTTAAGACCGGGTTTTAATTTATCAAAAAGCGCTGCAATTGCAATTCCGGCATCATATTCCAGCTTGCCAAGCTCTAGCGCAATAACCAGTGAAACAGTGTTTGAAATAATAGAATCCTGTATCGCAAGCGGCATATCACATAGCTTTATTATTTTACCAGCCAGCAATTGATTGTCAGGAAGACCGAGGATGGACGCTGTTTTCAATAAATCCTGTTCATTATCAAAAAAACCCGAAAGCAATTTATAAGCCCTGGAGGTTTCAATAAGGTTCAATGGATGCTGCATCAAATTGTCGGTTACAGCGATTTTGGCGCATTCAAGAGAAGCGGTATTTAAATCAAGCACTCTTGCCGTTAAATCGGACCAGCCGAGTTTTTGAACGGATCTGATGCGCCTGAACCCGCTTATGACGGCATATCCCGATTTTCTACTGATTACTATCGGCGGGTTAATAAGACCTGTGTTTCTTATTGAACAGGAAAGGCCTTCTATATTCTCGTCAGTTGTTATCCTGAATGTACGATCCTCAATATCTATTGAGGATAGGCGAATAATTTCTTCCTTCCATGTCATAATTCGGCGCCGGTAAGACGTTTCAAAGCTTCCATGTATTTACTGCGTGTGTTGTCGATGACATCTTTCGGAAGAGATGGAGCGGGTGGTTTCTTGTTCCATTTGATAGAGGTGAGATAATCCCTTAAATACTGCTTGTCGAAACTCAACTGAGGTCCGCCCGGTTTATATGAATCTTTCGGCCAGAATCTTGATGAATCAGGAGTTAAGACTTCATCTATTATAATGACATCATTGTCAATGAGTCCGAATTCAAACTTCGTATCGGCAATTATAATGCCTTTCTGAGCTGCAAGCTTGGTTCCTCTCATATATATTTCGATACTCAGCTCTTTTACTCTTTCAGCAAGCTTTTTCCCTATTATTTTAACTGTTTCATCGAAATCGATGTTTATATCGTGAGTGCCTACCTCTTCTTTTGTTGAAGGGGTAAATACCGGCTCAGGCAACCGATCCGACTCTTTCAGACCTTTCGGAAGCCTTATACCGCAGATCTCACCCCGCTCCTGATAGGAACTCCATCCTGACCCGGACAGGTAACCTCTTACAACACATTCAACAGGAAGAGGCTCCGTTTTTCTTACGAGCATGCTTCTTTTATTTAAAATATCAGAATATTGCCTGCATTCTGAAGGATAATCACGCACATCGCTTGAAATTACATGATTTTGAATCAATGGTTTTATTATATCGAACCAGAACAGAGAAATTTGAGTTAGAATTTTGCCTTTATCGGGTATAGGATCCGGCATAACAACATCAAATGCCGACATTCTGTCAGTAGCAACCATCAGGAGTTTATCTCCAAGGTCATAAATATCCCGAACCTTCCCTCTTTTTAAAAGTTTTACACCACCGAAATCAGTTTCACGCACTGCCCCGATCATTTATATTTCCTTTCCGGTATTTACCTTTTCTTTTATTAAAAACCCTTCTTTATGTTACTTGAGCCCTTGAATCCTTTGATATATTTTATTTTCCGTCTGTAAATGCTTCAATATATTTTTTTAATATTTTATCAGTTGTGTCACTTGTAATCTTATCAAACAGAATCCCGATCTGATATTTCCCGTTTTCAGCCTGTATACATCTCACAGATTTACCTTTAATTTCGAGCAAATCTTCTTTAAGGCCGATTGCCACCTGAACAACAACATTATCAGTATCAATCGGAAAGTGAATTTCGAGCAATATTCCGGATTCTGAAATATTCAAAGTCCTTCCTACTCCCTGTTTGATTACATTCTCTTCTTTATAAACCTCTACATGCAAAAGATTAAGCGATTCCATCCTCTGATGTTTTCTGTTTTCACTTGCCATGGCTTATACACCCCATTGAACCCTTGAATCCTTATAAAATTACTTGGATATAAGGGATAGTCTATGAAACTCGCTTATAATCATTGTAGTTGCAGAAATACAATCGCCCATGTTTTCAAGCATATTCTTAAAGGTTAATGAGAGTTGATCATATTCTTTCTGAATTATTTCAGTATCGATCTCCCTTGCACTAAAATCCTTGGAAACATAAACGGATGCTGAATGGGGTTCATGTCCGGTATTAACAAAGGGAATACGGCCCAATAAATCGCCGGCAGAAAGAGTCATAAGTGGAAGATCCCCATTATCTGTAGTGCGTACAATTGTTGCTTCTCCATCAGTAATTGTAAAAACCCTGTTATCATTTGAACCCTGATCAATAAGAATTTTTTTCCCTTTTAAGAGTGCCTTGTTATTTAGATTTTTTGAATTGACATCAACAACCATGCCTGTAATCTGCTTCATACGGTTACCAAGGCTTGTTATTATTTCTTTAAATAGAGGCGACAATTTCATATACTCGCTGTAAAGCCTTTGGGAATCAAGAAGGCCCAGTTGTACCGAACCTACAGCAACAACCGAAGCGGTCCGCACATTATATTGGCCTGGCATTGTTGTTGACAGGGTTCCAACGAATGAACCGACGGTCAACCTTACTATCTTGCGCAGTCCCTGCTTTGTCTCTTTAACAATTTCAACTTTTCCTTCAAGAACGACCCATATCCAGTTGCCGAATTTCCCCTCCGTGACTATCTTGTCGCCGTCACGGTATTCTTCTTCTTCAACTACATAGGTATAATCAACCAGAGGGCCTCTGATAACAGGGATCAGAGAATCCTTTTCGGAACTCTCATCAAATGTTTTTGCATATGTAACCGGCCCCAATTTCTCTATCCGGCCGTCATCAAGAAGCCTTAATGCATCTAAAGTAATTTCCATTCTGCTTTTTCGAATCACATTCTTTGTTTTTACTTCCTGTGTACGAAATTCAAATTCACCTTCAGTCCATCCAAAAAGCGCAAGCGCAGCATCATTGCCTTCTTTGGAACCGGCTTCGGCATTAACAAGCTCTCCTTTAACAAAATACATACGCCCCGGTTCTTCGGAGTATTTGCTTTTTATTTTCAAAATACCTGTGCTTCCGTTTGTTCCAAAAATCTGAAGCAGCTCGCCAAGATTCAAAAAATTCAAATTGCCTGCAAAGGATAAGTCAGCCATTTATTTCTGTGCCCATTTCAATTCTTTTTGTAAATGTAAGAGAGTCAGCTTAAGGGACTCTTTCAAAGTTCTGCCAACACCTTCACCTGTTAAAGCGCTTGCCGGAAAATAAGGAACCTTAAGTTGTCTGTTAAGATCATTCTGCATAGTTTCGACAGACATGATGGGAATGCTCCCGTCTGCCATGCCGGACATATCCCTCTTGTTATACTGAAGGACAAGAGGAATCTTAAAAATATTGAGGCCGCATTCTTTCAAATTCAGATCGAGATCCTTTAGCGAGAGAATATTTTTATCCCTCCTTATTGCAAAAGAATCGGCAACAAAAACAATCCCGTCAGCGCCTTTTAAAACCAGTTTTCGTGTAGAACTGTATTGCACCTGTCCTGGGACAGTATACAATTGAACCCGTATATCACACCCCCCGATTTTGCCCAGTCCCATTGGTAGAAAATCAAAAAAAAGGGTCCGGTCGCCTTCGGTATCAATTGATACAAGCTGGTCGGTAACCTGTTTTTTATAAGTTTTAAAAATATATTCAAGGTTGGTCGTTTTACCCGATCTCCCGGGGCCATAATATACCACTTTGCATTCAATCTCACGATTTTTCAAATTAAATATTGCCATCTGGCACAACTCCGTAAGACTATATGATTATTCTGTTAACCGGATATCTTCAAATCGAGACTGTAACTTCCCATTTTGGGACCTGAGCTGATCTTTGTAAAAGCAGAAACAACACCCGAACCATTCAAAATTGCGATAGGTGAATAGAATTGGACATTGTTCAATTTCAATCCAACTTTAAATGTTTCAATTAGTGCTTTTTCCCTGCCCGGAACTATTAAACTTACCGATTTGCCGGACTGGAAGGCTACATCAAGAACAACTTCCTTTCCCTTTTGCGGTCCGTCGGTAATTTCAATCCCAACTGAATTTATGTCGAGGAACTCATCTTCCTCCGCTTCTTCCTGTTCAGGAATATGAGTAATAGGCGCTTTTTCAAAAACAGACTTTTCGAAAGTTGCTTTCTCAGGAACAGCCTTCTCTCCAGGAATATCCGTAAGAGGGAGTTCTCTCTCAATTCCCTTATCTTTCAGCAGGTTCTCTAAAAAAAACCGGATTTTTTCAATCTGCTCTTCATGAAAAATTCCGGATTTCAGCCACTGCTCATATTGTGAAAGCGCTCCATCCACAGAAGAGTTCGCAAAATGGCATCTCAAAATATTCTTGGCAGCAACAAGCCTTAAAGAATCGTTCCTGAGCAATTCACTAAATTCTGCAATTGCTCTTTCAAATTGTCCAAATTTAGATAAAGCTATTGCTCCTTCAAGAACGGCTGATTCTTTGTCGGCTGAAAACGCAAATTTATCTTTTATAAGATTCTGAATTTCAACAGGCATTTTTGGCGTTATTTCAGGATCGTTATATTTTAATATTGTTTCCTTTAATAATTCAATTTTTTTTGTTATTCCATCGATTAATTTCTGCCTGTTTTCCTGCTTAATATTTTTCTCAACAAGTTCGGCGGCAATTTTATATTTTACCATTGCTTCGTTCAGTAAGCCCTGAGTTCTGTATATTTCAGCTTCCTGCAAAATCGATTTTATTTGTTCCTTGATACTCATAGCAATTTCCCTTAAGATGATAAAACAAATGGACTTTTACGAGCCCATCGATATTCACAACCTGTTTATAAGTCCCGAAAGAGAACCGCCTCGCACACGAAGCTCCCAACTCTAATTTGATACATAACTTATTTAGAGCTTTAATGTCAATACTTGAAAAACGTAAAACCTATTGACAACAATTAAAAATATTATTATCTGGAACCAGTTGCATCATATGGTGAGAGCTTTGAATTTCTTGCGATATGCCAAAACCCATTACCCTGACAGACCTTTTAATAATATGTTATGCAAAGCTCTCATGGTTTTAATAAATTATGAGCTTTGAATAACTTGCATTCGCCGTGCCGAAAAGAAAATATCAATCTATATATTATAAAACATAACAAGGAGTCTTTATGGACAAGAAAGTAACAGTTATCGGTGCAGGAAATGTCGGCGCCACGGCTGCCCAGCGACTGGCGGAAAAAGAATTATGCGATGTTGTATTAATCGATATTGTTGAAGGCGTACCCCAGGGGAAAGCTCTCGACCTTACCGAAGCGGCTCCCATAGAAAAACACGATGCTCATATAACGGGATTTAACACCTATGAAGCCTCAGCCGGATCCGACATTGTAATAATTACCGCGGGCATTCCAAGAAAGCCGGGTATGAGCCGGGATGATCTGATCGGCACAAATGCCGGTATTGTTAAAAATGTCACGAAACAGGTTGCGTCTTTTTCTCCCGATGCCGTTATTATTATCGTCAGCAACCCTCTCGATGCAATGTGTCATGTGGCTTACGAGGCAAGTGGTTTTCCTAAAAACAGGGTGATAGGCATGGCCGGCGTTCTCGACTCCGCTCGTTTCAGAGCTTTCATAGCAATGGAATTGAATGTCTCGGTTGAAAACACACATGCTTTCGTCCTCGGCGGGCATGGAGATACCATGGTTCCCCTCCCGAGATATTCGACTGTCGCCGGAATTCCGATAACCGAGCTGCTATCAAAAGATAGGATCGACGCCCTCGTCAAAAGGACAGCCAGCGGAGGCGCAGAAATTGTTTCACTCTTAAAAACAGGAAGCGCCTATTATGCTCCCGCTTCAGCAGCAGTTGAAATGGCAGAAGCAATTTTAAAGGACAAGAAAAAGATTCTTCCCTGCGCCGCATACCTCGAAGGAGAGTATGGAATAAACGGTCTTTTTATAGGCGTTCCGGTAAAACTGGGAGCAAAAGGCGTGGAAGAGATCATACAGATAAAACTTACTGATGAAGAAAAAGCGGCTCTTAACAAGTCAGCGGATGCGGTTGCAGAATTGAAGGCTGTTTTAAAGAAACTTGGCGTCTGATCCGGAAAGGAATCTCAAATCTGAAATTTCAAATTTGAGATTGCCCCGGGGTTTCTTTTATATTTTTTGCGATTTCAGAGTTTATACCGGGCAGCGAGCACAGTTCATCATGTGTTGCCGCCCGGATTTTTTTTATACTTCCGAAATGCTTTAAAAGCATCTCTTTTTTCTTTTTCCCGATTCCCTTAATATCATCCAGTGCCGAATGAACCGATTTTCTGCGGATCTGCTTCCTGTGAAAAGATACGGCAAAACGATGCGCTTCATCCCTTATCCGCTGAAGAAAAAAAAGAAGATCCCCTTCCCTTCCGAAGTTTATCGGATTGGATCTGCCCGGCTTATAAATCTTATCTTCGTTCTCGCCTTTATTCTCGTCCTTCTTTGCAATTCCAATAAGATCGAATTGTCGTTCAAGCTCAAGATCATTTAATATGTCGCGGACAATCCTTACATGTCCTTTTCCTCCGTCAATAAGAAGAAGATCAGGATAAGGTTTTGACTCTTCATTTTTCCCGAACCGCCTCCGTATAACCTCCGCCATATAGGCGTAATCATTATGCTCCTCAACGGTCTTTATCCTGTATTTTCTATAGGCCGATTTCAGAGGTTTTCCGTTTTCAAATACAACCATGGCGGATACCGCGTTTTTCCCTGAAATATTTGAATTGTCGAAACATTCGATTCTTTTCGGGGCATTATCCATGTCAAGGCGCTTCTGAAGACGGCAAAGCAGGTCGGCGGATGAAGCAATCGAAGAGATTATTCTGTTCAGCTCATCTTTTGCGTTATGAACAGCCATAGTAACAAGATTAAAGCGTTCCCCTTTTTTCGGCTCGAATATTTTGACTTTTTCCCCTTTAACCTCGGTCAGCAATTCTTCAAGTAAAAGTGAGTCCTCCATCTCAACGGATACAACCACCTCTTCCGGTATAAGATCGGCTTTCTCATAATATTGTCGTATGAATTCTCCCAGCATCCCTGATTCCGCTGAAATCACAGCCTTGAAACTGAAATGACGGGTTCCCTGCAGATAGCCGCCCTTAACAACAAGAACAGTTATAACCGAATGCTCATTCTCACGGGCAACAGCAAACACATCCCGGTCCATAAAATCGGTTGTGACCGCTACCTGTCTTTCAAGTGTTTCCCGGATCGAAAAGAGCCTGTCCCTGTAAACTGCCGCAAGCTCGTAATCCTGAGCCTGCGCCGCCTTCTCCATTTTATCTTTTATCTCCCTTATGAGAACCGGAGTTCTGCCTTTTAAAAAAAGTATGACCTCTTTTACTATCTCTCCATAAACCGTTTGATCTATATTATTGCAACAGGGGCCGAGGCAGGTTCCCATCTGGAAATTAAGACATGGCCGGGTTCTTTTTTTAAAATTTGCAGTGGTGCACTTTCTGAGTCTGAATGTCTTATGTATCAACCTCAGGGTCCGGCGGACTGCCTGAGAAGAGGCAAACGGACCGAAATAGATCGCATTGTCATTTCCGGTTTTTCTGACAATCGCAAGATTCGGATAAGGGCTTTTGATGTTGAGTCTGAGCGAGGGATATCTCTTGTCGTCTTTTAATATCACGTTATATCTGGGTTTGTGCTTCTTAATCAGGTTTGACTCAAGAATAAGCGCTTCTTTTTCCGTTCCCGTGATTATGGTTTCGAAGGAAGTTATTTTTTTTATCAGAAGGCTCGTTTTCAGGTTAACCTGCTGCTGCCGGATTGAATCTGCTCCGATAAAATATGAAGAAAGCCGCTTTTTTAAATTCAGCGCCTTTCCGACATAAATTATCTCTCCACCGGCATCTCTCATCAGATAGACACCGGGGCCTGTTGAAACATCCGACAATTTTTCCATCAAATGATCCGGCATAAGGACCTTAATGAACTACCCCGCAGCAGAGCTGCGAGGTATCTGGAATACAGAATACAGTAGTCAGAAGTCAGAATTTTTTTGAAGATATTTTAATCCCCCTTCTCAATTCTGAATTCCGGATTCTTAACCCGAAACAGAACTTCGAGGAATTCTTTTGATTAAATGCGAACAGAATGACTTTTTATGAAGCCGTCAATATTCAAAAATTATCTTTTGCTTGATGTCCCTTATCCTGTCTCTCAGCTCGGCAGCTTTTTCAAATTCAAGTTCACGTGCCGCACTTTCCATCTCTTTTTCAAGATTTGAAATAATCTCATCGAGATTATCGAGAGAACGATATCTGGATATGGTTTCAGATACCTTATCCGCTACCGTGGGCGATTCCGAAGCCTGCTCAAATACACGTGTAATCGCTTTCTCGATACCTGCCGGTGTGATATTATATTTTTTATTAAACGATTCCTGGATATTTCTTCTCCTGTTTGTCTCGTCTATAGCATTCCGCATTGAATTCGTGACGGTATCGCAATACATTATTATTCTGCCGTTAATATTTCTAGCGGCACGCCCACAGGTCTGTATGAGTGATCTTGCCGAACGAAGGAAGCCTTCCTTATCCGCATCAAGAATCGCGACAAGAGAGACTTCCGGAATATCAAGACCTTCTCTTAAAAGGTTTATTCCCACAAGAACATCGAACTTGCCTGTCCTGAGATCACGGATGATTTCCATCCTTTCCAGTGTTCCTATGTCCGAATGAAGATAACTGACTTTTATTCCCAGATCCGAATAATATTCGGTAAGATCCTCTGCCATGCGTTTTGTAAGAGTGGTGACAAGTACCCGCTCGTTTTTCTTTACACAGGATACTATCTCCTCATAAAGATCGTCCACCTGGTTTTCCGCCCTCCTTATTGCAATCGGAGGATCGACAAGCCCGGTTGGTCTGACAATAAGCTGAACAAGCGAATCCTTTCCTTTTTCAAGCTCAAAATCAGCCGGAGTGGCTGAAACATAAATAACCTGGGATAATCTGATTTCAAATTCTTCAAATTTAAGAGGTCTGTTATCAAGAGCCGACGGAAGCCTGAACCCGTAATTTATGAGTGTCTCTTTTCTCGATCTGTCTCCTTTATACATTCCGTGAAGCTGCGGAACAGAAATATGGCTTTCATCGATAAACAACAGGAAATCGGATGGAAAATAATCGAGAAGAGTCGGTGGCGGCTCACCGGGCGCCCTTCCCGTCAAATGGCGTGAATAGTTTTCTATCCCGTTGCAGTACCCTATCTCCTGCATCATCTCGATGTCGAAATTAGTTCTCTCTTCTATTCGTTGTGCTTCAATGTATTTATTCTCATTTCTGAAATACGCTATTCTCTCTTTCAGCTCCGGCAAAATAGTCTCAATGGCCCTCTGGAGCGTCATTTTCTGTGTAACATAATGACTTGCAGGAAAAATGGTTGTTCCGTTTAATTTATTCAAAATCGATCCCTTAAGGGGATCTATTTCCGATATGCTCTCGACCTCATCTCCGAAAAAATTTACGCGTACGGCTTTATCTTCTTCATAAGCCGGAAAAATTTCCACTCTGTCGCCCCTGACCCTGAAGCTTCCCCTGAAAAAATCGATGTCATTTCGTTCGTAATGCATGGAAACAAGATCGTGAAGAAATCTATCCCGGTCAAGCTCCATGTTTTTGTCAATATCGACCCTCATCGCGAGATAATCTTCAGGAGCTCCGAGTCCGAAAATACATGAAACGCTTGCCACAACAATAACATCACGCCTGGTAAGAACGGAGCGTGTTGCGGAATGCCTCAGCTTGTCTATCATGTCGTTGATGGACGAATCCTTCTGAATATAGGTATCGCTTGAAGGAATATATGCTTCCGGCTGGTAGTAGTCATAATAGCTGACGAAATATTCCACGGCGCTTTCCGGGAAGAGGGATCTGAATTCACTGTATAACTGGGCCGCGAGAGTTTTATTGGGAGCAATAACAAGAGTCGGTTTACCAACATTTGCAATTACATTGGCCATGGTAAATGTTTTCCCCGATCCTGTAACGCCAAGAAGCACCTGGTGCTTTTTTCCGGATGTTATTCCGGATGATAAAACTTCTATTGCCTTTGGCTGATCACCCTTGGGTGAATATTCGGAAACTATCTTGAAGTTGGGCATATATATAAGTCAAGGATTCGAGGGTTCGAAGGTTCAAGGGTTCAAGTGAAAATAATTCGTTTAAATCCATACATAACGACATAAATAGTTGCACACGTCAACATTGCTTGTCATTCCGGGCTTGATCCGGAATCCAGCGTCATTTTTGGATTCCCGCTTTCGCGGGAATGACGGCTTATGATTATTTATTTTGGACGCTGTGTATAATTGTCTTATATTTTGCAATGCAGCAGAGGGACTTTTCACAAAGCCGTCAGTTAAATTTCCAAACAGTTCCGTCAGGTCGATCCTCGATTAATACGTCCATATCCGAAAGCATCTTTCGTATTTCATCAGCCTTTTTCCAGTCCTTTGCTTTTCTTGCTTCAAAACGTTCCTTCACCAGAGAGTCTATCAAAGCCGGATCAATCGCTTTATTTTCCAGAAAATTTGTTTTCTTTCTTTCAAAATATGCTCCGGCAGACTCTGATAATATGCCCAGGACTTTCCCTATTTTAAGGATGTCGGCATGGATTTTACCAATCATGATTTTAACGTCTCCCGGAATTGTTCCGCTGTTTTCGTCCATCAGACGATTCACATGCCGGACAGCGTCGAAAAGAATTCCGATGCCCTTCGCTGTATTAAAATCATCATCCATAGCCTCGCGAAACTGTTTCCAGTAATCTCCCGGTTCATTTTGAACCTCTTTTAATGCAAAGCCCGGATTTTCCTCCACCCGTTTTATCAGGGAGTAAATTTTATCAAGACCCGCATCAGATTCATCCATCGCCTTGTTTGTATAATCGATAGGGCTCCTGTAATGATTGGACAATAAAAAGAGCCGGACGGAATCCGGATGGTATGATTTAAGTATATCCTTAATCAGGAGAAAATTACCGAGAGACTTTGACATCTTCTCATGATTTATGTTTACGAATCCGTTGTGAATCCAGTATTTCGCAAAAGGTTTTTCATAAGCTCCTTCTGACTGGGCTATCTCATTCTCATGATGAGGAAAAACAAGATCTTTCCCTCCTCCGTGAATATCAAATGTTTCTCCCAGATATGCGCTGCTCATGGCTGAACATTCAATATGCCATCCCGGCCTCCCCCTGCCCCATGGGCTGTCCCAGAAAGGTTCACCGGGTTTTAATGATTTCCACAGTGCAAAATCGAAGGGATTTCGTTTTCTCTCATCAATATCAACTCTGGCGCCTGCTTCCATATCTTCAAGTTTGCGGCCTGAAAGTTTCCCGTAATTTTCAAATTTTTCAACCGAGTAGAAAATATCGCCGTTTATTCTGTATGCCATTCCTTTTTTCAGCAATTTTTCAATAAGAGCTATTATTCTGTCTATGTGCTCGGTTGCTCTCGGCTCTATGGTCGCCCTTTCAATGTGCAAGGCATCCATGTCCTCATAGAATTCCTTTATATATTTTTCCGCAACCTCAGATGTTTCAACTCCAAGCTGCCCGGCTCGGTTTATAATTTTGTCGTCAACATCCGTAAAATTTCTGACATAAGTCACATCAAATCCTGCTGCTTTCAGATACTTCAAAATGACATCGAAAACTATGACGGATCTTGCATGCCCGATATGGCAGGAATCGTATACTGTGGGACCGCACACATACATCGTTACTATTCCCGGCCTCACAGGTATAAAAGGAACCTTTTTTCTCTCCAAAGTATTGTAAACACGTAAAGACATTTTCCTCCCGTTCAAACGATCAGGGCGATGCACATCGCCGCGATACCTTCACCTTTTCCGATCATACCGATCCCTTCCGTAGTCGTGGCTTTGATATTAACAATTCTTTCATCGATTCCGGCATACCGGGCTATGTTTGCTATCATTTCTCCCCTGTAGGGAGATATTTTAGGCCTTTCGGCAAAGACCGTGGAATCGATATTGTTAATAGCGCAGCCCTGTTTCTTTAACATGGCACACGTTCCTGCAAGAATCTCAAGACTGCAGATATCTTTGTATAAAGGGTCCGTATCGGGGAAATGGATTCCTATATCTCCAAGACCGGCAGCCCCCAACAGCGCATCGCAAATTGCATGAACAAGAACATCCGCATCCGAATGGCCAAGCAGGCCTTTTTCAAAAGGGATTTCTTTTCCGCCAAGAATAAGTTTACGCCCATGAACAAGCCTGTGAATATCATATCCTATGCCGACACGCATCAACAATCTCCTGAAATAAATGGTTACCACCTCTTACAGGTTAATCACTTATAGCATTTTTTTTTATCCGTTTCCACTCAAATGAATATAATAAATTATCTGCAACCTACAAGTTTTAATAATAAAATATTTGCATAAAAGACTTCTTATGGTATTTTCAACTGAATTTTTACTTAAAGATCAAGAATGCGCATAATATTCGAGGAGAATGAATGGATATGGCGAATTTTATAGAAAAATATAATAAATACGAAAAGCGCGCTCTGACTGAAAATGAATCCAAACAAGTTCTAATAGAATACGATGTGCCTGTCATTGAAGAGAAAAAAGCGGCATCTCCAGATGAAGCGGTATCCATGGCTTTAAGTATCGGTTTCCCTGTTGTCCTTAAAGGGCTTGGATCTTCTATTTTGCATAAAACGGAAATGGGACTTGTTCATCTCAATCTTAAAAATCCCGTAGAAGTAAAAGAGGCTGCTTTAGCCATAGAAAAAAACGCCGGAGATAAACTCGAGGGTTTCCTTGTTCAGCCCCAGGTCAAGGGTAAAAGGGAGTTTGTTGCGGGAATGTTCAGGGATCCCCATTTCGGGCCGGTAATCATGTTCGGAATGGGAGGTATCTTCACCGAAGCCTTTTCGGATGTTACTTTCAGGATTGCTCCTGTTACAGAAAATGACGCGGAGGAAATGCTTGATGAAATAAGAGCAAAAGTGCTTCTAAATGAATTCAGGGGTGAAAAGGCCGTTAACCGTAAACAAATTATCAAAGCGCTTACTGGACTTTCACGGCTTTCAATTGAACAGCCGGAAATAGCAGAAATTGACATCAACCCTTTTATTGCCCTGCCGGATGGAAATCTTAAGGCGGTTGATGCGCTGATAATATTAGGACCGAACAGCGAAAAGAAAGAGTTTCTTCCGCCGATACCCGCCGATGATATCGGTTCTGTTTTTTATCCTAAATCAATAGCCTTTGTCGGGGCATCCTCGCAGATGGGTAAATGGGGACACACTCTTTTCACATTAACGATAAGCGGAGGATATGAAGGCGAAATATACCTTGTAAATCCCAAAGGCGAAACAATAGCAAACAGGCCTGTTTATAAATCCGTTACAGAAATTCAAGGCAAAGTTGATCTTGCAGTCGTTACAATTCCTGCGTCAGGAGTAATAAGACTGCTTTCCGATTTCAAGGCAAAAGGCATCAGGAACATACTTCTGATAACCTCCGGGTTCGGGGAAACAGGCTTAAAAGGAAAAGAACTTGAAAAAGACCTCGTAAAGGCCGCTCAGGATGCCGGAATACTCATTCTCGGCCCGAATACCATGGGGATATGCAACCCCCACATCAATCTTTACTGCACAGGAAGCCACGTCAGGCCGAGACCGGGCGCTACCGCGGTTGTGGCCCAATCCGGGAATATGGGAACCCAGCTGCTTGCATTTGCGGAAAGGCAGGATATAGGAATCAGAGCATTCTGCGGCTCAGGCAATGAGGCTATGATTACGATTGAAGATTACATAGATGCCTTTGAAACAGATGATTTAACAAGAACGGTTATGCTCTACGTTGAAAGCGTTAAAAACGGGCGGCGCTTTTTCGAAAGTGCCGGCAGAGTTGGAAAAAAGAAACCGATTGTTTTACTGAAAGGCGGGAGAAGCGCAGCCGGAAACCGAGCTGCCGCAAGCCATACCGGCGCAATGACATCGGATTCCAGAATATTTGATGCCGTATGCCGGCAGGCCGGAATTGTAATGGTGGAACAGCCTATGGATCTGCTTGATCTTTCTGCTGCCTTTTCATCCCTGCCTCTCCCAAAAGGGAACCGGGTTGCCATAATGACTCTTGGCGGAGGATGGGGTGTCGTAACTTCAGATCTGTGTTCACAGTACGGCCTTGAAGTAGCCGAACTGTCAACAGAAATGATTGAACTGATGGACAAAATTCTACCGCCCTACTGGAGCAGATCAAACCCGGTCGACATTGTTGGAGAAAATGATCCGTCAATTCCTATGACCATAATTGAGGAGCTCTTGAAATGGGACGGATGCGATGCAGTAATCAATTTAGGAATCCTGGGCCGGAGAATACTCTTAAAACGCCTTGTGGACTCAATACTTGACGCCGATCCGACTTACACTCCCGAATTCCTGGAATCGGTCAACAAGAAGCTCACTGCTTTTGATGAAAATTATATTAAGCACATAGCTACATTGATGGAAAAATATAATAAACCCGTATTCGGTGTAAGCCTTCTTACCGATGAAAAAGATAAAACTGTTTACAGGGTCGAAGGCTGTTCATTTAAAGGTGTCTTTTATCCATCTCCCGAGCGTGCGGTTAAGGCTTTTGCAAAAATGTACGAATACAAGCGCTTTTTATCGAGGAAATAGCAGGTTTATCTTGTTATGTATTCAACATTATGATATTTATCAAAAATGATGAACTCGTAAAAAGTCGAAATATGCTCACTTAATGAGCTTTTTGGGGATTTTTAAGTCACTTCGCTAAATCACAAGAACTCGGGCTAACACCCTCAAACAGCTTGTGATTTTTAACG
>JBFYVZ010000281.1:0-4019 GCA_041298995.1 Desulfobacteraceae bacterium
CAAGCCCTGGATATTAAGAGCTACCATATCCTTTGCTGCTTTTAATTCCGTTGTGGAAAATCTCAGGATAGGAAGAACAGGATTTGCATTCATACTCAACAATGAAGGAGAATTTCAATCAAAACCGGGTTTTAAAGTTGCCGCCAGTGAGACACATTCCTGTCATATTTCTATAAAAGAAGGGAAAAAGACAAAAGACGGAATTTACTTTCACAAATTTGATGACGAATCGGGAAATAGAATTCTGCACGTTGCTTCTTTCCTGAAAAAAGGCGAGTGGCTTCTTGTTTTCCAGCAGGATGAATCTGATGCCTTTATGGATATTGATCATGCCAAGCAAATAGCCTTTATCATCATTATAATTGGCGGAATTTGCACCATTGTTACTGCAATTATGCTTTCAAGGTGGATGGTGGCAAAAATTGCAAAAGCAGATGCGGAAAAGGAGATGATGAACCAGCAGGTTATTGATACCGGCAAGCTGGCATCATTGGGTGAGCTTGCGGCGGGTATAGCCCATGAAATCAATAATCCTGTTGCAATAATGGTTGAAGAAGCCGGATGGATACACGATCTTCTGGAAGATGAACCGGTCAATAAACTCGAAAACAAAGAAGAATTCGAAAGGGCGCTTGCTCAGATAAAAACCCAGGGAATCCGGTGCCGGGAAATTACTCAAAAGCTCTTAAGCTTTGCAAGGAAAATAGATTCAAGTGTGGCAAATGTCAATATAAATGAAATTATTAATGATGTCATTAGGTTCTGTTCCCAGAGGGCGAAATACAGCAATGTCGTTATACAGTCAACGCTCGGGGAAAATCTACCGGTACTGAAGATATCACACACCGAAATGCAGCAGGTCCTTTTGAACTTAATGAACAACGCGCTTGATGCGTTGGAAAAACGAGGAGGAAATATCTCTATAACAAGCATGCTAGAAGACGATGATGTTGTAATAAGCGTTAAAGATGATGGACCGGGAATACCTCCTGCAATCATTCACAGGATATTTGATCCATTTTTTACAACAAAAGCAGTTGGAAAAGGCACCGGGTTAGGACTCTCCATCTGCTATGGAATCATAAAAAAACTGGGAGGAAACATTGATGTTCAAAGTATAATTGATGCCGGAACAACATTCAGTGTCCGGATTCCCCGTAAAACAAATGAATCAAAATAAATATGGGAGAGCAGAAAATGATTGTAGCAAAAGCACTTCTCGTAGATGATGAAATACCTTTTGTTGAAACAATGACAAAACGCCTTAATAAGCGGGATTTCTCTATATCCTCTGCTTTCAGCGGCGTTGATGCCCTGAAGCATCTCGAAGAAAACAGCGAAGTTGAAGTGGTTATCCTTGATGTTAAAATGCCCGGAATGGACGGAATCGAAACGCTGAAGATTATTAAGCAAAGGTTCCCACTTGTTGAAGTTATCATGCTGACCGGTCACGGAACTATTGAATCTGCAATTGAAGGGATGAAACTTGGCGCTTTTGATTACCTTTTAAAGCCATGTGAAATGGAGCAGCTTGTAGCAAAAGTCAGCGAAGCAGCCGCGAAAAAGAGAAAGCACAATGAAAAGATAATTGAAGCACAGCTTAAAGAAATTACTTTAAGACGGATATAAGTTATCAGTATGCCGGATACAAAACAGAAAAATAATACAGGCTCTTTATCGGAACCTGTTAAATCAAAGCCGGATCATATCAGACTGCTCCTGGTTGATGATGAAAAAGGCTTCGCAGACATTCTTTCAAAAAGGCTTTCAAAAAGAAATTTTGAAGTGACAACCGCTCTGTCCGGCGCCGAAGCACTACAGGCATTGCGAAAGGCTGATTTTGATATAGTGGTTCTCGATCTTAAAATGGAAGACATGGATGGGATCGAAGTCTTGAAGATCTTTAAAAAAATGTGTCCATCCATGGAAATAATCATGCTTACCGGCCACGGTTCCGAGCAGGCCGCAAGAGAGGGACTATCCATCGGGGCATTTGCGTATCTCACTAAGCCGTGTGATTTAGATGATCTTATCAATAAGATAAGGCAGGCCTTAAAAAGAGGAGATGAGGTAAATGGATAAATTCAGCGTCCTTCTGGTAGACGACGAGACAGACTTTCTGGAAACCATGATCAAAAGGCTGAAAAAACGAAATCTGAAGGTAACAGGTGCGGGCAGCGGTGAAGAGGCAATCAAAATCCTGAAAGAAATGCCAACGGATGTAGTAGTCCTGGATGTAAGGATGAAGGGTATTGATGGCATACAGACTTTAAAGGAAATCAAGAAGATTTGCCCCCTTGTTGAGGTTATAATGCTTACAGGTCATGCCAGTCTTGAGGTCGCTGTAGAAGGAATGGAGATGGGCGCTTTTGATTATCTTATGAAACCGATGGATATTGATGAATTGTTATACAAGCTTGAGGATGCCTGCAAGAGAAAACAGATCCAGGAGCAGAAGATAAAAAGTCTGGAAGATTCAAAATAAAAGCCTTTTTATAAACCCAAGCCGGAGTCTGATCGTGAATAAGTTTACTGTCAAGGATCTGATGGTTCCGCTTTCGGAATATGCCACCGTTCAGGAAGGCTCGACATTGTTTGATGCAGTTCTCGCCCTGGAAAAAGCTCAGGAAGAGTTTGATTATGAGCATACCCCATACCATCATCGCGCAGTTTTGATTCTAAACAAGGACAAAAAGGTTATCGGCAAACTGAGTCAGCTTGGCGTGCTTCGCGCGATGCTGCCTAAAAATGAGCTTATTCAACAAATTGAAGATATCAGCCGCTTTGGATTTTCAACGAGTCTTATTAACAGCCTGAGGGAGAAGTATCGACTGGAAGAAAGCATATTGGATGGTATTTATAAAAAGGCCATCCAAATGAAGGTGGAGGATTACATGCAGACCCCTTCCGAAGGCGAATATGTTGATGAAAAAACTTCTATAGATACGGCTATGTACCAAATTGTTATCGGGACACATTTGTCGTTGATAGTGACCAGAGGAGACAAGATTGTAGGCCTTTTAAGGATGTCGGATGTATTTGCCGCGGTTTTCCATGCCATGAAAAGTGGTGAATTAACCGAATAGATCAGGAGCGAAATATGCGGGCGCTTGAAAAGCTTCTTGACCGGATCATACAGAGAGTCAATATCAATCTGAGAGAGCTTGGCTTCGATGCTACTCCATATGTGCATGAACTTGTTCCGCGCATGCAGATGTTTAAATTTTATGCATTTTATGGCATCACGCCGCACCATCCGCTCAATTTTCAATTTACACACTCAAATCTGGCCGGCAGCTATTTTTTAGGTAAATGCCGGGTAACAAACTCTCTGCTTTACAAAAGCGACATCCGGGGAGACGAACTTAAAAAAAAAGGATCCGTATTTCAGTTCCAGCAGTTTGAAATCCAGACAACCCGTGATGAACAGATTGACATCGAAGATAGTTTTCTGATCAAGACCCTTGTGCACAATTTTTCCCATGATCCTGAAACTCTTGAAAAATTCTTCATCAAAGATACAATTTCCATGCATTATGCAAATATCCATGGATCACCCTCGGACGGATGCTTCATGGGTCCTTTTTCAACCGTCGACCTGACCACAATGCATGATTGCGTGATCGGCGCCTTTTCTTATATTCAGGCAGGCGAGATCAGCCATATTAAAATCGATCCCGGCACCGTGTGGGTCCGCAGTCCCGATAATTTCAATTTTCTTTACCGGTATGAAAACAACCTCTTGAACAAATATATTAATTTGACTGCCGGCAATAGGCCAAAAGGACTGCTATTTGACTTCGTGGAAGATCATAAGAAAGATTTTGAGCGGATTTTTTCTTTGGTCAACATCGAAACACCCCGGTCGGTTCCCGGGAGCGCCTCACTGGACCGGTATGCGGTTATCAAGCCCCACACCAAGATCAGCGAGAACGTGCTGGTTGCCCAGCGGGCCTATCTTGAAAACGCATGGCTCGGCAAGGGCGCCAACGCTCAGGAAAACTGTTATATTATCAATT
>JBFYVZ010000282.1:0-3919 GCA_041298995.1 Desulfobacteraceae bacterium
TATAGTGATTGCTCAATTTTTTTATCTGTTTTTCCATCTTGTTTTTCCTCAAAATACCTGTGAGTTCACCTTCGATTATTATAGCAGTCAGTGTGCTTATTCCGTAAAGAATGATACCCATCCCAACGGTAATAAGCAGCATGGTAAAAATTTGTGCCGGGACATTTCCGGTTACTTCCAGGATTTCGCCGTATCCGACACTCGTGAGGGAAATGACAGTCATATACAGGCAATCCATGTATTTCGGCTTGCCGCCGAAAAGAAGATAATAGCCGCTGCTTCCGGCAAGTACCACAAGGAAAATTACCAGAAGAATATAATAAAGTCTTTTCTTGATATCCATTAATTTATGATGCTCTCGTAATAGTCCAATTGTAATGATTATGTAATATAACAGACAATATTTGTAAAGAATTATAAGTTGTTTAATGAGTTATGAACCGAAACATGAATCGGTTGGTTTCCATCCGGAGATAATTATTTGCCGGCGAAAAAACTTTACAAAGGGGAAACCATGATTTATAAATAGTTTCCATCCGGAAATGGCCCTTTTGTGCGATCTTGGCGTCAATCCGCGGGATTTCTTGTGCGACATACATCGCGTATGTCCCCGCGCAATCCCTTGATTTCCTTGAGCTTGCCCAAAATTGCCTATTTCCGAATTGTAAACTCATATATGTCCGAATTTGATTTCCAGATGGACACCAAGCAGAAATTATGCAGAAAAAAACTTCAGACGCAACGGGTCCTGGCTATAAGGCCCCGGCAGTACACAAGATTTTCCAACTGTTGCGGGTCGTGGCTGAATCACCCAGGATGCTCGGACAGACCGAGCTGGTACAGAAGCTGGGATACAGCAAAAGCACGACTCATGGCTTGATTCATGCGCTGTTGCGGGAGGACGCCCTGGCACAGGAGCCTGATGGCCGCAGGTTTTATCTCGGTTCGGCCATTACGGATCTGGCATTTTCAAACTGGAACTATCTTAAAACGGCTGAAATAACTCAGCCATTCATAAACGAAATAAGGGGACAAATCGGCGAAACTGTATTTTTGGGCGGGTTAATCCGCAAACGCGTTTTGATCATGATTACTGCCGAAGCCGAAGAGCCGATAAAAATTTCAGCGCCTGCAGGCACCACTATACCGCTTTTCGCAGGTGCGGTCGGTAAGGTATTTCTTGCCGGGATACGCACTGATCATGTTAAACAGATGATCAGAGAAAAGGGGCTTCCACGCTACACTCTCCGCACAATCGTTGATGAAGGAGAATACCTGGCCGAATTGGATCGGGTTCGGGATCTTGGTTATGCGATTGATGATGAAGAGTATATCCCTGGTATAAAGGCGGTAGCAGTTGCTCTGCGCAACAGGAAAGGTCCGTCCCTTGCAGTATGGGTGGTGGGCTTATCCAATACCATGGACTCTGCAAAAATTCAGCAGATAATCGACGTTATCCTCAACACCACAAAAAAACTTCGTCTTGCACTTGAAGACTCCAAGTAATTATTAAAGCTCCCCGCATTGAAAACCCTCATCCATGCATAGCACAGCCCAAAGCCTTAAGCGAAACCTCCAGCATGATTTCGGCTGAGGTGGGATGGGCATGAATCGTCTCGGCTAATTCCTGCAGAGTACACCCGGTCTGCACAGCCAGAGCCCCTTCAGCGATCAAATCCGTTGCATTCGGCCCGATCAGATGAACGCCCAGGATCCTGCCGTTTTCAGCATCAGAAACGATCTTGGCCTCTCCGGCAATTTCTCCCACAACGTGGGATTTGCCTATGCTTCTGAAGAGAACGCTTTCCGCCATGACTTGAAACCCTTTTTCTCTGGCCTGGACTTCACTCAAACCGACATTTCCGATCTCCGGCGTAGTGAAAATGGCATTGGGGATGACGTTATAATTCATCCTGCGTTTCCCTGTCAGAGCATTTTCAGCCGCTATGATTCCTTCTCTTGATGCAACGTGCGCCAGCATGACCTTGGCTGGTCCAAGGGCATCACCGATGGCATAGACATGCGGCACATTCGTTGCCATGTATTCATCCGCTATGATCCAATTTCTGTTGTCTGTCCTGATACCTAATTTCTCAAGGCCGATTCCGGCTGTCATGGCTTCCCGGCCAATAGAGATCAGAACCTTTTCCACCTCCATGATCAGGGGCTTTATTGTTGTGGCTTTTGCCTGATCCATGAAAGGAGAAAACCCGATAGTCACCCGGCATCTGCCGGAAATTTCTTCAATCTCCTGAACCGACCTTTCAAGGATAATATCGATCTTCTGTTTTTTCATCTCTCTATGCAGAACCCTGGAGCAGGCTTCGTCAACGGCAGGCAGAGGCAAGAGTCGCGACATAGCTTCAACAACAGTCACCTTGACCCCGTAAGCAGCAAAAATTGAGGCAAATTCGCAGCCGATCACTCCGCCGCCGAGAATTAAAATGGACTTTGGAAGCTCTTCAAGACACAAAATGTCATTATTTGATAGAATGGTCCGGCCATTGAAAGCAAAAGACGGCATGTTGAATGGTTTGGAACCAGGCGCCAGAATCAGGGTGTCCCAAGGTATTTCCATGGTTTTATCATCCGCCGAAACCACCCCGATCAAGTTGGATCCTTCAATGCGGGCCGTTCCTGTTATAAATTTTATTTTATGATGCTCAAGCAGTCGATGAATCCCTTTGGCCTGGTCCTGAATTACCCTTCTCTTCCGTTCCATCAATACTTTCATATCCACTTTAATGTCGCCTGCCAAAGAGAGACCGAATTCCTGAGCATGCCGACAGCGTTCTAAAAGCTCGGCCGTAGTTTTCATTACTTTTGAAGGAATACAGCCCCAGTTAAGACAGGTTCCTCCAACACTTTCCTTTTCAATAACAGTTACTTCGGCTCCTAATTGAGCAGCCCTGACAGCAGCCGCATAACCGCCCGGCCCTGCTCCTATAATGACCATTTTACTGTTCATCGATTTTTCCTCCTGATTTGTCCTGAACTTCCTCAGCAATTTTTACCAATATAATCGATCTATTTCAAGTATTATATTTTTAATTATTTGTAGTATGATACATATTTCAATAAAATATTGACAAAAACATCAATTTATTCAAATATAATTTAGCATTTGAACAGGATATGATCGGGGAGGTTCTTAAAGAATGAAACTGGATAAAATCAACATATCAATTTTAAAAGAATTACGTGACGGCCGCAAATCTTTCAAAGAAATATCTGAAAAACTGGCGGTTTCGGAAAACACGATCCGCTCAAGGGTCAACAAGATGATTGAAACAGGCGCCCTGACGATAACCGGGCTTGTAAATCCCGAATTGATCCCCGGGCACAAAGTAGCAATGGTCGGAGTCAAGCTTAACACAATGGACCTTGTCAATAAAGGAAAAGAATTAAGCAAGTTGCGCGGTGTTGTTTCGGCCTGTGTGGTTACGGGGCGTTTTGATTTAATGTTGATTGTTTTTTTAAAAGAAAGTTTCGGTTTACTCGAATTTTATACCAAGGAGGTTGCTAAAATAGACGGAATCCAATCAGTTGAAACATTTGTAGTTTATAAAAATTATAATCTAACTGTCCCGTACATTATTTAACGTAACTGCTCAGGTAGCCAGAAGACAGAATGCAGAAGATAGAATAAAAAATAGGTGACAAGATTCAGGGGCTCGGTGATATGGCAAAAGGCCAACCTCGTTTTTCTTTTCATCGACCATTTGCCTCAAACCTCCCGCCTGATCTGAAACGTTTTCTTATTTATTCTGGCTTCTGGCTTCTGAATCCTGACTTCTGAAAGGAATTACACTCCCTTGAAATAAAAGCAATTGGAAAGGAACCATAATTAACTATGCATAAAACTTTAAAAAGAACTTTATTGTATGACTGGCATGTAAAACATGGGGCTAACATGGCC
>JBFYVZ010000052.1:0-7326 GCA_041298995.1 Desulfobacteraceae bacterium
CTTAAGGTTTTTTAGACAGGATTAACAGGATGGACAGGATGTTGCCATCGTCTGCACCGACTCCCTTCCGCGAAGCGGATGCGTGTTTCAGGCCGCTCTTCAGGAGCAGTTTTACAAATCATCCTGTTAATCCTGTAAATCCTGTCAGATAAGTTTTTAGGTTATATAATGAAATTAAAAGATCGGATTCGTGGTAATATAATCGGTAGCGGTTTTCTTTTTCTGCTATTATTATACGCAGTCGGTTACGCCGAATGTTCCGAGCTTTATGAAGTCAGATGGGTGGATGACGGGGATACCATTGTTTTGAAAGATGGAAGGCGTATAAGATACATAGGCATAAATGCGCCGGAAGTTGAAAGCGAATATTCAAAAGCGGAACCGCTCGGGGATGAGGCAAGAGAATTAAACCGGAGATTGGTTTATCTGAAAAAAGTTAGCCTCGAATTCGACGTTGAAAAATATGATCAATATGGCCGGTTGCTTGCGTATGTCTTTTTACCGGATGGTACTTTTATTAATAATGCCATGATAACAGCCGGATATGCTTACTGTCTGCCGAAAAAACCGAATGTGAAATACGAAGAACTGTTTTTAAAGTCACAGCAGAATGCCATGCTGTCGAATAAAGGCATATGGCAGAATCTGAATGATGATCCGGTGGAATATACAGGAAACAGCAGATCAAAACGATTTCATTTAAAGAGTTGCCCGTTTGCAGGAAAAATTGACAAGAACAGCATAAAAATCTATAAAGGAAAGCGGGATGCTTACCGGGATGGTTATGCTCCATGCAAAAAATGCTCAGGAAACAGCCAGGGAGACCTTTGAAGAACGCCCAATTATGCCCAAGTACAAGGAAGGCAATAATTTTAACCGCAGGAATACACGTAAGTATTTCGAGGATTAAAATTTGAGCCTGACACAGTAATCGGACAAAAGGGGGTGTTATGCAAAGGTCTCCCAGGGAGATTAGCCGATGACTTTTGATAAGGAAAAAAGCAGACGTCTTATAGGCTTGTTTTTGTTTGTTGTTGTTCTCTACAATTATCCGATTTTATCTCTCTTCAATATTTCAAAAACAATATCGGGTATTCCGGTTTTATACCTGTATCTTTTTTTTGTCTGGATATTATCGATTGTTCTGGTTGTCATTATAAACAAATATCCTCAAAAAACCGAGTTCCCCCCCGACTCCTAAAGGACTGAGGCATCACTATGCTTGAGACAGGAACCATTCTGACAGTCTCATTCGGCTATATCGGACTCCTTTTTGCAATTGCATACTATGGCGACAAAAGGGCGGATATCGGGCGAAGCATTATAAGCAATCCTTATATATATGCACTGTCGCTTGCGGTTTACTGTACGGCCTGGACATTTTATGGAAGCGTCGGACGCGCCGTCAACACCGGACCCGGATTTCTCACCATCTACATAGGTCCGACTCTCATAGCAATTCTCGGCTGGTTTGTGTTAAGAAAAATAATCAGGATAAGCAAGGTTAACCGGATAACCTCCATAGCTGATTTCATTGCTTCACGTTACGGCAAGAGCACGACTCTCGGTGGAGCCGTAACGATTATTGCTGTTCTTGGAATCATACCTTATATTTCCCTTCAACTTAAGGCGATTTCTACCAGCTATCTTATTATCAGGCAGTATCCGCTGATTTCAGAACCGGTTCATTTTGCGGATATACCGGTGCTTGCCGATACGGCTTTTTATGTAGCGCTTCTGCTTGCGGTATTTACCATTCTTTTCGGAACCCGTCACCTTGAAGCTACAGAACGCCATGAAGGGCTTGTGGCTGCAATAGCCTTCGAATCAATTGTAAAGCTTGTCGCATTTCTTGCAGTAGGGATATTTATCACTTACGGAGTATATGACGGCTTCGGGGATGTTTTCAGAAAAGCCGAAGCTGTTCCCGAATTAAAAAAATTATTTACGATGGGAGAAAGTCCCGGAGCCTATACCGACTGGATAATATATATATTCCTGTCAATGATGGCTATAATGTTTCTTCCGCGGCAATTCCAGGTGGCCGTTGTTGAAAATGTGAATGAAGAACACTTGAACAAGGCCATATGGCTTTTCCCTTTGTATCTTCTTGCCATAAACATTTTCGTCATGCCGGTTGCGCTTGGAGGAGTTCTTCATTTCGGAATCGGGAAAGTGGACGCCGATACGTTTGTGCTGACCCTTCCCATGGCCGAACATAAGGAAGGTCTTGCTCTTCTTGTTTTTATCGGCGGTTTGTCCGCAGCCACAGGAATGGTAATTGTTGAAACAATCGCGCTCTCAACCATGATATGCAACGATCTCGTAATGCCGGTTCTCATACGCGTCCAGTTTTTCCAGATATCAAAACGGGCAGATATAAGCGGCATTCTGCTTGCAATACGCAGGAGCAGCATAGTCCTGGTACTTCTTTTCAGCTATATGTATTTCCGGTTCATCGGTGAGTTTTATGCCCTGGTATCGATAGGTCTTGTATCGTTTGCCGCGGTCGCACAATTTGCCCCTTCCATACTCGGAGGAATTTTCTGGAAGAGAGGGACAAGGGCAGGGGCTTTAAGCGGATTGATTGCAGGTTTTCTGGTATGGGTATACACGCTCGTTTTCCCATCCCTTGTTCAGGCCGGTTTTCTTCCCCAGAGTTTTGTAACAGATGGCCCTTTCGGAATAGCATTTTTAAAACCTTTCCAGCTTTTCGGGCTTCAGAATTTTGATCACATAGCTCATTCGTTGTTCTGGAGCATGCTTGTCAATATAGGCGCTTACACAGGAGTATCTTTGTACAGTCGCCCGACCGCCATTGAACACAGTCAGGCAACTCTTTTCGTGGATGTATTCAGACATTCGGGCGAAACAGATGAATCTCCGATATGGAGGAGAACGGCATCGGTTCCTGACCTGAGGTCTCTTTTGAGCAGGTTTCTCGGGCAGCAAAGGGCCGATGAGGCTTTTTCCTCATATGCGGAAAAGCGAAACATCGACTGGAAAGCCGCTTTAACAGCGGATGCCGGACTTGTAAGTTATGCTGAGAAGTTGCTTGCCGGTGTCATAGGATCGGCCTCAGCGCACGTCATGGTCGATTCGGTTGTCAAGGAAGAACCCATCGGCATTGATGAAGTGATGAATATTCTGGATGAAACAAGACAGGTTATCGCATATTCACAGGAGCTTGAAAAAGCAACCTCAGAGTTGAAGGCCGCAAATGAAAGGCTCGAAGAGCTTGATCAGCTCAAAGACGAATTTATTTCAACTGTCACGCATGAATTGAGAACACCTCTTACCTCGGTCAGATCTCTTGCTGAAATACTTCACGAGAATCCGGATATAAGCCCTGAAAAACACAGCAATTTCACAGGCATAATAATTAATGAAAGCAAAAGATTAACCCGTCTTATCAGCCAGATTCTGGATTATCAGAAAATGGAATCGGGCAGGATGGAATGGCAGCTTTCCCTGATTGATCTAAAAGATATAGTCAATGAAGCCGTTAATGCCACAAGCCAGCTTATTCATGAAAAAAATATAAGAGTAAATCTCGACCTGCCGGCCGCTATTCCTCCCGTGTCCGGTGACAGGGACAGGCTTATACAGGTAATGTTCAATCTTGTTTCAAACGCGGTAAAGTTCTGCGACAATAAAGATGGAAATATTAATATAAAACTGAGCCGGAAAAATAAACACTTGAGGATTGATGTTTCGGATAACGGCATAGGGATCAGTCGCGAACATCAGGAGATGATATTTGAAAAATTCAAACAGGTGATTGATACGAAACTGGGGCGCCCGCGCGGAACCGGTTTGGGTTTGACTATAACAAAGCGAATTATTGATTATCATAACGGCAAAATATGGGTGGAAAGTGAACCCGGTAAAGGGTCCACTTTCTCCTTTATAATTCCGGTATCGGTCTGATGGCGTCTGTTATTCCTTCTCTTTATTTGCTTCTTCAATAATCTTTTCTGCGAGTTGAGCAGGCACTTCATCATAATGCGAAAATTCCATGGTATAGATTCCCCGGCCTCCTGTCATTGACCTTAAATCCGGCTCATATGTCAGAAATTCAGACATCGGAACATTTGCCAGAATTACCTGGTTTTTACCGGCGGTGTCCATTCCAAGAACTCTGCCGCGCCTGCTGTTAAGGTTTCCCATTATATCGCCCATGTATTCATCAGGGGTTGTAATTGAGACTTTCATTACCGGCTCAAGAAGCACCGGTTTTGCTTCCTGAACGGCTTTCTTAAAAGCAATGGATCCCGCAACCTTAAAAGCCATTTCAGATGAATCAACAGCATGAAAAGACCCGTCATCAAGAGTTACTCTGAAATCGACACACGCAAATCCGGCGAGAACGCCTTTCTGGCATGATTCAATAATGCCTTTTTCAACAGCAGGTATATATTGCCGTGGAATAGAGCCTCCAACAATAGCATCAACAAATTCAAATCCGCTTCCTCGCGGTAAAGGCTCCATCTGAATCCAGCAATCACCAAACTGACCATGTCCGCCGGACTGCTTTTTATGCCTTCCCTGAACCCTGACTTTTTTCTTTATTGTTTCTCTGTATGGAACCTTGGGAGTATTAAGCTGTGCATCGACATTGAATTTTCTTTTTACCTTCTCAACCACAACCTCAATATGAACCTGGCCTCTTCCCGACAGGAGTATTTCCTTGGTCTCAGCGTTTCTTTCGATTTTCAAAGCGCTGTCTTCTTCCAGCAGCTTAGAAAGAGAAATGAATATTTTATCTTCCTCACCTTTAACTTTTGATCCTACCGCAAAGGATATAAGTGTGGGCAGTGGTTTCATGCTTTCAAATTTGATTTTGTTGTTTTCATCACACAATGTATCGCCGGTGGTGGTTTCCTTAAGTTTGGCAACAGCAACGATTTCTCCTGCGCCTGCTTCTGTAATCGGTTTTTGTTCCTTGCCGGCTATCATGAGAAGCTGATTATAACGCTCTCTTGACTCTTTATTCGCATTGTAAAAATTACCGCTTTCTCCAAGTGAACCGGAAACAATTTTCATTATTGAAAGGCGCCCGGCATATGGATCGGCGACTGTTTTAAATACAAGGGCGGAAAATGGAGCTTCAGGATCGGGGGTTCGCTCGATTGTTGCGCCGTTATTCGGGTTAACCCCTTTTTTAGGTGCTCTTTCGTTTGGAGAAGGCATGCAATTTATGATCAGTTCGAATAAAAGATCTATGCCTATATCTTTAATTGCCGAACCACAAATAACGGGCACAAATACTCTGGATATTGTGCCTTTTCGTAAAGCCGATTTTATTTCGTCATCTGAAAGAGTTTCTCCCTCAAGATATCTTTCAATAAGTTTGTCATCTGCTTCAGCAACATTTTCAATAAGAGCTTCTCTTTCTCTGTTAGCCAGTTCAATCATATCTGCCGGGATATCGCCAATTGTGACTTTACCGTCAGGACCGCAAACATGTGCCTTCATGGTGATAAGATCCACAATTCCCCTGAAATTGTTTTCAGATCCGATCGGCAATTGAATTATAATTGGTTTGGGGTCAAAAATACCAACCGCATCCTTCAATGTACGAGCGAAGTCAGAACGTTCCCTGTCCAACTTATTAATGAATATGGCGCATGGAAGACCAAATTCTTTTGCATAGTCCCATGCCATTTCGGTTTGAACTTTTATGCCGTCAACGGCATCAATTACAATTATAGCCCCATCGGCGGCCTGCATACTGTTTATCGTATCGGTAAAAAAATTCTGATCCCCAGGCGTATCAATAAGTGAAACAACATGCTTTTTCCAGTTAAGCTGGTAAAATCCGCTGCTGATGCTTATTAACCGTTTTAATTCTTCCGGTTCAAAATCCATCGCAGTGTTGCCGTCTTCAACTCGCCCAAGACGCTTTATGGCGCCGGTTTTAAACAGCATAATTTCAGACAGAGATGTTTTTCCGGAACCTCCGTGACCGACAAGAGCAATATTTCTTAATTTATTTAACCGCTCACTCATTTAAACTCCTCTCTATGAGCCCTTTGCATAATGCCCTCTTCAAAGGTCTCCTTATAAAGTATTTTGATCGGATGTGCTGAATATTCTGATTTTTTCAGGCATATAGTTTTGTTTAAACAAAATCAAGCTGAAAATCCTTATATTGCGAACCCTATACACCACAATATTTCATATAAATTAAAAACTCCTTGTTGCCCTTAGGGCCAGTAACGGAAGAAGTTATCACACCTTCTATTTTTAAACCTGTTTCTATAAAAAAAGCTGACAAATTCTTTATCACTTCATCATGGATGAAAGATTCCCTTACAACTCCACCTTTACCGACTTTACCTTTCCCAACCTCAAACTGCGGTTTAATAAGGGCAATAATGGATCCATTTGCTTTCATAAACTTGAGTACGGCCGGAACAACTATTTTGAGGGAAATAAAGGAAACATCAATTGTAACAAGATCAACAGACCGGGAGACAGCCTCATAAGGCAAATATCTTATATTGGCGCGTTCGATAGTAACAACCCTGGGATCTTTTCTGAGATTCCATGCCATTTGCCCGTAACCGACATCAACTGCGAAAACCTGCTTTGCTCCATATTTAAGCATACAATCTGTAAAACCACCTGTTGAAGCCCCAACATCCAGGCAAACCGATCCATTGATGTCAATATTAAACGACTTTAAAGCCGATTCAAGCTTAATTCCACCTCTGCTGACAAAGGGTATCTCTTTCCCCTTAAGAGAGATGGCATCATCTTCAGAAACCAGTGTGCCCGGCTTGTCCTTGATTTTGTCGTTTACGGTAATCTTGCCTGCCATTATAAGGCTTTTCGCTCTTTCTCTGCTTTGCGCTATTTCGCATTCAACGAGTTTAATATCGAGCCGTTTCTTCTTTTCTGACATCAGGATACCATTATCTCATAATCTTTAATGCTGAATTAACTATCGCATTGGAATCTATTTTATATTTGGTTCTGAGCAGCTTTTGAGGTCCATGTTCAACAAAAAGATCGGGTATGCCGAGTCGTTCCAGCTTAAAACCTGATATGCCGTGATCATTAAGACATTCAAGCACGGCGCTCCCGAATCCTCCCTGAAGGACATTTTCTTCTACTGTTATGATGCGTGGAATTTCCCCGGCAAGAGAAGTAATTAATTCAAGATCAATCGGTTTAACAAAACGGCAGTTTACTACAGTTGAATAAATCCCGTAATCTGAGACCAGTATTTTATGTGCTTCTGAAGCCTCATGAACGGAGCTGCCTACAGATAAAATAAGAATGTCTTCCCCTTTTTTTAAGATTTCCCATTTTCCGATC
>JBFYVZ010000092.1:0-14113 GCA_041298995.1 Desulfobacteraceae bacterium
CTTAAGCCGAAAAATAAAATCGGGGCTGCTTTCGGCTCATACGGATGGAGCGGAGAATCTGTAAATCTTATTAAGAATGAACTTGAATCAATGAATATTGAAATCATCGATCCAGGGTTGAAGGTTCAATACGTACCTGATAACCAATCCATTGAAGCATGCATTGAACTGGGAAAGAAGATAGGAAAAGCAATAACAGGATAAAAACAGCGAATGAAGACACCGGTTGTTGAACTTGGCGACTGCGTACTTTGCGGCATATGCATAGAAGTTGCTCCATCTGTTTTCAAATTGAGCAGCGCAGGTTATATTGAAGTCTCAGAGATTCCCTCTTATCCTGAAACGGATGTTGATGAGGCTATTAAAAACTGTCCTTCAGATTGCATTTCCTGGGCATGATCCAATATCAAATATTGCGAAATTCGATGTACGATGTACGAACGACGGGAAAAGCATGGATGCCAACCGAATCGGAGGAAGGAGATTAAAAAAAAGAGTTTTTGAAATTCTATCCGCAAATAATTTTAATGAACGGCTTCCTGAAATCCGTAAATTTCCCGGAAGACAGGTTGTAAGTCATCTTTTTTCCTGTCTCTATAATACCGATGACCTGATTAAATGGCGCGCAGTCACCGCTATGGGAGAAGTGGTTTCAGCGATAGCAGCATCTGACATGGAATCTGCACGAGTTGTCATGCGCCGCCTCATGTGGAATTTAAACGATGAATCCGGAGGAATCGGCTGGGGCTCTCCAGAAGCCATGGGTGAAATAATCGTACGAAATAAAAAGCTTGGAGATGAATATGCGCGTATTTTAATCTCCTTCATCAATAAAAACGGGAACTATCTTGAAAATGAAGTTCTCCAGCAGGGAGTTATATGGGGTATCGGTCGGATTGCCCGCGTGAGACCAGAGATTGTTAAGGATTCCATGCCGTTTCTTATCCCCTTTATCAGTTCACGGAATACAATATTGCGAGGACTTGCAACATGGGCCATATGTGCGATTGATTCTGTTGAAGCAGAAAGCATTCTATTGCCCATAAAAGATGACGACTCGAAGTTAAAGATTTTTAGTGAAGGCAAATTTACAGAATTTTCCATAAAAGAGATCATAAAGGACCGTCGCGCCTTACTGTCTTTATATGAGAAGACAGAAGTCGGAATACAGGATACAGAAGAAAAACAATATCATGGTTATTCCGGCTCCTGACTCCCGGCTCCTGTATTTTCATGCTTCGTTGTGCCCGCCCCGGATATGAAGGTTAGTTTGAGAACATCATTTTGTAAGCAAAAGGAAATATTTTATTATGGATACTGCGTCTCTTATCCCTGCCCCTGACATAATACCCGTTCACTGGGCATGGTTCAAGGTTTTGCTGATTACAACCTTTACAGCCCATATTCTTCTCATGAATATAATGCTGGGGTCTGCAATAATAGCATTCATCAGCGGTATCAATCGCCAATCAGACGGCAGTTTGATTTATCTTCAAAAAGAGATTTCCCAAAAAAACACTTTTATAATAGCCTTTACCATTAACTTTGGTGTGGCTCCTCTGCTGTTTTTGCAGGTTCTTTATGGAAACTTCTTTTATACAAGCTCCATTCTTATGGCTGTTTACTGGTTGTCGGTTATTTTTCTTCTTATAACAGCCTATTATGCAGCATATATATATAAATTCAATTTCGAAAGCCTCGCCCGGGCCCGAAAGTATGCTGCAGGTTTATCGGCCTTGCTACTTCTGATTACAGCTTTTTTATATACAAACAACATGACACTAATGCTTATCCCAGGCTCATGGACCCGATATTTTACCAATCCGTCAGGAACAATTCTTAATCTTTCAGATCCGACTCTTTTCCCCCGGTTTTTTCACTTTGTAATTGCATCCATTGCAGTAAGCGGCCTTTTTATTGCAATAACATGGCAACGAAAAAAGAAAAACGGCGTCAGTCATTCAGACATAAATATTACCAGAGGCATGAAATATTTTATATACGCCACCTTGGTCCAGTTTTGTGTCGGAATCTGGTTTTTAATCAGTTTGCCAAGAGATATAATGTTTCTTTTCCTTGGCGGAGATATGGTTCATTCTGCTGTCTTCCTTGCAGGTTTATTTGCCGGAATTGCAGCTCTTGTTTTCGGCTTTATAAAAAAGGTGTGGCCTGCGGCCTGGGCTACAATAATCAGCATATTTTTTATGGTACTCGTAAGGGATATGGTCAGAACAGCCTATCTTAAACCTTATTTTTCCATCGAAAAGCTTAAAACAATTTATCAGTATTCTCCCATGATAATGTTTTTGGCGGCCCTGACCGTTAGCACGATTATTATTATTTATATTATCAGATGCGCGTTGCAGGTAAAACCATCTTGATGGACTCTTGACGGAATCGCAAAAAGTCCGGATTCCATTTTTTCGTCATTTCCGCGAAAGCGGGACACGTAGTGAAGCACTGCGCTATCCAAGTTATTCAGATAGTTCCGGACTTCCGTTTTCACGGGAGTGACGGGATTTTAGACTTTTTACGATACCTTCATACTTGGTGAGTTTGAAATTATGCCGTACAATTATATAATCAACTATCCTGTCTGGGAGCTTGATTTCCTTGGGGGCGGTTTTCTTATCGCCTTCATCGCGGTTATTCATGTTTATGTTGCTCATTTCGCTGTCGGCGGCGGGTTGTTCCTTGTCCTTACCGAAATGAAAGGCTACAGGGAAAACTCTTTCGGTATTCTCGAATATACCAGAAAGCACACCAGATTTTTTCTTCTTGTCTCCATGGTCTTCGGGGCAATTACGGGTGTCGGCATATGGTTTGCCATCTCTCTGCTAAACCCTGCCGCCACATCTATTCTGATACATAATTTTGCTTTCGGCTTCGCTACGGAATGGGTTTTTTTCCTTGGAGAGATTGTTGCGCTTTTCGTGTATTACTATACCTTTGGGAAGATGAACAGGAGGCAACATCTTGCCGTAGGCTGGCTTTATTTTGTATTCGGCTGGCTTTCGCTTTTTGTAATCAATGGCATTGTCACATTCATGCTGACTCCAGGGGAGTGGCTTTCGACCAAAAGCTTCTGGGACGGTTTTTTTAATCCCTCTTTCTGGCCGTCTCTTTTTTTCAGGACATTCATGGCTTTCATGCTTGCGGGGCTTTTCGGCTTTATTACTTCTTCTGTCATTAAGGAAAATGATTTGAGGAATAAAATACAGAGCTACTGCGCCAGATGGCTGATTATTCCTTTTATTTTTCTCATTGCTTCAGCATCATGGTATATCAATTCCCTCCCCGAACCCCAAAAACTGATGATTCTGCAAAGTTCACCGGAAATCCCGCCATTTATAAAAGCCTTTTTATTTCTTTCGCCTCTTATCTTTGCAGGCGGTGTTCTGATGGCAGTACGCATTTCCTCTCCGTTAAAAATTATTGTAACCTCCAGCCTTGTTGTAATGGGCCTTTTATATATGGGCTCTTTCGAATGGATCAGGGAAGCCGGAAGAAGACCGTACGTAATATACGGAGATATTTATTCCAACTCTATTCCGGTAAAAGAAATTGATTTCATACGCAATAACGGGATATTAAAAAATTCGCGATGGGCCATGAATAAAGAGATCGATGACAAGAATCAACTCATGGCAGGAAAGGAAATCTTCAGGTTTATGTGCATCTCCTGCCACTCAGTCGGAGGCCCTGTAAATGACATACGTAAGGCAACAAAAAAATTTTCCACTTACGGCATGGAGTCAATGTTGACCGGCATGGGAAAGATAAATGAATATATGCCTCCTTTCCCGGGAAGCGGCAAAGAGGTAAAGGCCCTTGCAGCCTACATTGTTAAGGAGCTAAACGGCAGAAAGGATGAAATCCCTTCCGAGCATTCAATTCCCTCCCTTAAAACAAAAACATTTCCTTTTGATCCCTCCAAAGACGAATATGTTTTACTCGGCTGGACAGGGCAGGGGATGCACTATATTTCTGATAACAATCGCTTTTTTGGTTTATCCAATCCAGGGACAACAATATACGCCCAGCTCATAAAAAGGGGGAAACCACCTGAAATTGTTACAGGCAACATTGAATTGACATACAGAATCGAGGATGGGTTTGACATGCCTTCATCCCGGATCGATTTCTGGAAACATTCAAAGGCCCTTTTCGGTCGCGAGATAAATGAGAATGAGGGATTATCGGGAAATAAAACGGACGGCAAAATGGATTATAACGAAAACATTATGGCATATTCAGCAGCCGGTATACCCGTTGTTCCCTACAGAAAAGACGGGGCATATATTCCTTTTCCAATGATATACATTGAGGCAAGAGATGCTCAAAATGGACAGGTATTATGCTCAACCGGAATTTCTGTTCCGGTATCAACGGAAATGGGGTGCCGCAACTGCCATGGTGGAAACTGGGCAAAAAAAAGTATGACCGGCCTTTCGGATGAAACAGCACTTGATATAATAAGGGCGCATGACCGGTCCAACCGGACTGAGCTTGAAGCGCTTGCAAAAAGAGGCAATCCTCAAATGTGTTCAAAATGTCATTCCAAAGACCAGGCAGACACTGACATCGGTACAAAACATCTGAACCTTTCAGCATCAATACATGGATTTCATGCCAATTACATATCTAAAAATGACCCGGATCCCTGCAGCAACTGTCATACTTCATCCGGATTCTCAAAAAGTTACAGAGGAATTCACAGCAATATCGGCCTTGAGTGCTCAAACTGCCATGGGAAAATGGAAGATCATGCCTTAAGTCTTTTGATACATGAAAAAAAGGAGGGCAAAAAAAGCGCTGAAAAGTTAATGAAAAATCTTTATCCAAGACTGGCGGATTCTGTTACACAGATTGAACCAAGAAAACCATGGGTAAACCAGCCCGACTGTTTAAACTGCCATACAGGTTTTAATCCTCCGGATACGGACCAGTCACCCCAAAACATGTGGACCAGGGATACTAAATCTCTATACAAAATGCGTTCAGACGAAGTAGGAATCATGTGTCCGGCATGCCATGGAATAACACATGCAGAGTATCCGGCCACAAACATATTTGGAGATGAAAGAGCTAATTTTCAGCCTCTCATGTATCAGAACAACCGCTATCCCATAGGAGCAAATAGAAACTGCGCTCTTTGCCACACGGTTGACATGCAGGAGGAGATTCATCACCCGAATATGCTTACAACATTCAGAAATCTTAATTAGTGTCCGTCCGGAAACTAATTAACGTCTCCGCAAGCGGGCTTGCTCCGGTTGCAGGAACCATAAATGAGATTTTACAGTAAGGGGAATCCGACATGCTTCAAAGAACAGCGTCAATTTTAATAATATATTTATTGATTATCGCTTTTTCAGGCTGCAGCGAGAAGATAGAACCTGGCAACTCAAAAGAGGAAATACCCGGATTTATAAAGACCCGGATTTCGGAGGCGCGGATTGAAAAGCAGCCGCTTCTCTACGAAGCAATGGGAACAGTCCGTGCGACAGATTCAAGCACCCTGTCAAGCAAGCTGATGGCCGCAGTAAAAGCGATAAATGTAAAAGAAGGCGATTTCGTAAAGAAGGGCGATATCCTCATTCTTCTCGATAACAGCCAGGTGGGGGCACAATTGCAGCAGACTGAAGAGGCTGCTGCGGAAGCAGTCAGGGCGCACACAGCGGTTCTCGCAGGAGCCGATTCAGCCGGAGCCTCAGCAAAACTTGCGGGCGCAACCTACCGGCGTTATCAAAACCTTTTAAAAGATGAATCGATTAGCAGGCAGGAGTTTGAGGAGGCAGAGGCACGGAACAACCAGGCTGATGCAGCCCTCTCGCAGGCTGAAGCAATGGTTCAGGCTGCAAGCCACAGAATCAAACAAGCCGAAGCCGCTCTTGCTTCCGCGAAATCATTTAAAAAGGATTCGGTAATCACTGCACCCTACGACGCTCTGGTCACGGCCAAAATGGTCGAAACCGGAGATCTTGCTTCACCGGGAAGCCCTTTGCTCGGCATTGAAGGAAGAGAAGGGTATTACATTGAGCTGGTTGTTCCGGAAAGGCACGTGCAAAATGCCGGTACCGGCAAAAAAGTTAATATCATCATCCCGGCCGCAAATGATCTTTCTCTTGAAGGAGTGATCAGCGCTTTAGTAACGGCGGCAGACAGCAAAACCCGTTCTTTTTTAGTTAAGATCGATTTTAAGGCGCAGGATAATGTTCACACCGGGATGTATGCCCGGGTTCAGATCCCTTCAGAAGAAGTAAGAATGCTTTTGATTCCTTCTTCAGCGTTGGTAAACCAGGGCCAGTTAACAGGAATTTATGTTGTTGATGACGCCAAAAAAGCCCATTACAGAATTATCCGCACCGGCAAATCCTTTGACAAATCAGTGGAAATTCTTTCCGGCTTAAAGCCTGGAGACCTCTACTTACCGGATCCACCCCCAAATATGGCTGACGGAATGAGCGTGGAGGCCGTTTCATGAATCCTAAGACCGGCGTGGCAGGAAAAATTGCCGATTTTTTCATTGAATCAAAGCTGACTCCCCTTATCATTATTGCATCTATCCTGCTGGGAATCGCTTCGGTTATTGCGCTCCCACGGGAAGAAGAGCCCCAGATCATAGTTCCAATGATTGATATCTTCGTTGCAATGCCGGGTGCAAGCGCAAAAGAGGTGGAAGAGCGCGTTACCTCCCCCATGGAAAAGCTTTTATGGGAAATTCCCGGTGTAGAATACATATACTCAACGTCAAGCCCAGGCATGTCGATGGCTATCGTCCGTTTTTTTGTCGGTCAGGACGAAGAAGGTGCTATCGTCCGGCTTCAGTCAAAGCTCATGGCAAACATGGACAGGATTCCATGCTCCGTCTCTCCTCCGCTTGTCAAACCCCGTTATATAGATGATGTCCCTATTCTTGCATTGACCTTCTGGGGAAAAGATGCGGATCATTATACGTTAAGACGCGTTGCCGCTGAAGTTGAAAACATTGCAAAACGCGAAGATAATGTATCCATAACGACCATGATCGGGGGAGAACGACGTCAGGTTGAAGTGAGTATTGATCCCGTAAGGCTTTCGGCCTTCGGGCTTGATCCTGAACGCCTCTTTTCCATGGTATGCGCCGCCAACATGGAATCTGATCCGGGATCTTTCCCTTCACAGGAAGGCCAGGTTGTTGTTCATACCGGAGGATTTCTTAAAGACGCCGAAGATGTAAAAAGGATCGTGGTATCTGTTAATGACGGAAGGCCTGTGTTTCTCCAGGATGTGGCTTCTGTTTCGGACGGACCGGTTGAGCCCGGCCAGTACGTCTTTTTTGGAACGGGCCCGGCAGCACAGGAAAAAAAAATTTCAGGGAAGACTCTGCCTGATGGCATAAAGCCGGCCGTCACTCTTACCCTGGCAAAAAGGAAAGGTACAAATGCCATAACAGTCGCAAACAGGGTCCTTGCAAGAATTGAAAACGCAAAGGGAACAATCATCCCTGACAACATAAATATGACTATAACAAGGCACTACGGTGAAACTGCAAAAGAAAAATCGGATGAACTTCTTTTGCACATGCTCATTGCCATCATCTCTGTGTCAATACTAATATGGTTTACTCTTGGCCGGCGGGAATCAGGTATTGTTGCCCTTGCAATACCCGTAACTCTGGCCTTAACCCTGTCCGTATTCTTCCTTTATGGTTATACATTAAACCGGATAACTCTTTTTGCGCTTATATTTTCAATCGGGATTCTTGTTGACGATGCCATAGTTATTGTCGAAAACATTGTCCGCCATTACAGGCTTCCTGAAAACAGGGATCGTCCCAAGCGTAAAGTTGCAATAGAGGCTGTTGATGAAGTTGGGAATCCGACCATACTTGCAACTTTTACCGTTATTGCAGCCATACTTCCAATGGCTTTTGTGGGCGGCCTCATGGGCCCTTATATGCGCCCGATCCCGGTTGGCGCTTCTGCTGCAATGGTTTTTTCACTTCTTGTAGCGTTTATTGTGACCCCTTGGGCCTCCGTCAGACTCATCAGCCACAAGAAGAATAAAGAGGAAAGCCATGAAAAAGAGGGGTGGAGCACGCAGCTTTACCGCCGGGTGATGACTCCTCTCATTGAAAAACCATTCTGGCGTACGTCCTTTCTTATTCTAGTTGCTTTTCTTCTTTTAGCTTCCTGCGCCCTCGTATTGATAGAAAAAGTTCATGTCAAGATGCTTCCGTTCGACAACAAGAGTGAATTTCAGATAATAATAGACATGCCCGAATATTCAACTCTTGAAGAGACCTTATCGGCCGCCTTTGAAATGGGTGATTACATTAAAACAGTAAATGAGGTTGTCGATTACCAAATCTATGCGGGAACTGCCGGGCCCTTCAATTTTAACGGCCTCGTTCGTCACTACTTTTTACGCAAGGGGCCGAATGTGGCCGACATCCAGGTGAATCTTGCAGGAAAGGGGCAAAGAAAAGATCAGAGCCATGAAATAGCAAAACGCATACGTCCCCCTTTGCAAAAGATTGCCGAAAAGTATAATGCCAGGATAAAAATTGCGGAAGTACCGCCAGGCCCGCCTGTTCTTTCAACACTTGTTGCGGAGATATACGGCCCTGATTACAGTCGTCAACGGCAACTTGCTGAAAATATCAAAAAAATATTCGAAGAAACGCCCGGAGTGGTTGATGTTGACTGGTACATGGAAGAAAATCAGCCGAGATACAACATGTCTGTTGATAAGGAAAAGGCGGCCATTCACGGTATAAGCCTCGCTCAGATAACAAGTACTCTGGAGCTCGCACTTTCCGGGAGACAGGCTGGGCTGCTTCATCAGCCTCTCGAAAAAGAGGATGTCCCTATCTTATTAAAAGTGCCTCTTTCAGAGCGGGCTGGAATTGAAAAACTTGAAGCAATAAAAATTTCCCGGAAAGACGGCAGCCTCATACCTCTTTCCAGCCTTGTAAAAGCAGGCAGAACCGATCTGGACAGGAGTATATACCACAAAAATCTTATGCCGGTTGTTTATGTTACAGGTGATGTTGCCGGTGAAAAAGAAAGCCCTGTTTATGCCATACTTGAGATGCGGAAAAAGATTGATGCCATATCCATCCCCGAAGGCTATAAAATTGTCCAGCACACTTCGGGAGTTCCTGAAACAGAGCGCAGGTTTTCAATGAAATGGGACGGCGAGTGGCATATAACCTATGAGGTTTTCAGGGACCTTGGAATAGCTTTCGGAGTAGTTCTCATCCTGATATTCGTGCTGGTCGTGGGCTGGTTCCATTCCTTTTCAACCCCGATTGTGATAATGGCGGCAATTCCTTTCTCTCTTATAGGAATACTCCCTGCTCACTGGCTGATGGGAGCCTTTTTTACTGCGACCTCCATGATAGGATTTATAGCCGGCGCCGGAATTGTCGTAAGAAACTCCATTATTCTCGTCGATTTTATTGAACTTCGCGTTTCACAAGGTATGCCGCTTGATCTTGCAGTAATAGACGCTGGGGCCGTGCGCTTCAGGCCCATGATGCTCACTGCAGCGGCCGTAGTGGTAGGAGCTTCGGTCATACTCTTTGATCCTATTTTCCAGGGACTCGCGATATCCCTTATGGCCGGGGAAGTAGCCTCCCTGCTTTTCTCCCGCATGACCGTTCCGATTTTGTATTATCTCGATAAACGCTGGGAATCGGTGCATGCTGTGAAAAAATCGGAAGACTCCGATGTTATGAATAATTATTAATGGCACATAAAGAAGCTGCAGCCCGCATAAAGATCAACAAACTGCTCAAAAAGGCTGGTTGGCGCTTTCAGGAAGGAGGCCACACACCTGCCATTGTTTCCATCTGCACCGAACCTGGATCTTGCCACCGGCGCAAATAAAAAACCCGGTGTGCTGATCCCTATCATGATCGCTGAGGAATCAAAATCACTTTAGACAAGTATGCTTAACCCGGATGAACCCTGTTATTTCCCTTTGGTCAGGTGCTCTTCCTGCAGCACGCGCCGGAGAACCTTGCCCACCATGGTCTTGGGAAGGGTATCGCGGAATTCCACATGTTTGGGTATTTTATAAGCGGTCAGCTTGTCACGGCAGAAGGACTGTATCTCCTCGACCGTGCACGTTTGTTCCGCCCTCAATACGACCCAGGCCTTAACGGCCTCGCCTTGCGCGGCATCCGGCACACCGGCTACACCCACCTCGAGAACCGCCGGGTACTGCGAGATAACCTCCTCGATCTCGATGGGGAAGACTTGGTGGCCGCTGGGCTTGATGAGGTCCTTCTTGCGGGAGGTGATGAAGAGATAGCCGTCCTCATCCATGTAGCCGATATCACCTGTATAGAGCCAGCCGTCGCGCAGCATCTCCGCCGTGGCTTCGGGACGGTTCCAGTAACCCTGCATGATGTGTGGTCCCTTGGCTATGATCTCCCCGACCTCGCCGGGCTTCATCTCATTCTTGCCCGTGTCGATATCAACGATCCTGATTACCGTATCCGGGGTAGGCATACCTACCGCGCCTTCCTTCCACTTGCCCAGGAAGGGGCCCATGGCCAGCACGCCCGATTCGGTCAGGCCGTAAGCCTCCACGATCTTACCGCCGGTGATTGTTTCCCATTGCCGCTTGGTCTCGGGCAGGAGGGGCGCTGCCGCTGCCACTGCGGACTTCATGGTCTTAAAATCGATCTTACCCGATTTAACCTCCGGCCTGTTCATTAGCCCGATGAAAATTGCCGAGATAGCCGGGAAGAAGGCCGGTTTGATTTTTTTAATGGTAGCCAGCACGTCCTTGACCTCGCGGGGGTTGGGGATCAGCGCAGTGGGATAGCGGCCGGCTATAGCCGTGGACAGCAGTATCACGTTGCCGTAGACATGGAAGAAGGGCATCAACAATACCAGTTTATCGACCCAGTCCGTGGCCAGCGGCTTGGACCAGCAGTGTATCTGCCTTCCGTTCATGAATATGGCCGCGTGGCTGAGCATTACGCCCTTGGGCGTACCGGTAGTCCCGCCGCTGAAGAGCAGCAGGCCGGTATCCTTGCCGGTCACCTTAACGTCAGGTTTCTTGTCGTTGGCATGTTTCTTCATCAGGTCCTGCAGCCAGATATCATTGCCCTGCAACTTCTCCAGGTACTGTCCCTGCTTCTTTTCCATCAGCAGGGTGAACATGAATTTTATAAAAGGTGCCAGGTATTCCTTGATGCTGGTGGCAATAAGCAGGCGCAGGTTCGTGCGCGGCTGAATCTTCTTCACCCTGTCATAGAACGCGGTCAGCACGATGGCCACTTCCGCGCCGCACTCTTTAAGCGCAAACTCCAGCTCCGCCTCGCTGTACAGCGGGTTAACCGGCACCGAGATGCCCCCGGCCTTCCAGATGGCAAGTTGACCGATGACGATATTCGGGCTATTCGGCATGAGCATGGCCACGCGGTCGCCCTTCTTTACACCGCTTGCTGCCAGCCCGGCGGCAAGGACATCGCTCAGGTGGTCTATCTCTTTGTATGACATCCAACTGCCCTTGAACCAGATCATGCGGTGCTCAGGCTTCTCCTTGGCTACATCAGCCACGTCCTCGAAAAGCGTCTTGTCAGGATAGGGTTCAAGTGTGTGCGGTACTCCTTTGTCGTAGTATTTAAACCACGGATAGTCAGCCATCATGAACCTCCTTCCAATTTGATTAATAATATTGATAAGGTATTGCTTTTAGCGGTGACGAGTATATGAAGAAGGATCTTGTGTGTCAAGAGGACTTTGGTCGCTCTTGGCAGAGGACTTTTGGGCCAAATAAGGGTGATCTTCATTGCTTTCTGTTTGAAAGTTTTTCTCGGATTCCCATAAATCTAACGAATATTACACATTGAGCCAGAATTCAGGAGAATTTCCAAAAAGACGGGAGAGTCGCAACGCCATAACAGTGGTGATAGCGCCTGTTCCTTAAGAGTTCATTGATCGTCTGACGTGTAACATCCAAAGCATCCGCCAATGATGTGGTAGTCAAACCGTAGTCGGGCATAAAGTCTTCTTTGAGCATTTCACCGGGATGTGTAGATTGAAGCTTACCGCTGCAAGCTGTGCGGTATGCACTCGTTGTTTCGGTTCAAGGGTTCAAGGCGCAGAACTTCTACCAATAATTATTGTTGTTATTCCTTTTATAATTATGATATGGGTTCATTATTATTTTAAGATTTTAATCAAACGGCCCATGTTCGAAACTACATGGCATCTCCTCGGAATCATGCGGTAAACGGAAAAAAAAGATCATTATACATTAACGGGAGCGGTCTGATCGATTTTTGTTTGGTTTCCGGATGGGCACTAAATATCTCAAAACGGAAAGGAGAAAAAATGAAGATGTCAACTAAATTAAGGGTTTTATCTCTGTTGATCGTGGTTATTTCAGCAGGAACACTAATCGGATGTGCGGGTTACGAAGTAAATACCATGCGAGGCAAAGTTCCGGGTATTTACATCCGGTCTGAAATGCAGGAAGCAGATCGGGCTATAGAAGCAGCGCGGCAGGCAGGGAAGGACAAAGCCTGCCCTGATGAATTTAAAGCCGCTGAAGATGCAAGGGACAAGGCTTATGATGTATTCAGATCATGCCGCACAGAGGAGGGAGTAGCTCTGGCAAAGAAGGTTACGGCGCAGGCTAATGCCCTTTGTCCTAAAAAAGAACCTGTCGCTGTTGTGCCGGCTCCGGCCCCGGCCCCCGTTGTTCAAAAGGCTCCGGAGCCTGTGAAACCTCCTGTACAAGAGGTAAAGACAGATGCAAGAGCCGCGGCCATGCAAGCACTAATGGGCGAGGATGTGTACTTTTATTATGACAGTGCAGCGCTTACTCCTGCCGCCCAGGAAATCCTGAAAAAGCATGCCGCAATACTTCAGAAATATTCCGATGTTTCAATAACGTTAGAAGGTAATTGCGATGAGCGCGGAACCAATGAATATAACCTTGCACTTGGAGAGAGACGTGCCGAAAGCGCAAAGAAATTTCTCACGGATCTTGGCATTGCGGCATCACGTTTAAAAACAGTCAGCTATGGTGAAGAAAAGCCCGTTGATCCAAACCATAATGAAGACGCCTGGTCAAAGAACAGAAGAACTCACCTTGTAGTGGATTGATGAGCGCTGTTTTTAAACAGGTGCAGACCGAATGTGACTATCCCCCGGCCTGATCTTATGATTCAGGAGGGGGATAGCTCTATCAGAAATAAATGGATTTAAGCAAAAAATTCCCTGAGCGCCGGAATTTTATCCATACCGGATATGCAATTATATAAGAAGGAGGGAATTATGGGAAAAGAGGTAAAATATCAGGATAAGCCCTGGCTTGCGTTTTACGACAAGGGCGTTTTGCCGACCATCAATTATGATCCGATCTGCCTGCCGGAATCTTTTGAGAATTCGGTAAAGAAATATCCCGACAGGATGGCTTTATCTTTCCAGGGATATGAAGTCACTTACAGTCGCCTTAAGGATATGGTGGACAGGTTCGCATCATGCCTGGTCGATTTCGGCATAAAAAAAGATGACAGGGTTGCCATTCTTCTTCCCAATCTTATTCCGTGTGTTGCCGCCTATTATGCAATAATGAAGATAGGCGGAATAACGGTGATGAATAATCCCCTATACACCGACAGGGAACTTGAACACCAGTTTAATGATTCAGGTTCAAAAGTTCTGGTTACGCTTGACCTGCTCGGAAACCGCATGATCGATCTGAGAAAAAAGACCGGAATAAAACAGATTGTTTATACTTCCATAGGTGATTATCTCCCTTTTCCAAAAAATTTCCTTTTCCCCCTCGTTGCCAAAAAGCAGAAACTGGCTGCCGATGTCAAGCCAGCGCCCGATGTTTACAAATGGAAGGATATTTTGAAAAAGTATTCTCCAATTGCCCAGGGTGTAAAAGTCAATTTTGATGATATAGCCATGCTGCAGTACACCGGCGGAACAACCGGTGTATCAAAAGGAGTCATGCTGACACACGGAAATTTAAGCAAGCAGATCCAGCAGATTGATGCTTGGTTTCCCGAATTCCGCGACCGCCATGAAATAATACTCGGGGCTCTCCCTTTTTTTCACTCTTTCGGACTTTCCTGCTGCATGAATCTTGC
>JBFYVZ010000104.1:0-10358 GCA_041298995.1 Desulfobacteraceae bacterium
AGGCATGTGGGAACACCGCATTCCTTGCAGTTGGTTTTCGGCAGGAGTTTGAAAATCTGAATACCGGTTAATGCCATTTTTATCTCCTTATTTAAAATTAAGTACTCAGGTTGTTTAGACTATAGGCTGTTATGGGTCGGACTGTAGGTTGTCAGCTAAAAATCTAAAGCCTGAACACCTACAGTCTAAACTCCTGAGCAGTTACAAATTAAAACATATCTTCGTTATCTGCCGTCGTTTCACATCAACCGAGAAGCGAAGGCATTGAAAGAGCCGGATGACCCACTTTCTGCAGGAAAGGCATAATCTCCTCTTCGGTTATTCCGACGGTCTCATCGGCTATCATATCATACAGGTTGGGATATCCGAGCGCTTCTCCCCTTTTTATAATCCTATCCTTGATCTCTTCCTTGAGACTCTTAGGCATCCAGACCATCCTTAAAAGTCCGCCGTCACCCACAAGGAATTTTCCCTGGGTAACATTGAATTTTGAATGCCCGACGAATCCGGGTGATGACGCTCCTCCGCCCATAACACCTGCGAGTGTGGTGAACTTCATGCCGCACGGTGTTTCACCTGTGTAATCCCTGTGAACCGTCATTATTCCGTTGCAGGTGGGAAGAGTCGCGGCAATGGCTTCGCAGCAACCGCATGTAGTCATAGGATCTTTGATCATCGAGTAGAAGTTGTAATGGGTAACGGCCCCTCTCGACGCCTTGAAAATAAATTCATTAACACCTTTCCACTGGCCGAGAACAGTATCAAGACATTCCCCTTTTTCGATCGGCTGGTTGGGTCCGGTCGGGTTGATTTCAAAAGAAGCCTTGCAGTCCATCCAGTTATATGCGCCGCAAAGGCCTGTTCTTTCAGGGCTGACCGTGCAGACATGGTTCGGAGCAAAGGACTGGCAGAGTGTGCATGAGTAGTATGTTTGAACAGACTCGTCGGTCATCTTTTCAACCCGCTCGTCTCTTGTCCTGTATTCATCCCTTGCGCGTTTTGTCAGTTTATCGACATCGGCTTTATTAGTGAAAAGAGTTACCTGTACCTTGTCGACTATTTTCTGGAAATCCTGGTGGAACTTGGCATGGAGCACAACGCCGATATCCTTGAGGGAGAAACCCTTGTCAACGGCGGCCTTGCTCACGCGAATCCATGCTATATCCCTCTGCCCGATATGCATTACACCCTGAATGTAGTTGATGAGGTGGTGAATCTGGCGCTCGAGAATCGGCTCAAAATCGACCTGGAATTCACGGCCTGCAATCTGGACATAGATTCCAAGCGGAAAAGATCCGCCCGCCTTTACATCCTTGATATCTGGTCCAATCACTTCAACTTTCCCGTCTTCTATTTCATTCATCTGGGCCAGTTTTACAAGCTCGGTAGCCTGAGTTTTGCCGCCTCCCATCTGGCAGAAAAGATCGGCGCCTCTGACACGCTCGCCTTCATAAGCCGGGCCGAACGCGCAGGGAATATCGATCTTGGATACCGAGACCTTGAGCCCCCTGATTTCAACCGACCTCTGAACCATATCCTCATGTTTGACATTGGCCACAACATGTTCGTATGTGCAGATACCGGTGGGAAGGATTTCCGGAATATCGGTATCGGCAATTGTCGGGAATCCCCAGTTAACGCATCCTGCAGCGGCTGCAGCCCATTCCGCATTTACATCGCCAAGCGCGTTTACGAAAGCAAAGATTCTGTTCTTGTTGTACAGCAACACTTTTTTGTAGTCCCCGGGTTTGATCCCGCCGAAAGCCATTGTGGCCCTGTTTGCAAAACCAAGGGCAAATATGGCTGAAGAGATATCCGGCCCGAAAGGAACAATTCTTGTATTCCATCCTATCTGAACGCCTGCTTCAAGAAGCTGCTCCGCAACCGTAGTTCCGTTCTGGTTGGCGGCCAGGAATATATAAAGGCTTCTCTTCTGATATTCTTCGACTATAAGCTTCGCTATTTCCGGACTCGGCGCCGCGCCGACAATCGCCGCAAATCCAGGAGCAGAACCATCGACAAATTCGACGCCTCTTTTCCTGAAAACGGTGTCATCAGCAGCTCCGAGCCAGATCTTTCCGGCTTCCTGGTCTATATCTTCCGAATGAAGATAAAAATCGGGTTCATTCAGGTATCTTAGCGCTTCCCGAATTTCAAAGGCAAAAAGGGCTGCCATGCCTGCGTCAAGAAGTGGCCCCAGGTAGGGAAGATGATTGCTTCCCTTAACATGGGGAGGCAGAAGACCCCTTGCAAAATCGAGGGGTTTTTTCATATCTTCAAGGGTTTCGACTTTCAACCCAAGAAGAGAGTATATTACGGGAAGGTAATACGCGGTATTCGGAAAGCCGACTTTTGTGTCCGCGTTGTAGGTCTCAAGGGCTTTCTTATACATCCCCTCGACCTTTGAAACTATATTATACCCGCCTTGAATGGCGGCAAATGCTACTAATCTGGACATATGTTCCTCCTTCGTTGAGGATTATTATAACCTCAGGTATTTTTTAAACGAGCAAGCTCCAAATCACATGGCTTCAAGTTTCTGACGGTCAGCCATATCCATGAGTACTCTGTCCCTAGCCTTGTCTATGCCGAGAGCTTTGCGCTTCTTGTCAATGTGGGCGATAATGGCATGGGCGTGTTTAATGGGATCGGTATACATATCCCACATGCCGCCATATTGTTTTTCCATTTCTTTAAAGAGGTAGTCCTGAAAAACCGGCGCACCTGTAGTCTGCAGAATACCACCGAAAACAGTATAAACACCGGAAGAAACAAAATAATGCCCGATGGAGATAGCTTTTTCACTCATCCACTCCGGCGCGCTACCGGCTGCCGGCAGATCGCAGATATCATTGCCGAGACCGCCTGCTTTCACCATTTCCGTTAGGGCCAGAAGAATACGGCTGTTGTCCACGCATGAGCCCAAATGGAGCACCGGAGGAATTCCAACGGTTTCACAGACTTCCTTGAGTCCGGGGCCGCAGTAAACCGCCGCAGTTTCCGGGACCAGCAGACCTGCAGTGGCACATGCAATGGCATTACAGCCGGTGGTCAGGACAATAACATCATTTTTGATCAGTTCCTTGATCAACGTAATACATTCATTGTTGTGCTGTGACCGGGCATTGTTGCAACCCACAACACCGGCACCGCCCCTGATTCTGCCATTGATGATGTTGTCATTTAAGGTGTAATAGTCTCCGCGGAAGGTTCCACCCAGGTGGTATTGAATGGACTCAACGCCAAAACCAGCGATCTGGATGGCCTTATGCCTGGGAATAACCACCTCTACTGCGCGATTCTGGAAATTGTCAATGGCAATCCTGAGTATACGCTTGGCATCATCCATGGCATGGTGCTCGTCAAACTCAATATGGATGACATTATCCTGCTCCATCTTGGCAATGGGATGGGTGGTGATCAGCTTGGTGTGGAAGCACTTGGCCACGTTGGCCAGGTTCTGAAATATGCACTGCACGTCCACGATCATGGCATCACAGGCGCCGGTGACGATGACCAACTCCTGTTGGAGGAAATTGCCTGCCGTCGGCACCCCGTGGCGCTGGAGAATCTCATTGGCGGTACAGCAGATTCCGCCCAGTTGAATGCCCTTGGCGCCTTTTGACTTGGCGTAGTCCACCATCTCTTTAGACTGGGCCGCGGCCACAATCATCTCAGAAAGCACCGGCTCATGGCCATGAACGATTACATTTACATGGTCTTCCTTCATGATTCCGATGTTGGCTTCGCTCTGAAGGGGTGAAGGCGTTCCGAAAAGCACATCCTGCTGGTCGGTAGCCAGCATGGAGCCGCCCCAGCCGTCTGCCAGGGATGCTCTGGTACATTGCTTAACAATGTTTTTATAGTCCTGATCCACGCCCATGTGGGTTCGGTGCATAATCTCCACAATTTCGCGATCAATATTTCTGGGAATAACACCATTCTTTTTCCATTTTTCATACAAAGGTTTCGGCGCCCGTTTAGCGTAGGTCAGTTCGCCTTCAGCCTTGCCCCACTCGTTCAGAGCTTTTATACCAAATTCAACGGCTATTTCGTCGATATCACGTTGCTTGACCTCGCCGTCTACTTCTACGGTAGTGGCCACATCCAGATGAGGGGCAATGGCCAAAAGTTTCGCGACATCTTTTATCCGATAATCATTGGTCTCTTTCCTGGCCGCGGATAAGAAGACTTCGGCCACGCAGCGGCCATGGTCCGAATGGGCGGCTGCGCCGGCCGCCACCATCCGGGCAAAGTTTCGTGCGGCGATTGTGTTCGCAGTTGCGCCGCAAAGCCCTTTTCGTTCGTCGGGTCCGTCTTCGACTGATTTGGTCAGGGGCAGGCGGCAGGGTCCCATGGCACAGTTTTTACAACAGGTGCCCTGGATGCCGATGTTACAGGGTTTCATGTTTTCAGCCCTGTCAAATACGGTTTCAATTCCCAGTTCCTGGGCGCGCTTGATCATTTCCTGGGTCGCAAGGTCAATGGATGCAGCTACCGGATCGGCAAGCTTTTTCTCCTTGGGAGCCTTGACAACTTTTTCCTTCGTTTCTTCTGCCATTAGAGGTTCCTCCTCATATTTGTTTATTCCGGGATTTGTCCGTCCTGTAACAGGCGGTTTTGAATACCGGATATTTATAACGTTAAATTAGAATCTTCTGTGTATCCTGTTCAATCTTTCCAGCATCTTGTCGAGATCCGTCTTCTGCTCGGCAGCTGGTGTCATGGCAACTTTTTTGCCTTTAACTGGAGCCGCTTTCTTCGACGCAAAACGCTCTTCACGCTCTTTTGCCCTCTTCTCCCTCAGTGCTTCCTCCTCGGCTTCTTTTTTGGCTCTTGCATCCGCTTCCGCCTTCGCTTTAGCATCCGCCTCGGCTTTGGCTTTCGCTGCCGCTTCCGCTTTTGTTTTTGCTTCTGCATCGGCCTTTGCCTTCGATTCTGCTTCTGCCCTGGCTTTGGCATCCGCTTCAGCCTTTGCTTTTACGGCAGCATCATCCTGAACCGCTGCCTTTGCATCCGCTTTCGGAGCGGCAGGAGCATCAGCCTTTGGCGCAGGCGCCGGTGCGGCTTTTACCTCGGCTTTCGGGGCAGCCGGTTTTGCTTCTGCTTTCGGAGCTGCTTCCTTTTTAGCCGGTTCAGCTTTTTTACCCTTCTCTTCTTCTATAGTAAGATTGGGTTCGGGAGATAATTTCTTGTAATCGGTCGAAACATCACTCAGTTTCTTTTTTATGGACTCGATCTTGGCGGCCGAGCCTCCGTCTGCAAGAAGATCAATAAAAGACTTGACCAGTCTCACAGCCTCGGGATGCCTCATGATAAGAATGTCTGATCCTGCCAGAAGATAACTGACGGCGCCGACAGACTCCATGAGAATTCCGCGTTTTTCAGGATCACCAAGGGTTGGGGCTTCCTTTTCGGTCAGCTTTGCTTCCTTGCATTTCCAGACTTCATTCCCAAGATTGTTGATAACCGGGTACTGCAGTTTATCGTCACCCTGCGAAAGCGCGGCCATTCTCAGGCGTTCCATTACGGAATAGGAATATTCCATGCCGTATCCGAGACCGCCTGTCGTTGGATCAACAACAAGTTTATCAGTCGAAACACCAAGGTTTTCAAGAAGAATGTTTATCTGCTTTGCGAGGTTGACATCGATGGGAGAAGACGAGATAATAGTATGGCCGTACCCCATTGCACTTGCACCGATACTCTTGTAGTTCTTGTCATCGACAGGTCCCATTGTGAGGTTTGCGCCCTGGCATTCCTCTGAAATCTTTTTTAAGACCTCTTCATCCTTCTTGGCATTGGCACATCCCCAGATAATCAGGGGGACCTTAACAGCCGCGATGACTTTCTTTACTGTCGCGGCAGCTTCTTCGGGTGATGCGTTTTTGCCGTTTGGATCCGTACTCTTTAGTTGGAGGACGATCATTTCGGCGCCATAATCTTTGACACACTTTTTAGCCCAGGCAGCAGGATCAGAAACAACATCCTTAAAACAGCAAAGGACGGATTCCGGCCAGTCTTCCGGTTCCATGTCCCAGATCTCCATTGCGACCCTGGGTTTGTTAGGCATGTTTCCTTCAAACAGATAGAAAGGATAGCATGTCTCACCGCCGACGGTAACGGCGCTCTTTCCTTTTCCTATTGTGATATTCTTAATACCGCCGGAATAGGATTCTTTAAAGATTTCAAAACCCAATGTTGCCTCCTTTTGATAAACAGTTAATTACCGAGGATTAAACGAACAGAACCCTTGCGGGATTAACGAAAAAAATTGGGTGGGTAAAAAACAACTGCCTCTGCCTCAAATAATATCAGCCCCCTTTCATTCTTTTTTTATTATGATATTATATAGTTCGATAGAATTATTCAGGATAAAGCAAACTTTATCTATAAATGCCACTGAAATGCCTTATATTGAGATTTAGAGTTTGTCAATAGATGTATATTAATAAATGTGATTCAGTAGTATCTATTAAATATTGCTCAATTTTTTTCTTGCTTCAAAACGCGCTTTTACCTTTGGAAAGTTATTCATGTCGGTATGCGGGAGAAAGAGAGCGGCAATGTAGTTTTCCATATAAGATCCCGTTTCCGAAAGCTCAAAATTCGTCATTTTTCTGGTTACTTCAACCACATCCCTCCTGATGCGGTTTGTAAGGCAGCTCATCTTTGCGCCAAGGAGAGAGCCGTTCCCGATAAAGGTAACCTTATCAAGGTCTATTTCAGGCAGGAGCCCTATAGTTATCGATTTTTCAAGATCAACAAAACTCCCGAATCCTCCTGCCAGGATAATACGCTCAAGGTTCTGAACAGTGAGGCCAACCTCTTCAAGAAGTGTCATGCAGCCGCTGTATATGGCCCCTTTTGCACGTATCAGGTTGTCTATATCGGGTTCGGTAAGGACCACATCCCTGTCAATCTGCGTTTCGCTTGCCCATGCAAGCACATATTCGTAAATACCGTCTGTTTCGCGTATCCGCCGGGTATTAAGATCCCTGTTGAATTTTCCAAGATTATTTATAACACCGGTTTCAAAAAGAGTTGCAACCATCGTTATCAACCCGGAACCGCATATGCCTTTAGGCCTGACATTTCCGATTGTTATATTCATAGGCTCAAATGTGACAGGATCTATTGAAAAATCCTCGATAGCTCCCTTTGTGGCCCGCATCCCGAACTTTACGCCTCCTCCCTCAAAGGCAGGTCCTGCCGAGCATGCCGCGCATGCGAGCCAGTCCTTGTTTCCTATCACTATCTCGGCATTTGTTCCTATATCCATGTAAAGAGTAAGCTCTTCAGACCTGTATATCCCCGAGCCCATGACACCCGCCACGATATCTCCGCCGACATAGCTTGAAATCTGCGGATAGACAAGCGCAGCGACATGATCGCCGAGGTCTATTCCCAGAGCAACGGCTTTTATGGGCGGATAAAGTGTCGAGGCCGGAACATAGGGAGCGCGGCGCATATAACGCGGATTGACCTTCAGTAAAAGCTGGGTCATGGTAGTGTTGCCCGCAATAGTTATAGTTGAAATTTCATCCGAATCAATTTTTGCCAGTAAAACTATCTTTTTAATAACCGTGTTCATGGTTTTGATTACTACATCATGGAGCTTGTCAAGACCGCCCGGTTTTTCGGCATACACGATCCTGCTGATCACGTCTTCGCCGTAACTTATCTGGCCGTTAAAATCCCCGTGCTGGGCAAGAACATTTCCTGTAATAAGATCGATCACCTGGCCGTAAACAGTAGTGGTTCCGATATCCATTGCAATCGCATAGTTTCGGTCGGTCGTATCTCCGGACTGTATATTTATAACGTGGGTCTTCCTTCCCTCATGAACAGGACGCGCAAGGGTGGCGGTTACTCTGAAACCCTCTTTTCTGAAAATATCGGGCACTTTTCTTATTACAGGGAGCTCTACAAGAAGTCGGTGTTCATCGTACTTTGCTTTCAAATAACTGACCAGGCGTGAAACATCCGGAAGATTGTCCTGGGCCGTCGGCTCGGGAAGCTCAAGATACCTCTTTTCAACAGGAGGCACAAAGAGGCCCTTCTCCCTTAATTCTTGAAGATTGACTTCCTTTATATGAGCTGTCTTCCTCGGACTGAGAGGCATGTTGAGAACGCTTGCATCAATGGCAGATTCAACCGGAATCCGAACAACGAGATTGCTTATGACATTTGAAAGACAGGCCTGTCTATACCCTTTTTTAATGTCATCGTCGCTCAGCTTTTCGGTAATTCCGCCTTCAACCGCCCCGTCTTCAATTATAACCCTGCACTTTCCGCAAATGCCTTCACCGCCACAGGAAGCATTCACATGAACTCCTGCTTCCATTGCTACACGCAGGAGATTATCTCCATCTTCCGCTGATATACTTTTATTATGAGGGTAAAACATCACTTTATGCATATATTATTTTCCTGTTTTTCCGATCCACGATATTTGGCTTTCTATTTTCGATATTCGATGTACGATATTCCGCTTGTTCACTCCTTCGGATCATCAAACCTGCAGCTTAACATTATCATATCATCTTCGAAGGTTGTTCTTATCTTGTAGGGCAAAGTCTGGAACAGCTTTATCATTCCCTGATTACCCGGAGAGGTGTATGCAAAGAGTCCCAGAATACCGTTTTCCCGTGCAGCTTCGGAAAGTTTTTTAAGTAATATTTTCCCAAGCCGCTTTCCCTGATACTCCTTTATTACCGAAAAGGCGACTTCTGCCATGTTCCTGGCCGGATCAAGAAGATATTCTCCGACAGCGACAACCTTTCCAAAACCGAATTCGCCGACAAGGGCTATAACCGTAAGATCTTTTATGTAATCAATCTGTGATACGCCCTGCATCTCATCCTGCACAAACCGGGTTTTTTCATGGAAAAAGCGCGAAGCAATGTCTTTTTTATCAAGATTATAAAAATGTTCCTGTATTCTTCTTTCATCTACCGGTTTTGCCGGCCTTACAGTCACGGTTTCATTATCTATTATTAATGTTTCCTCAAGCTTTATGGGATATACGCCCTGAATCGATTCTTTCAAAGTCCGCTCTTCCCCGAGAAGCCCCATTCTTTTGGCATTATGAAAAAGCTCTTCCCTGAATTTAGGGTGAGCTATGCTTATCATTGCCGTTGCCCTTTCCTGGATGCTCTTTCCGAAAAGATTTACCGCGCCGTACTCCGACACGATATATTGCGCATCGCCTCTTGGAACAACTATCGCGGTATCGGTAAGCAAAGGAACGATCCTGCTTTTTTTCCCATCGGTTGACGCGGAAGGAATCATTATTATCGATTTACCTCCTTCGGCCTGCGCCGCGCCCCTGATAAAATCGAGCATGCCCGTAACGCCCGAAAAATGGTTGTAAGGAAGGGCATCCGCCGCAATCTGCCCTGTAAGGTCCATCGTCATTGCCACATTAAGGGCAATCATTTTATTATGCCTTGCCACTACGCCGGGATCATTAACATAGTCTGAAGGATGAAATTCTATAGCCGGGTTGTCGTGCATGAAATCATAGAGATTTCTTGATCCTATAGCGCTGCTGGCTACTATCTTCCCTTCATTGAACCCCTTTTTCCTGTTTGTAATCACACCTTTTGAGAAGAGGTGCATAATGCTGTCGGTAAGGTACTGGGTATGGATTCCAAGGTCGTTCTTATCGGAAAAGGCAAGAAGAACGGCGCCTGGAGTCACACCAAGGCTCATCTGTATAGTTGACCCGTCACTTACCAGCCTTGCAATATGCCCGGCTATTTTATTTGCCGATTCAAGGTCGGGAAGATCACCTATTGTCAGAAGTTCTTCCTCATGTTCAACAAATACATCCACGTCATTGACATGAATAAAGCTTCTCCCCAGCACCCTGGGCATTTTCGGATTAACCTGAGCTATTACAAGATCGGCCGACAAAGCGGCCGCCTGGGTTATATCAACGGAAACACCGAGGCTCATCCATCCGAAATCATCCGGAGGAGAAACCTGGATGAGAGCCACATGAATAGGAAGAAGCCTGCTTTTGAACAAGCGCGGAATTGCGGAAAGGTTTATGGGAGTTATAAAACGTATATTTCTTGCAAGCCCCCTTGACTTGGCAGATCCTAAATAAAACGACCTGATGTTAAGGCTGTGGGTTTTTGTTTTGTTGGCTATGAGGGTAAGAGGGGTTGTTTCAAGGGTCAGAAGACGAACAATCTCAATGTCGGTAAAATTCTCCGTGCTTTCCGATAAAACTCTGACAAGATGCTGGGGCTCTCCGCATGATGAGCCGATAAAAACTCTCTTCCCGGGTTTAATAAGTTTGATCGCGTCCATTGCACTTTTTTTGTTTTCGACATATTTGTCAGCCC
>JBFYVZ010000107.1:0-17270 GCA_041298995.1 Desulfobacteraceae bacterium
TAATGTAACGATATCGGCGGATTTGATAACACCGATAGCGATGGAGACGGAGCTTCGATTTGCGATAAGGGAAGGCGGCCGGACAGTCGGTGCGGGAGTAGTAAGCGAAATAATCGGATAAAAAGAAAGATAACATATGATAATGAACACCAAAATAAGAATCAAGCTTAAGGCTTATGATCATAAACTGCTGGATCAGTCGGCGTCAGATATAGTTGATACCGCAAATAAGACCGGTGCAAAAGTTATCGGACCTATTCCGCTGCCGACAATAAAAAATAAATATTGTGTCCTGCGCTCTCCCCATATTGATAAAAAGTCAAGGGAGCAGTTTGAGATGCGAACACATAAAAGACTTCTCGATATAATTGAACCCACGCAGCAGACTGTTGATGCCCTGATGAAACTGGATCTTTCTCCAGGAGTAGACGTCGAGATAAAACTGTAGCATAGGGAATGGTAAGAGCCATGAATAGAGGATTGATAGGTAAAAAACTGGGGATGACAGTTGTCTTCACCTCGGATGGAAAATATGTGCCTGTAACAGTTCTAAGGGTTGGACCTTGCGTTGTAACCCAGATAAAAACGGATGAAACGGATGGATACAATGCGCTCCAGCTCAGTTTTGGCGAAAAAAAGAAATCACGCATGAAGAAGCCGGTTGAGGGTCATCTGAAGAAGTCAACGCTTGAGTCGTGCGAATGCCTGCGTGAGTTCACATCTGAAAACCCCGGTGATTACACGCTTGGTCAGACAATTAATGTTGAAATATTTAATGTCGGAGACCGCGTTGATGTTGTCGGCACCACCAAGGGCAGAGGTTTTGCGGGTGTAATAAAGCGCCACGGATTCAGCGGAGGAAGAAAAACCCATGGGAGTCACTGCCACAGAATTCCGGGTTCAATAGGTGCAAGTGCATGGCCTTCAAGGGTAATGAAAGGGAAAAAACTGCCCGGTCATTACGGTTTTGAAAGACAGACCATGAGAAATCTGGAGATAATTGATATAAGGCATCAGGATAATCTGATTCTTGTAAAGGGAGCGGTACCAGGCCCAAAGTCAAGCCTGATTTACTTGTGCAAGCTCAAAGCAGCGAATTAAACAGATATTTTATAATGCTGCTTAATAAATGAGCCAACAAAAGTTAATATTTAGGACGAGATTATGTTAATAATAGATGTTTACAATATAAATGGAGATAAGGTTTCGCAGCTGGAGCTTGCGGACAGCATCTTCAATGTTCCTGTAAAACAAAGTGTGTTGCATGAAGTTGTTACAATGCAGCTGGCCTGCAGACGGGCAGGAACCGCTTCCGTTAAACATCGCAGCGATGTGAAGGGGAGTACCAGAAAGCTGTACAAACAGAAGGGAACAGGCAGAGCGCGCCGGGGAGATATCAAATCGCCGTTATTAAGAGGCGGAGGTTCCATTTTTGGACCCGACCCGAGATCCTATTCTTACAAAGTTCCGAAAAAAGTAAGAAAGCAGGCTCTTAAAATGGCTTTGACCTGTAAGATTCAGGAGAATAATCTTCTTGTACTTGATAATCTTTCGATTGAAGAACCGAAGACAAAGAATTTTGTGTCCGTTCTCGGCAACCTGCAGGTAAAAAAAGCATTGATTGTTACTGAAACTGCAAATGAAAACCTTGAGCTTTCTTCGAGAAATATTCCCGATATCAAGGTAATGAGATGCGAAGGCCTGAATGTTTATGATATCTTGAAATATGAGAAGCTGATTCTGCTTGAGCCTTCAATAAAGAGTATTGAAGGGAGGTTGCTTGTATGATCCGGTATGAAGTTATTAAAAGGCCTTTGATTACTGAGAAGAGCACAATACAGAAAGAATCTGCCAATCAGATAACTTTTGAAGTTGATCGCAAGGCCAACAGGGTTGAAATTAAGAAGGCGGTCGAGGGTATTTTCAAGGTGAAAGTTGCCAGTGTCAGAACAATGCAGGTTATGGGAAAATTCAAACGCAGGGGCCGGATTCTCGGTAAGCGAAATGATTATAAAAAAGCTGTGGTCAGACTCATGCCCGGTGAGAGCATTGAATTTTTTGAAGGAGTATAGAGATTTAGGAGCTTAAAATGGCTGTAAAGAAAGTAAAACCTACATCTGCCGGAAGGCGTTTTCAGGTTTATTCATCATTTGAAGAAGTTACCAGTTCACAACCGGAAAAGGGACTTATCAAGGCTTCCAGTAAAAGCGGAGGCCGTAATGTGCACGGGCGCATTACAAGCAGGCATATAGGCGGCGGAAGCAAGAGACACTACAGGATAATTGACTTTAAGCGGGATAAGAGAGGGATACCCGCAAGGGTTGCATCAATCGAGTATGATCCCAACAGAAGTGCAAGAATCGCGCTTCTTCATTATATTGACGGAGAAAAAAGGTATATTCTTGCTCCTCTTAACCTTTCTGTGGACGATATGGTAATGTCGGGTCCGGAAGCAGATATAAAGCCTGGAAATTCCTTGCCTTTGAGTAATATCCCTCTCGGTACGCACATACACAATATAGAGCTTAAGGTTGGAAAAGGAGGGCAGATTGTAAGAAGCGCAGGCACATTTGCCCAACTGATGGCTAAAGAGAACAAGTATGCGCTGATTAAGCTACCGTCAGGTGAAGTGAGGATGGTTCTTCTGAACTGCTGCGCGACAATCGGTCAGCTCGGTAATGTTGTTCATGAAAAAATTCATCTCGGGAAAGCCGGGCGAAATCGGTGGCTAGGAAAAAGGCCTAAAGTCAGAGGCGTTGCAATGAACCCGGTTGACCATCCGATGGGCGGTGGAGAAGGCCGGTCATCCGGCGGGCGCCATCCTTGCAGCCCATGGGGTGTCCCCTCAAAAGGTTATAAAACCAGAAAGAACAAAAGAACCAGCATATATATAGTTAAAAAGCGTACACAGAAATAAATTCAGACTTTATAGTTTAAGGCTTTATAAAGTCGGTTTTTGTATTCAGGAGAATTTATGCCAAGGTCGTTAAAAAAAGGTCCATACATTGAACCGAAGTTAATGAAGAAAATGTCGGCTATTCAGGAAAGCCGGGGAGCCAGAGTCGTAAAAACGTGGTCAAGGCGTTCGACGATTATTCCTGAAATGGTAGGGACTACATTCGCAGTCCACAACGGAAAAAAATTCATTCCGGTTTTTGTTACCGAGAACATGGTCGGACACAAGCTGGGCGAATTCTCTCCAACGAGGACTTTTTACGGACACGCGGGCGACAAGAAAACCAAACTGAAAAAGTAAGGATATAGAAAAGGGAATATTTGCTATGGAGGTTAGGGCTTTAGCAAGATATATACGCATTTCTCCTCAAAAGGTCCAAAAACTTATAGGGGCTGTTAAGGGGAAAAAGGTTGAGACAGCTTTGAACGAGCTGAAATTCATGCCGTTAAAAGCGGCTGGAATAGTCGGGAAGGTGATAAGGTCGGCCGTTGCGAATGCGAATCAGAATCCTGACATAGATGTTGATTCTCTGGTAATCCGAAACATCGTCGCAAATCAAGGTCCTGTTTTGAAGCGGTTTGCGGCAAGGGCACGCGGCAGGGGGACCCGTATATTGAAAAAGACTACACATATAACAGTCATTTTGGCTGACGGATCGGTGAAATAGGGAGGTAAAAGCTTGGGCCAGAAAGTAAATCCGATAGGATTGAGATTGGGTATAATTAAATCATGGGATTCAAAATGGTATGCCGGCAAGAATTATGCTGATTATATACTCGAGGATTACAATATCCGGAAGTACTTGAATAAGAAGCTCGGTCATGCCGGGATTTCCAGGATTGAAATTGAAAGATCGTCCAAGCGGGTAAGGCTCCGGATTTTTGCATCTAGACCCGGAATTATCATAGGCAAGAAAGGCTCTGAAATACTCATTCTGAAACAGGAGATTGAAAAGCAGATATCTCATGAAGTCATGATTGATATTCAGGAAGTAAGGAAACCCGAGATAGATGCCAAGCTTATAGCTGAAAGTGTCGCCCAGCAGATTATCAAGAGAGTCGCCTTCCGGAGAGCTATGAAGCGTGGCGTTGCATCTGCGATGAGGTTCGGCGCAATGGGTGTGAAGATAATATGTTCCGGCCGTCTGGGCGGAGCGGAAATAGCAAGAACGGAATGGTATCGTGAAGGCCGGGTACCGCTGCACACTTTGAGAGCGGATATTGATTATGGCGTTACCGAAGCTCTTACGACGTATGGCATTATAGGCATCAAGGTTTTTGTTTTTAAGGGAGAGATTCTTAAAAAGGATCAACTGGAAGCGGCTGTCAGATAGCCGGCGGGAGAGAAAAGTAAATGCTTAGTCCCAAAAAAGTTAAATATAGAAAACAGCAAAAGGGAAGAATGAAGGGCTTGGCCAGCCGGGGCTCAAGTCTTAACTTTGGTGAATACGGGTTGCAGGCTATCGAATGCGGCGCGGTCAACGCCAAGGAAATTGAGGCTGCCCGTATTGCTATGACCCGCCATGTAAAAAGAGGCGGTAAGCTGTGGATAAGAATATTTCCGGACAAGCCGTTTACAAAAAAGCCCGCTGAAGTCAGAATGGGAAAAGGTAAAGGCGCGCCTGAAGGTTGGGTTGCGATAGTCCGTCCGGGTAAAATTCTCTATGAGATGGAAGGTGTCTCGAAAGAGCTTGCCAGGGAAGCTCTCAGGCTTGCGTCCCACAAACTTTCAATTAAGACCAAATTTGTTGACAGGAGCAATATATAATATGAAAGCGAGTGAGATCAGAGAATTAAGCCAGGATGAGCGAATTAGAAAGTTAAGTGAGTTGACCGAGGGTCTTTTTAATCTGCGTTTTCAGCACGGGGCCGGTCAGCTTGAAAGTCCCAAGAAGATAGAGCAGACCAAACATGAGATTGCAAGGTTAAAGACCATTATTCAAGAATTTAAACTCAATAAAAATAAAGAATAATTGCTGCCATGAATAATATTGGAATGAAAAGACAAGTGGTTGGAACGGTTGTAAGCGACAAGATGGATAAAACTGTTGTTGTTCGGGTAGAAAGACTGGTCAAACACAAGTTTTATCATAAATATATCAGAAGGCAGACGAAGTTTTCCGCTCATGATGAAGAGAATTCTTGCAAGATCGGCGATAAGGTTCTGATCACAGAATCGAGGCCTCTCAGCAAGACAAAAAAATGGCGTGTCAGCAAGATAGTCGAGAAGGCTGTTTGATATTTAAAGGGAATTAAGAAAATGATTCAGGCAGAGACGAGATTGACGGTAGCAGATAATTCCGGAGCAAAGGTTGTTTATTGCATCAAAGTACTTGGTGGTTCAAGAAGGCGTTACGCAAGTGTAGGCGATATTATTGTCGTTTCCGTAAAAGAAGCAATTCCTAACGCAAAGGTAAAAAAAGGCGAGGTACTGAAAGCGGTTGTTGTCCGTACCAAAAAAGAAATAAGAAGGGCTGACGGATCTTTTATAAGGTTTGATGATAATTCGGCTGTTTTGATTACACCCAATAAAGAACCGATCGGAACGAGGATTTTCGGGCCTGTTGCGAGAGAACTCAGGGCAAAAAGATTTATGAAAATAATTTCACTGGCCCCGGAAGTATTATAGCTTAATCCCGATTTTGGAGAACTGTATGATTGGAAATAAAATTCATATCAAGAAAGACGACAAGGTAAAAGTGATTACCGGCAAGGATAAGGGAAAGGTAGGCAAGGTTGTCAGGGTTATAAGAAAGAACAATAAAATCCTTGTTGAAAATGTTAATATAGTTAAAAGGCACACAAAACCTTCTGCCAAGAACAAGCAGGGTGGAATCGTTGCCGCTGAAGCTTCAATCCATGTATCGAATGTAATGTTGATGTGCAACAAGTGCATTAAGCCCGCTCGCATTAAGATGCAAACGCTGGATAATGGAAAAAAGGCGCGCGTCTGCCGCAAGTGCAGCGAAGTAATAGATAAATAGAATTCGGTAGAGGCTCGTGGTTTTTGAAAGGAATATAATGGCACGGCTTAAAAATTATTATGACAAAGAGGTTGTTCCAAGGCTGATAGAAGCCTTTAAGTATAAAAATGCGATGCAGGTTCCGAAGCTTGATAAAATCGTTCTGAATATAGGGCTGGGAGAGGCAATTCATAACATCAAATTGCTTGATTCTGCTGTAGAGGAGCTGAAAATGGTAGCGGGGCAGAAGCCTGTTGTTACCAGGGCAAAAAAGTCTATTGCTGCTTTTAAGCTCAGGGCCGGCATGCCTATCGGGTGCATGGTTACGCTCCGTCAAAAGCGAATGTACGACTTTTTTGATAAGCTTGTTAACATAGCGCTTCCACGAGTAAGGGATTTCAGAGGGATTTCAGGAAAAGCTTTTGATGGATATGGGAACTATACACTTGGAATAAAAGAGCATATTATTTTCCCCGAGATTGATTACGATAAAATTGAAAAGATCAAAGGGTTAAATATATGCGTAGTAACTACAGCTAAAAATGATGAAGAGGGAAAAGAGCTTTTAAAGCTTCTTGGAATGCCGTTTAGGAGTTAATCCGTCTGGCCGGATTGATTTAAAATTTTATTCAAGACCCCATGTGAAGAGTTCATAAGGAGGATGATTTGGCGAAGCAATCGCTTAGGAATAAGGCTTTAAGAAAACCCAAATTCAGTGTCAGGGCTTATAACAGATGCCCTATATGCGGCAGGCCTCGAGCATTTATAAGAAAATTTGGAATTTGTCGTATTTGTTTTAGAAATCTTGCCTCATCCGGCAAACTTCCTGGAGTTATTAAATCCAGTTGGTGACATATTGTATTTTATGCTCGCTTTATTTATTTAGTTTATAACTTATTTGAGAAGGTTATAATAGATCGGAGAAAAGAATGGCAATCAGTGATCCAATTGCGGATATGTTGACCCGAATAAGAAATGCCGGAAAGGCAAAATTCAACAGCGTTGATATTCCAGGGTCCAAATTAAAGATAGAACTGGCCAAGGTCTTGAAGAATGAAGGATATATAAAGAATTATAAATTCCTCAAAGACAACAAACAGGGTGTTTTGAGGGTTTACCTTAAGTATGGCCAGGGACATGCAAGCGCTATTTACGGTATCGAAAGAGCAAGCAAACCGGGGCGAAGACAATATGTTAAGAGTACAGACTTAAAACCGGTATATAGCGGTATGGGCGTTGCTGTTTTGTCTACTTCAAAAGGCGTAATGACAGACAAGAGAGCTGTTAAGGAAAAATTGGGAGGAGAAGTCCTCTGCAAGATTTGGTAATAATATAGGAGCTATCGATGTCGCGAGTAGGAAAAAAACCGATTCAAATTCCAGATAAAACCAAGATATCATATGCCGACAGGCTGATAACCGTCAAGGGAGAAAAAGGTTCGCTTTCCGGTATAGTGCATCCGGCCGTAGAATTAAATATTAAAGACGGTATTATAACGGTTTTAACATTATCCGATGATATTCCCTCGAAAGCCCTGCAGGGACTTACAAGGAGCCTTGTTAATAATATGATAACAGGTGTCAACAAGGGCTTTGAGCGTATTCTTGAAATAAACGGTATCGGATACAGGGCTGAGCTTAAAGGTAACAGCCTGGTGTTAAGTCTCGGTTTTTCTCACCCGGTAACTTATAATCTTCCGGACGGCATTAATGCAACAGTTGAAAAAAATACTGTTATAAAACTTTCCGGAATTGATAAGGAGAAGCTTGGTCTGGCGGCTGCAACAATAAGAAGGTTAAAACCACCTGAGCCCTACAAGGGAAAAGGCATTAAATATGCTGAGGAGCGCATACAGAAGAAGGCCGGCAAGACGGGCACAAAATAATCAGCGAGTTACTTGTTACGATTTTGACGATTAAAGGAATTTTGGTTTCGATCTCATGATCGTTGTTTAAATAAGGAAAAATTATATGGGGTCAGTAAATATTAAAAGTCAGGCGCGTTTGAAGAGAAAAGTAAGAATAAGAAAAAAACTTGTCGGCACAAATGAGCGTCCCAGATTATGTGTATTTAGAAGTGCTAAACATGTTTATGCCCAGGTAATTGATGATACAAACGGACATACGCTGGCCACAGCATCAAGCACTGAAAAGGCAGTAAAAGACCAGATTGATGAAGCTGTAAAGAAAAAAGCCGTTGCCGGCCTGGTGGGAAAAGTTCTGGCAGAGCGTTTAATCGAAAAAGGGTATAAGAAGGTCGTTTTTGACCGTAACGGGTTTTTGTATCACGGACGTGTCAAGTCTGTATCGGATGGCGCCCGTGAAGCAGGCTTGGATTTTTAGTCTTTTATTATCAGTTAAGGAGGCAGTCCCTTGTTCAAACAAGATGCAGGCGAAAATCAGTTAATAGACAAAGTGGTCCACATCAACCGGGTAGCGAAAGTAGTAAAGGGTGGGCGAAGGTTCAGTTTCAGCGCTATCGTTGTTGTCGGTGACGGCCTTGGAAGTGTTGGCTGCGGACTTGGGAAAGCCGGTGAAGTTCCGGAAGCTATCCGGAAAGGCGTGGATCAGGCAAAGAAGAATATGGTCAGCGTTCCTCTTGTAGATGGTACGATACCTTATGAGGTTATAGGAAAGTTTGGGGCGGGACGTGTTCTGCTGAAGCCCGCATCAAAAGGAACCGGTCTTATTGCAGGCGGTGCAGTCCGGGCTGTTCTTGAAGCTGTCGGTGTTCAGAATATTCTTACTAAGTGCATGGGTTCTCATAATCCCCATAATGTTGTAAAAGCGACAATTACCGGGTTAAAGCAATTACAGAGCCGCGAGCAGGTGGCCGAAAGACGGGGTAAAACTCCGGAAGAACTGTAACGGGGAAAATAATCAATGTCTGGAATAGTGAAAGTCACACTTGTTAAAAGCATGATCGCAAGGCCTGAAAAACACAGGAAAGTTTTGCGCGGTATGGGCCTGACAAAGCTGAATAGAACAGTTGAGCTCAATGATACTCCTTCTATCAGAGGTATGATAAACAAAGTATCTCATCTGGTTAAGTCTGAGGAGAAGATAGATGAAATTAAATGAATTATCGCCGCCAAAGGGTTCTAAAACCTCCCGCAAACGCTTGGGGCGTGGTCCTGGATCCGGTACCGGCAAGACCTCGGGGAAAGGGCATAAGGGGCAAAATGCGCGCTCAGGTGGAGGTGTCAGACCAGGATTTGAAGGCGGGCAGATGCCTATTCAAAGGCGCCTGCCCAAGGTCGGCTTTGCCAATATATTTAAGAAAAAGATTGCCATTGTCAATATACGCGATCTTTCAAAATTTGAAAGCGGTTCGGTTGTTGATGAAGCTGTTTTGATCCGTTCCGGCATTATCAAGGGAAGAAGAGACGGTATAAAACTGCTTTCCCAGGGCGATATAACATTCCCCCTGACATTAAAGGTTAACTGGGCCAGCAGGATTGCGAAGGAAAAAATAGAAAAAGCCGGCGGCATGGTAGAGGTTATATAATATGGTCGGAGGCGGCTTTCAGAATATATTCAAGATACCGGAGCTTAAAAAAAGAGTATTGGTGACTCTGGCATTCCTTATAGTATATCGTATCGGAGTGCATGTTCCGGTGCCCGGCATTGACAGTATTGCGCTTGCTTCATTTTTTGCCAAAGCCAAGGGGACACTCCTGGGCCTCTTTGATATGTTTTCAGGGGGCGCCTTTGAAAATTTATCGGTATTTGCTCTTGGCATAATGCCCTACATCAGCGCATCAATTATACTGCAGCTTTTAACTGTGGTTATTCCTCACCTTGAACGCCTGTCGAAGGAAGGCGAACAGGGGCGGAAAAAAATTACTCAGTATACGCGTTACGGTACGGTAGTTTTGAGCCTGATACAAGGGTTTGGTATCAGCGTCGGGCTCGAAAGCATGACTTCACCGGGAGGCGCTCCTATAGTCATATATCCCGGATGGGAATTCAGGCTCATGACTGTTATTACACTTACCGCTGGAACGGCTTTTATCATGTGGCTGGGTGAGCAGATTACCGAGCGTGGTATAGGCAACGGGATATCTCTTATTATCTTTGCAGGTATAGTCTGCAGGTTGCCGGTTGCGATATCGAACACATTCCGTCTCGTTTCGACAGGTGAAATGTCCATATTCCTTGTAATCATCCTGGTTGTACTTGTGATAGCGGTCGTCGGTGTTATTATATTCGTTGAGCAGGGACAGAGGCGAATACCGGTTCAATACGCCAAGAGGATAATCGGAAGGAAAATGTATGGCGGACAGAGCACGCACTTGCCGCTTAAAATAAATACATCGGGTGTTATACCTCCTATTTTTGCATCTTCCATTATGATGTTCCCTGCAACAATAGCAAGCTTCATAAATATAGAATGGGTTCAGGGGATAGCAACGGCGCTGACACCGGGGAACGCAGTTTACGAATTGATTTTTGTGGGCTTGATTTTTTTCTTCTGCTATTTTTACACTGCGGTAACATTCAATCCTGTTGACGTGGCAGAAAATATGAAAAAACATGGAGGTTATATTCCGGGTATAAGACCGGGAAAGCGCACATCCGATTATATTGACAGGGTCCTGACCCGACTAACTTTAGGAGGCGCTTTCTATGTTTCCTGCATATGTGTTCTCCCGTCGATATTGATAACAAAAGTGAATGTGCCGTTTTATTTCGGAGGAACCGCGCTGCTTATAGTTGTCGGAGTTGCCATTGATACAATTTCACAGATAGAATCACATATGATTTCCCGCCACTATGAAGGTTTTTTGAAGAAGGGCGGAGCAAGGATCAAAGGGCGGTTCTAGCATGGTGATTTTAAAATCACCTAGGGAAATTGAAAAAATAAGAGTAAGCAACCAGATCGTTGCGGATATTTTATGCCGCCTTGAAGCAGAAGTTAAACCGGGCATAGATACATTATATTTAAACGATATTGCCGAAAAAATGGCGTCTGAAAGAGATGCAACTCCGGCATTTAAGGGATATAAAGGTTATCCCTTCTCACTTTGTACATCCGTGAATAATGTTATTGTTCACGGGATGCCCTCGAAAAAAAAACTGATTGAAGGAGATATTATCAGTATTGATTTCGGGGTGCTTTATGACGGATACTACGGTGATGCCGCTATAACCGTTCCTGTAGGAATAATATCCGGACAGGCCATGAGACTTGCTCAGGTCACAAAAGAGGCTCTTTATAAAGGCATAGAAAAAGCCGTTCCGAACGGAAGGCTTTCGAACATATCACATGCCGTTCAGTCACATGTTGAGGCTGCGGGATATTCGGTTGTGCGTATGTTTGTAGGACATGGGATCGGAAGCAGTCTTCATGAAGATCCGCAGGTTCCGAACTTTGGAAAACCGGGCATGGGCGCCATATTAAAGACCGGCATGACGCTCGCCATAGAGCCAATGGTAAATGAGAAGGGCTATGAAGTTGACATACTTGGAGACGGATGGACCGCAGTTACAAAAGACGGCGGTCTTTCCGCTCATTTCGAACATACAGTTGCTATATCTGAAAATGGTCCGATTATTTTAAGTGAAAGAAACGGGAGCTGAACTATGGCCAAAGAGGAAGCAATCAAGGTTGAAGGTACGGTACTTGAGACGCTGCCCAATGCAATGTTCAGGGTCGAACTTGAGAACAAACACCAGGTGCTTGCACACATTTCAGGGAAGATGCGGATGCATTTTATAAAAATACTTCCCGGCGATAAAGTTACGGTTGAGCTGTCGCCCTACGACCTTACGCGCGGCAGAATAACATACAGAACAAAATAAAAAGTATCATTGCTGTTATAATATATAAATTGCAGCCCAGAATATGTGGTGAACTCATAAAAAGTCCAAATTCAGACGGCAAAGTAAAAAGTTAATTATGCAAGGCGCGCGAATCTTGACGAATGAAGCGTACTTTTCGTACTCTGCAATGACGAAAGATGAAGCGCAACACAGCAGAATGACTTTTTACGAAGCCGTCATATATGAGGAGCAGTGTAAATGAAAGTCAGGGCATCAGTTAAAAAAATTTGCAGTAAGTGCAAAATTGTCCGCAGAAAAGGCGTTATCAGGGTAATCTGCGAAAATAAAAGACACAAACAGAGGCAGGGATAGAGGAGGATAGGCTTTGGCAAGAATTGCAGGAGTAGATTTACCTAAGCATAAGAGGGTCGAAATCGGCTTAACCTATATTTACGGTATAGGAAGAACCGCTTCAAAAAATATACTCTCAAAGCTTAATATTAATCCGGATATGAAAGTTGATCAGTTATCAGAGGCTGAAGTCAACAGCATACGCAAGATTCTTGATACCGAACACAAGGTTGAAGGCGAGCTTCGCGCTGATATTTCAATGAATATCAAGAGGCTTATGGATCTCGGATGTTACCGGGGCCTTCGCCATAGAAAATCTCTTCCTGTGCGGGGTCAGAGAACAAAAACTAATGCGCGAACCCGAAAAGGCCCGAAACGTTCTACGGTCAGGAAGAAGGCAGTAACCAAAAAGTAGTGAATATTAATTAACAGGGGCTTGATAAATGGCGAAAAAAACCCGGACAAAAAAGAAAGAAAAAAAGAATATTACAAATGGAGTAGTGCATATTTTCTCTACTTTCAATAATACAATAGTTTCAATTACAGACCCCGCAGGAAATGTTTTAGGCTGGTCCAGTGCCGGCGTTCAAGGTTTCAAGGGATCCAGAAAAAGCACTCCGTTTGCCGCACAGCTTGCGGCTGAAGACGCGTCTAAAAAAGCGATGGAGCACGGAATGAAAAATGTTGAAGTGTATGTCAAGGGTCCCGGACCGGGAAGAGAATCAGCGCTTCGCTCACTTCAGGCAACAGGATTTAACATCCTTGTCATAAAGGATGTAACGCCTATTCCGCATAACGGTTGCCGATCGCCTAAAAGACGAAGGGTATAATATAAAGGAGGAAGATTTGGCACGATACACAGGCGCGGTATGCAGACTATGCCGGCGAGAGAATTTGAAATTATTTCTTAAGGGGGACCGCTGTTATTCGGATAAGTGCGCTTTTGACAGGCGTAGTTATGCACCCGGACAGCATGGTCAACGGCGTGGAAGAAAAATATCCGATTACGGGGTTCAGCTCAGGGAAAAGCAGAAAGCAAAACGGTTGTACGGGCTTTCCGAAAAGCAGTTCCACTTATTTTTTGAAAAAGCCGAGCGTCAAAAAAATGTTACCGGAACGAATTTACTTGTTCTGCTGGAAAGAAGACTCGATAACGTTGTCTTCAGGCTTGGTTTCACCAATTCGCGTTCCCAGGGGCGCCATTTTGTCAAACATAGTCACTTCCTGATTAATGGTAAGAAGGTTAATATTCCGTCATACCTTGTTAATACCGGTGATGTTATCGAGGTAAAAGAGAATAGTCGTAATATAAAAGCTATAAGTGATTCATTGGAAGCTGTTGTCAGAAGGAGTGTTCCACAATGGCTTGAATTGGAAAAAAACAACCTGAAGGGGACAGTCAGGAGTTTCCCTGTGCGCGAAGATATTACGATGCCTATTCAGGAACAGCTTATAGTGGAACTTTATTCAAAATAATAATTAACGGGGCAGGCAACATTCCTTCAAATCAGGCGTTTCATTGAAATACACACATTTATATCTGTGTAAATTTAGGATAATTTCTTTATTTGAACCGAAATAGCGAGCGACAACCCCCTGCTTTTGGCTGGGTTAGCAAGCGAATTACAAGCAGATAAAAAGTCCTTATGGGCGAAGATTCCCGGCAGTTTGTTGTGGGGAGCTTCAATAGCTTTACTATATGATTTACACAAATGTGTCCTCTGAAAAAATCTGGAGATAATAAAAATGGCATCAAATGAACTTATTTACATGAACTGGCAAGAGATGATAACCCCTGAAAGGGTTCAGGTAACCAGTACGCCCGGCTATGGCAAGTTCGTTTGTGAACCTCTTGAAAGAGGATTCGGAATAACTATCGGAAACGCATTGAGGCGGATAATTTTGTCGTCACTCTATGGTGCGGCTATCGTATCTGTTAAATTCGATTCGGTTTTCCATGAATTCAGCGTGATTCCAAACGTGCTCGAAGATGTTTCAGAAATTATCCTTAACCTGAAAGAAGTGCGGTTCAAGGTAAAAGAAAATATGCCTTTGACGGTGCGTATTGATGCTGAGGGCGAGGGACGAGTAACTGCAGGAGATCTTATAAGTGATGACGGAAAATGTGAAGTGTTAAACAAGGATCTGCATGTAGCAACTCTGTCCGCCAATGCTGTTTTAAAAGCAACAATGACTGTCAAGGTCGGAAAAGGATATTCATTGTCCGAGACAAACAAGGACGAAAATGCTCCTGTCGGAACTATTCCGGTGGATTCAGTCTTTTCGCCTGTAAAGCGTGTCAACTATGTGGTTGGAAATGCCCGCGTTGGACAGAGGACAGATTATGACAAGCTTACTATGGAAGTCTGGACCGACGGGAGTGTTACTCCCGAGGATGCAGTAGCTTATTCCGCAAAAATATTAAAAGAGCAGATGACAATGTTCATAAATTTCGATGAGAAACAGGAACCTGAAGCTGAAAAGAAAACAGATAAACGGCAAAAGCCTCAGTTTAATGATAATCTGTACCGGAGTGTTGAAGAGCTTGAGCTTTCTGTCAGAAGCGCGAACTGCCTGAAAAATGCGGATATTCTAAAGATTTATCAGCTTGTGAGCAAAACCGAGGCAGAGATGCTGAAGACCAAAAACTTCGGAAGAAAGTCTTTAAACGAGATCAAGGAAGTACTGAGTGAAATGGGCCTTTCTCTTGGAATGAGACTGGAAGGATTTGTACCTCCTGAAGAAGACAAGGCAGAAGGAGAATAGAGGGTTATATGAGACATCGCAATGCAGGTATTAAATTAGGAAGAACAAGCAGTCACAGGGAGGCCATGTTCAGAAATATGGTTACTTCCCTGTTGAAGCATGACCGCATCCGGACTACTGATGTAAAGGCAAAAGAATTGAGACGCTGGGCCGATAAAATAGTAACCCTTGCGAAACAGGGAGACCTCCATTCAAGACGTCAGGCGCTGGCCATTGTCAGAGAAAAAGATGTTGTTCACAAGCTGTTTGCTGAAGCTGCAGATCGTTTCGGCTCAATATCGGGCGGCTACACAAGGATTGTCAAAGCTGGAAACCGTCCCGGAGATGCAGCGCCCATTTCTATAGTTGAGCTTGTTGCTCCCGAGAAGAGTAAAAAGAAAGAGGATAAAAAGAAAAAACCGAAAATTTCTGCGAAGAAAAAAACTGCCGCTTCAAAGAAGGCAAAAGGGGTGAAGAAAGAAAAGACAGCTCCTGCACCGGCTGAAAGCCCTCCCGCACCGGTTGAAGAAAAGGCATAAGGCAGCGTTTTTTAAAAAGAATAAAATCATAAAAGCCCCGGTCGACATAGCCGGGGCTTTTTGTTTTTAGCTGCTTTATTCCTTGACTCGTACCTTCTGTTCCGATATTTTTAAACAATCTGAAAATCTTATTAGGATTGAAAATGGCGCCTGCTTCCAAGCTGATGAGTCTTTTTGAAGCCATAAAGCTTTATGTGCCTGACGGCTCAGAAGTTGTCATGGGCACTTCTCTTGAAACTCTGATCCCCTTTGCGGCAGGCCATGAAATCATAAGGCAGAAAAAGCACGATCTCACGCTTATAGGCACAATTTCCGACATACTTTTTGATCAGCTTGTAGGCGCGGGATGCGTCGGAAAAATAAGAGCGGCATGGGTTGGAAATGTCATAACCGGATCGTCATACAATTTCAGGCGCTCTGTAGAAGGCGGAGATCTGAAAATGGAAGACCATTCAAACCTGACCGTGGCAATGGCCCTCAAGGCAGGTGCAATGGGGGTTCCATTCATGCCTGCGCTTACCGGTCTCGGAAGCGATCTTTTTAAGACGAATACTTCTTTGAAAAAAATTACCTGTCCCTTTACCGGAAAAACTCTTACGGCTGTCTCTGCCATAAATCCTGATGTCGCAATTATCCACGCCCAGCGTTCCGACGAATATGGAAATGCCCATTTATGGGGCAACCTGGGAGTAACAAGTGACGCATGTCTCGCAAGCCGTTATATCATAATTACCGCGGAAGAGATTGTATCTCCCGATGTGATAGAAAGCGATCCGAACCGTGTTATTACTCCCGGCTTTCGTGTGAGCGCTGTTGTTCATGCGCCATGGGGGGCTCACCCTTCGCCGGTTCCGGGATACTACAACAGGGACCATAACGCATTCATTGAATATAGATCGAACAGCAAGACACCGCAGAAATTTGAAAAATGGATGAGAGACTGGATCGATGATATAAAAACCAGCGATGATTATATCCGGTTACTTGGAAATGAACGAGTTGAAAAACTCAAATTAAAAAATCATCTTTTATCCGAACCTGCTGATTATGGCTACTGATTCTTACCATTATACACTTTCCGAGCTTATGGTTGTTGCGGCCGCTCGTCAAATCGCAGACGGGGAAATTGTTTTCGTCGGAATGAGGCTTCCGCTTCTTGGATTTCTTCTTGCAAAACTCACCCATGCTCCAAATGCCGTGGGAATTTATGAGCTGGGAATTGTGCGGGATACGCCTGCGCCGGAACCTATTCTCACTATGGGGGATCTTCCGAATCTTTTCAGAGCAAAATGGCTTTCCGACACATCGGATGTAATGGGCCTTCTTCAAAATGGAACCATTGACGTCAGTTTTATAGGGGGCGCCCAGGTTGACCGTTTCGGAAATTTAAATACAAGCTACATCATGAATTCAGGAAAAATTACTACAAGACTTCCCGGAAGCGGCGGGGCCTGCGATCTTGCAAGCCTTGCAAAAAGGCACATTATAGTAATGTCCCATGAGAAGCACAGGCTCGTTCCGAAAGTTGATTATATAACGTCTCCAGGTTATGGTGATGGTCCAGGGTGGCGTGAAAAGTCAGGGCTTCCAAGGGGCGGTCCGTCTGCCGTTATAACCTCCTGCGGGATTATGAAATTCGATTCTGTTTTAAAAGAGATGCTTCTTGTTTCAATTCATCCCGGCGTGACTGTCCGACATATCCTTGAGAATACGGGCTGGCCGCTTAAGATAGAGGATTCGCTTGAAAAAACCCCTGTCCCGACGGAATATGAACTGGAAATACTTCGGGAACTTGACCCGGAAGGCTACTGGACAGGGAGTTAATAAGAAGATATTCTAAAATAGAGCTGCATTTTTTTGGCTGTACAAACAGGATTTTTTCTTGACAAAAAACTCCATAGCTGTAATGTGACTTATGAATAAACTTTGACTAATGAACATTGTTTAGAAAA
>JBFYVZ010000115.1:0-16174 GCA_041298995.1 Desulfobacteraceae bacterium
CATTCAAAGATCTCACTTTGCAATCATCGCCCGCATCATGTCGCCTGCATTTTCAGCATGGTCTGAAACCGAGCCGATTATCTCGGTGAGCCTTATCATGTGAAACACTGTAACGGGGTCCATCTCCATGTTAAATATCTTCTGCTTTAACATGTGCTCAATCTTGTCTGCTTCATGTTCCTGATGGCGGAGATTTCTTATTATTTCCTTTACAACTTCTCTTTGCTTGTCCGAAAAAGATTCGAAATACTTTCTTGCTTCTGCGACCATCTTGCTCAATTCTTCTATGGGATCTATGGTCGAATCAACAAAAAGGAAAAAATCCTTTGAAAGTTCCTCCGGAATCCCGGGCTCAACCCTGTATGAAATCCAATCGAGCACATCTTCAACAGCATCAAGAACGGCGTCCTGTTCCCTTAAATACATGAACAACTGAAACTTATCGACAGGCATGATAGTCCCCTTGGGAAGATGTCCCCTGATGCGCCTTTTTATTATGTCCGCTTCTCTTTCAAGCCTGATGACTTCCTGCCGGAGCTCTTCGAAAGATTTACACTTGTTTTCCACATGGCATTCAACTGCCTGCTGAAAAGCCCACGCGCACTCCCTGACTTTTTCGGCATGTTCCTGGAGACCGTCAAAAGGTGACGACATGAAGAGGGATAAGAAAGGAATTCTCATATTCACATCCTTTGTAAAATAAATTGAAGTATCTTATAAATGGCCATGCAGGTAAAAGCTGCTGCAGGCAGGGTCAAAAGCCAGTAAAAGACAATTTCATATACAAGCCTCAGGTTGAGGGCTTCCATTCCGCGGGCCATGCCTACTCCAAGAACTCCGCCTACCGCGGCATGGGTGGTTGAAACGGGCAGGCCGAGTTTTGAAGCGACAAGAACCGTTGTTGCCGCCGCAAACTCAACGCAGAAACCACGGCTGTTGCTCAGATGCGTTATCTTTGTGCCGAGAGTCTCCATTACACGGCGGCCTGCCATCATTATGCCTAAAGCAATCCCGACACCTCCGAAAAGAAGAAGAAAAAAAGGAACCGGAACCTGGTCTCCCACTGTGCCGGTATTCACAAAAAAATATATGACCGCAAGAGGTGCTATGGCATTCGCAACGTCATTTGCGCCCTGCGCCAGTGCTACATAACAGGCCGTTCCAACCTGAATATACCTGAAGATTCCCTCCCCGTTGTCCCCTGATATATTCTTCTTAACGCGCTTTAAAAAGAACTTTGCAATATAGCCGATTAATACTGCAATTAATATTGCAATCAGAACAGCCATCGGAGTTCCGATCGAAAGTGTATTCCCAAGAGGCGTTTTGAAGAGAAAAGATAACACTACAATAAAAATCGAGATTCCGACAAAAAACGGAGAAAGTTTCAACGCCCTGTCAAAAGAATCGTTTCTCGAAATAATCAATCTTTTAATAATACTGAACATTATGAATGAAATAATAATACTTAAAGCGGGGGAAATAATCCAGCTTAATATGACCGAGGTAAGCTTTCCCCATTGTATTGCTTTAAAGCCGCCTGCAATAATACCGAATCCTATCATTGCGCCCACAATGGAGTGCGTTGTTGAAACCGGCATGGATTTCCACGTGGCAAAACTGACCCACAAAGCGGCCGACAGAAGCGCTGCAAGAGCCCCTACAAACGCAATGTGCGGATCATTCAATATTTCATTCGAGACTATGCCTTTGCGTATTGTATCGGTTACATGGGATCCGATGAATGCCGCTCCGATCAGGTTGAGAATCGAAGCAATAACAACAGCCTGCCGTACAGTAATTGCTTTTGCGCCGACAGAACTTGCCATGGCATTGGCAACATCATTTGCCCCGATGTTCCATGCCATGTAAAATCCGAAAACGAATCCAGCAATAAGGATGATATATTCAGTGCTCATTATTAAATATCAACTTGCCCAAATAGTTTCCATCCGGATCCGAATTGGAAACTTACATATGTCCAAATTTTGTTTACGGATGGACACTAAATGATATAATTGGCCGTATGAAAAAGTCCGTGGATAACAGTTTGTTCATTTTTGCATGGCGGAATAACATGATGTGATATGCAAATCAAGTTATTGTTTTGCCGGTTTTGGTTAATATGACGGCTTCGTAAAAAGTCCGATTTCTTCGTTGCGCTTCTTCCCGTTGCGATTGCAGCGTACGATAAGTACGCCTCATCAAACGGGATTTGCCACGCCTTGAACTTGAACTTTTTACTTTGCCGTCGGAATTTTGACTTTTTACGAGTTCATCAAATATCAATAAAAATAATTGAATGAACCGAACGAGCGCTTTCCCAGTATGTCGCTGTTTATCGAATCGAGAAACCGGGAAGGGCGTTTAAGAACCATTCCTGTGCTTCTGTCATAAACCTCCTTAGGATAAGTGAAATAGAGGCTTTTCCTTGCCCTTGTTGCTGCGACATACATGAGCCTGAGCTCTTCTTCGAGCTCTTCGGGTTTGTTGATTGAATGTGATGACGGGAATCTTCCGTCTAACGCCCAAATGACAAACACGGTATGCCACTCGAGACCCTTTGCGGAATGTATGGTGGAAAGAATAAGACGGTCATCCCCGCCTGAATTGTCGGACAGCGAATCGTCAATGCTTGTGTTAGGAGGCTCAAGCGCCATATCGGTGAGAAACTCCTTCAGGTTGTCATATCTTTCCATGATTGACAGAAGATGCTCAAGATCTTTTGCTCTTTTCGGGTGGTCGTCAAATTGTTCTCTTAATAACGGAAGATAATAATCAACCACTTTACCGCCCATTTCATAAACAGACATTACTTCCGAATCTATTTTGCCGAAAAGATCTTTAAGCCCGGACAGGCTTTCTGATGTCTGTTTTTTGATTTTTGCCGTGAGTAAACCCATATAACCCGAGTTTTCGTTTGAAACGGCATCAAATATTTTGTTTGCGGTCTGCCGTCCGATTTTATCTACGAGAATAAGTATCCTTTCCCAGCTTAATCTGTCTTTGGAGTTAACAAGAACCTTCAGGTGAGCGAGAATATCCTTTATATGCGCAGCTTCGACGAATTTAAAGCCGCCCACTTTTTTGAATGGAATACTGCCGCGGGCAAGCTCGATTTCAAGGTCAAATGAATGATATCCTGCCCTGAAAAGAACTGCTATTTCATTTAGGGGAATTCCATTTTGATTCAATTCACGTATCTTTTCAATAATGAAACTTGACTGACTGTTCTCACTTGATGCGCATACCAAAAGCGGCTTTGCCCCTCCTTTTCTTCTTGTGAAAAGAATTTTGGAATATTTTTCCGATGCCCTTTCGATGATGATATTGGTCAGATCGAGTATAGGCTGATCGCTCCTGTAATTTTCTTCGAGAGTAATAGTCCTTGCTCCCGGGAATAAATCCGGGAATCTCATTATGTTTATGAAGTTAGCTCCCCTGAAGGCGTATATGCTCTGTGAATCGTCGCCTACAACCATTATATTTTTATTGGCGCTTGCAAGAAGAGTCAATATGTCCGCCTGCATCTGGTTTGTATCCTGATACTCATCAACCATTATATGTTCATAAGAAGAAGAAATTCTCTGCCGCAGATCGGGATGCTCTTCCATGAGAGCTTTGAAACATAGCAGTAAATCATCATAGTCGAGATAGCAATGTTCCGTTTTCCGTACCTTATAAGACTTATTTATTGCTATGATGGTATCGAGATCATCGGCAAAATGAGAGTAATCATCGTAAATCACATCTTCAATAGTTAAAACCTTGTTCACCGCTTTGCTGAAGATGGTCGCGAGAGTATGATTTCTTGGAAAAGAAGATTGCAGGGAGGTGTTCAGCATCTCTTTTCTTAAAAGACCGATAAGCGCTTCCGAATCGTGGCGGTCTATGATATTAAAGCCCGATCCCAAACCTATCTGTCGGGAGTATTTGCGCAAAATGCTGTTGGCAAATGAATGGAATGTTCCTCCCGATATGTTTTCACACCGGTTGTCAAGGAGGCCGGAAGACCGTCTGAGCATTTCCTGAGCTGCCTTGCGGGTAAACGTAAGAAGTAAAATGGAACCGGGAGATATTCCTTCCTCAACAAGACGGGCTACACGATAGGTCAGGGTTCTTGTTTTTCCGCTTCCAGCTCCCGCAATAACAAGGAGTGGCCCTTTCGTGTGACTAACCGCTTCAAGCTGGGAAGAGTTTAAATCTTTTTCGTAGGGAATACGAAATTTCCGCACTGTTGAATGGATCATTTCTTTCATTATGTAATACAGGCTGCCTTTCTATATTGAATAAGTTGCAAAGCGGCTTCTACCGCGTAATGAGGAGTTATCTATCACAGGCAAGGAAGAATCTGCCGGATGCGGATATCTTTCACAAGAAGAAAACTTTGTCAATATCAGTTCTTATATAACAGAATTCGTTGACTTTTATTAAATCATATAATAAAAGAAAAGTGCGACAGGAGAATAGTTGTCGACAATTGCTTGTAAATCAAACAAAGGAGAGGAAAGATGAAGAAAGTAAAGAAGCAGACAAAGCCGGTCTCCAAACCAGTTGCGGCTCCTGCCAAACGCGCAGTCAGCTCAAAGAAGAAGAGCGGCGGAGCAGTCAAAAATGTAAAAACCAAAACAGTAAAGGTCGTAAATAAAAAAGTTTCAAAAGTCGTAAAGGCAGCAAAGCCCAAAGCAGTAAAACCCAAAGCAGCAGTAAAAAAACCTGCTGCTGCTCAGGTCACAGTGTTGAGCTCCGTATTGAGTATTGTCAAGAGAAGCAAAAACGGTGTGGCAATTGCAAAGATCAAGGAGAAAATTAATTTGAGCCCCAGGCAGCTCAGCAATGCGCTTTACAAGCTGTCAAAGAGCGGCAGAATCGCATCAAAAGAGCGCGGTGTTTACATAGCAAAATAACCGGTCGGTTTTATTGCTCTCAGGTATCTTTAAAAGGTTTTCCGCCATGGCGGAAAAGCTATTTGTCTATTTTTTATAAAAAAATAGTAAGAGGCCGTGTTTTCATTTTCTGTTTCTGCGCAAAGCTGTTGAAGAGCCTTTCTCTGTTGCCGGCATGAGAAAGGCTCTGTTTGTTTTTTTTAATATCCATTCACCATTGCCATTATGCATTACCTGCATTATTATCGTCAAATAATCTCCAAATAAGTTGATGATCCTGGACCCCTTTCTCCCGCTAATTGGAAGAAGAACCACAAATATCAGGATATTTATGATGTTAAAAAACATGAAACTGTTATACGCAAAAGCTCCGGCATGGATTTTAATAGCCGGCTTCTTTTTATTTTGCCCCGATATGCCGGGGCAAATCCATGACGGATATTCTCGTATCCGGAGTGTATCTGCTGAGAATATTGTTGCGCCGTGGCTTCACGAAGGGAGTGATCTAAAACCTGATCCGGCTGTTGTTTTCGGGCGTCTGTCTAACGGTTTCAAGTATGTTCTTATGGAGAACCATGAGCCTAAAGACAGGGTAAAGATCAGCCTTAATGTTCAGGCAGGATCGATGTTTGAAGAAAACAGGCAGGAAGGCCTGGCGCACTATCTTGAGCACATGCTCTTTTGCGGCTCAACTCATTTCAAGCCCGGAGAACTCGTAAAATATTTTCAAGATATGGGCATGCAGTTCGGACCTGATGCAAATGCGCATACGGGATTTTATGAAACAGTTTACGATATTCTCCTTCCCGACGGACGAAAAGAGAGTCTTGATAAAGGATTTCTTATAGTGGAAGACTTTGCAAAAGGAGCTCTTCTGCTTGATTCGGAAGTCGACAGGGAAAGACGAGTGATACTTGCAGAAAAAAGATCAAGGGATTCGGCGTCCTACCGGACTTATGTTTCAATCATGAAATTTAAGTTTCCTGATTCAAGAATATCCAAAAGATTTCCCATAGGCGTTGAAGAAGCGCTTGAATCGATGACACAGGCGCAACTTAAGGATTTTTATGAAACATGGTATCGTCCTGAAAATATCATCCTTGTCATTGTCGGGGCTTTTGACCCCAAAACGGCAGCATCCCTTATAGAGAAAAGATTTTCCGGATTTTCTCCGAAGGCCGGGATAAAACCTGTCCCGTCGTTCGGGGATATTGAACATGAAGGAGTCAAGGCCTTTTACCATTATGAAAAAGAGGCGGGTAATACATCTGTAAGTATTGAATCGGTTGAGAAGACCGGAATAGTGACCGAGACCTCTGAAGTACTCAGAAATCGTTTTATTGCCGAAATTGCCGACAGGATTGTCCAGAACAGGCTTGATACCATGGTAAGAAAAAAAAAGGCTCCTTTTACTTCGGCATCAATCGGTTCCGGTTATTCCCTGCGCCGCATAAAGCATGCAGACATTTCGGCTGAATGCAGTCCTGAAAAGTGGGAAGAATCTCTTCAGGTTATTGATCAGACACTGAGACAGGCATTGTCGTTCGGTTTTACTCAACCGGAATATGAAAGAGTAAAAAAAGATATTACGGCCATGCTCGATAACGCTGTCAAGCAGGCGCCCACGCGTGACAGCCGGATTCTGGCTAATGAAATAATATGGAACTTAAACAATAATAAAGTATTCCGGGCCCCCCGGCAGGAAAAAGAATTCTATTCATCCGTTCTGGAATCAATCGATTTAAAAATCCTTCACAATTCATTCATAGACACATGGAAAGCTTCTCACAGGCTTGTAATCATAACAGGCAATGCTGTTATTAAAGGAGATGTTTCACCGGAAGCGCTGGTAAAGGCAGCATACAGGGAAAGCGGCCTAAAAGAGTTATCAAGACCTTTTGAGAGGAAGCCGGTTTCATTCCCTTATCTTCCTGAACCGGGTGTAAAGGGCATAATTAAAGAGAGAAAGGATATTCCCGATCTTGGAATTGTTCAGATTGATTTTGAAAACGGAGTGCGCCTCAATCTGAAAAAAACCGATTTTGAAGCAAATGAAATTCTGGCAAATCTCTCTTTCGGGTATGGAAAATCAGTAGAGCCCGGTGATCTTGAGGGTATTGCAGAGCTTTCAGAAGCAGTTATAAATGAAAGCGGGTTCGGCGAGCTTGACAAGGATGAAATCGAAAAAGCGCTCGCAGGAAAAAGCGCCAGGGTCCATTTCTCTGTGGATGACGGGCGTTTTCTCTTTACGGGAAGAACCGTATCGGACGAAGCCCGCCTTCTTTTCCAGCTTCTGTATGCCTGCATTATTGATCCCGGATACAGGGAAGAGGCTTATCTGCTTTTCCTGGAACGGTTTGATCAGCAATATAAGGAGCTTTCACGTTCAATAGACGGAGCCATGACTCTTTCAGGAGAACGCTTTCTTGCCGGAGGAGACCCCCGTTTCGGTTTTCCATCTTCTGAAAAGCTCAAGATGTTATCGCTTGATAATGTCAGGTTATGGATTGATCCGCAAATAAAGAATGATCCGGTTGAAATTTCAGTGGTTGGTGATTTTGAAGAAGATAAGGTGATTAAACTTGTCTCTTTATATTTCGGAAGCCTTCCCGAAAGATCCGGAAAATCGATGCCCAAACCGGCCGGGATCCCGGTTTTTCCTTCAGCAAAGTCTCATGAAATCAATGTTGAAACCAAGGATCCCAAGAGCATTATTTTTGTGGCATATCCGACTGAAGATGTATGGGATATAAGCAGAACAAGGCGTTTTAATGTGCTGGGGCAAGTAATTTCCGAAAAGATACGTGAAGAGATAAGGGAAAACATGGGGGCTGCTTACTCATATTCGGCCTATAATAATCCAAGTCGCGCGTATCCCGGATACGGAATCTTTTACACAGAGGCTGCAGTAAATCCGGAAGAATCTTCTGCTGTGGAAAACAGGATTAAAAATATAGTTTCAGATGTCGTAAAAAACGGCGTTGCCGGGAGTGAACTGAAAAGGGCGCTCGATCCTGTCCTGACTAACGTTAAGGACATGCTGCGGAAAAACAATTACTGGCTTAAGAGTGTTCTGACCGAATCCGTAAGGTATCCGCAGCAGATTGAATGGTGTAGAACCATAAAAAAGGATTATGAATCAATAACTGCGGGCGAACTTAATGAGCTTGCTGGAAAATACCTTGATAACAGAAAGGCCGCATCTGTTATAATAAAGCCGGTAAAATTATCTGAAAAGAAACCATAAAGGTGACTCAGAAAAAACTCCGTATTTTATTCATTGCTCTGGTTTTTATTGTCTGTTAAAACGCATCTCATTACTTTTTAAGATAGCGTCAGAATTTAATCGGAAAGGATTATAATATGATGAAAAAAAACGAAGTTTCCAGCAATCCTGTTGACGGATTATGGAAATTTTTTGCATCCGTAAAATTAACGGTCATGTTACTTCTTACTCTTGCGGTTACTTCCGTCATCGGTACCGTTATTCCGCAGAATGAAAATCCGGCTGCATATTTACACGAATACGGGGAATTTCTTTACAGGATATTCAGTTTTCTCAACATCTTCGATATGTACCATTCATGGTGGTTCCAATTCCTGATATTTTTTCTGACCATAAATATCGTTGTATGCTCAATCGAGCGCTTCTCTTCAACATGGAATATGGTTTTTACGAAAAAACCTTCTTTCGACATCGCAAGGTTCAGGAACTCGTTCAAGGAGGAGTTTTCCGATAATCATACTTTGGGAGAGCTTAAATCGGTTTTTCTGCCTGTTGTCGCAAAATCCTTTAGATACACTGAAATTGAAGAATCGGAGAAAGGATTTGTTATTTTTGCCGAAAAAGGGCGCTGGACCAGGTTTGGTGTTTATGGAGTGCATCTAAGCGTGATATTGCTTCTTATAGGCGGGTTAATAGGCTCATTTTTCGGATTCGAAGGCTCTGTAAATATTCCTGAAGGAGAAAGTGTAAAGAGCGTAATATTGAGAAATACAGGCAAAGAAGAGCCTCTCGATTTTGAAATACAATGCCTTGATTTCAGCGTAAGTTTCTATGAATCCGGAGCACCGAAGGAATATCGTTCAAAACTTGTTATTCTTGAGAATGGAAAACCTGTTATAAAAAAAGATATTATTGTTAACGATCCTCTCAGGTACAAGGGCATCAATATTTTTCAGTCAAGTTACGGAACCGTAAGGCCTGAAAAAGTGGAGCTTAATTTTACAAATCGTGAAACCGGAATGATTTATAGAAAAAATGCGACAATAGGCGAAGAGATGGATCTCCCGGAAGCGCGGGGAAAATTCGTTATCAGAGAATATACGAGTTCATTTAATTTCAGGGGACATAATCTGGGCGAAGCGTTTTTGGGGATTCTGACTCCGTCTGGTGGAGACCCAACCGAACTCGTTATACCGCTTAATTATCCTTCTTTCGATAAGATGAGAAAAGATGATCTGGTTATTTCTGTTGAAAGCTCCGAAAAGAGATATTACACGGGACTTCAGATTACAAAAGACCCGGGAGTTCCCTTGGTTTATACCGGATTTATATTAATGATTTTGGGATGTTTTATTGCTTTTTTCATGTCGCATCAAAAAATTTGTGTTGAAGTTGTTAAAAAAGGTGAGAAAAGCAGGGTTATGGTTGCCGGAATTGCCAATAAAAACAAAATAGGTATGCAGGCGAGAACACAAAGAATTTCAAAGCTTTTGTCTGAAAAAGCAGTTATATTAAAAGGATGAATATAATGGACAGTTCAAATTTATTGTCGATAACAACTTTCATATACGGCCTTGCCGCTTTTTTTTACATTTTTTCATTTGTTTTCAAAAAACCCTTTTTCGGCAGGCTGGGAACATGGACTTCCCTCGCAGGAGTTTCCGGAAATATTGCCGGTATAACATTAAGATGGATTGAATCTTACAGACTGGGAATCGGGCATGCCCCGCTGTCAAACCTGTATGAATCGCTTGTTTTCTTTTCACTGGGAATTGTGGTTATATATCTTGTAATTGAACGAAGTTATGCGAACCGGATAATCGGCGCCTTCACAATCCCAATCGCCTTTCTATTAATGGCCTACGCGTCCCTTTCTCCGAATATAAGCGACAGAATACAGCCTCTTGTTCCGGCATTAAAAAGCAACTGGCTTATCGCTCACGTAATTTCCTGTTTTATCGGATACGCTGCGTTCACAATCGCTTTCGGTCTGAGCGTTATGCTCCTTTTAAAACAGAAAGATGATAAAAATGAAAAACCCTTTCTTAAAGTCTTTCCCGATTTTAAAGTCCTGGATGAACTGTCCCACCAGATGATAATGTTCGGTTTTCTGTTTCTTTCGGCAGGAATTATTACAGGTGCGGTCTGGGCGAATTCGGCATGGGGTCGTTACTGGGGCTGGGATCCCAAGGAAACATGGTCTCTTATAACATGGTTCATTTACGCGACTATGCTTCACGCGAGGTTTACTCGAGGCTGGCAGGGGAGGCGGCTGGCTTATCTTTCCATCATAGGTTTCAGTGCGGTTCTTTTTACATATTTCGGGGTAAATTTGCTTCCCGGACTGCATAGTTACGGACAGTGATTTTTGACGGCTTCATAAAAAGTCCGATTTTTTCGTTGCGCTTCATCAGCATCATTTTTCCTTGACAAGAACGAGAACACAGGTTAAACAGTCGCTGATTTGTTTTCCATCCATAGTCTTGGTTATTATATATTTTTTTTGGCAGGGCAAACGGCTTTAAGCTTATCCCGTTAAAAGGGAAGATACATGTTCCCTGTCTTTGTTGGTTAAAGGTTAATTAACGTTTGTTTTCGCGGTTTCTGTGTATTTATTAACCACAGCATGACGGAGTTCCCATGAGTAAACCAGATGAAAAAACTACAGGGATTTCTGCAGACACGGACGGCGCCGATGCTGAAGTGCAGTCTGCGGGAGGCATTGAAAAGGGTCAGGAAAATGGAGTCGGCGGATTTGTTATCCTTTTCTTCATTATCGGTTTTGTTGCAAGTCTTCTTATCGGATGGGTGGTTTTTCCGAAACTTCTTTATTCCCAGAAAACACAGCCGATAGACTTTAACCATGCTCTTCATCTTGAGGCGGTCAGCGATGGATGTGAAAGCTGCCATATTTTCCGGGATGACGGAACGTATGCCGGTGTTCCAAGCAACGCCCAATGTATTGACTGCCACCAGGAGGTGCTGGGAGACAGCCCGGACGAGAAAAAGTTTGTCGACGAGTATATCTCCAAAGAGAGGGAAGTTCCCTGGCTTATATATTCAAAACAGCCGGACTGCGTATTCTTTTCCCATGCCGCCCATGTAAAAAAGGCGGGAATGGAATGCGTAACCTGCCATGGACCGATCGGTGAATCAACCAGCCTGAAAGTTTATGAGGAGAACAGGCTTACCGGATATAGCCGCGATATCTGGGGAAAGAACATTTCCGGAATCAAGAGAGAAACATGGGACAGGATGAAGATGGATGATTGCGCGGAATGCCACGAAAAGGAAGCCGGCAAAAGATCGAGCGTTCAGACAGATAAAGAAGCATGTTTTGTATGCCATAAATAAATAAATTGTATTGAGACACTTAAAAAGTTCGTTCGTTTTTCAGGTTTAAGGGGAAAAATCAATGAAAATAGACAGAAGATGTTTCTTGTCACTTGGAATTGGTGGCGCCGCTGGTATAGCCCTTTCACCATTACCCTGGAAGCTGGCGGATGACAGCGCCATATGGACACAGATGTGGCCCTGGACTCCTGTTCCTGCGGATGGTGAAGTAACTTATGTGAAATCAGCATGTACGCTTTGCCCCGGCGGTTGCGGGATCTCTGTCCGCAAGGTTGGAAACAGGGCTGTTAAGATAGAGGGAATAGAAGGACATCCTGTAAATGACGGTGGAATTTGCCCTCTTGGCCTTTCCGGCCTGCAGCTTCTATATGGTCCGACGCGTGTTAAGACTCCTTTAAAAAGGGCCGGTGAAAGAGGAGAGGGAAAATGGATAAAAATATCCTGGGAAGAAGCTGTTGCGGAAGTTGCAAAAAAGCTGGGGGATATCAGGGAGAAGGGAGACTCTGCCTCCGTTGCCTGCATTTCAGGCTCTGATAAAGGAACGGTCCCCGCTCTTTTCAGAAGATTCCTTTCCGTGTTCGGGTCCCCTAATTTTATGCGGATGCCGTCGATTCAGGACTCTTATGAGATTGCCAATAACGTTTCAATGGGATTTAATGCCCAGGCCGGCTTTGATCTGGAAAAAGCCGACTTTATCTTAAGTTTCGGAAGCGGATTGATTGAAGGCTGGGGATCGCCTGTTCGCATGATAAGAGCGAACAGTGCCTGGCGCAAAGCAGGCATTAAAGTTGTACAGATTGAACCCCGCCTTTCAAATAGCGCCGCCAAATCCGACAAGTGGATTCCGGTTAATCCCGGAACCGAATACGCTCTCGCTCTTGGTCTTGCCCATGTAATTATCAGGGAGTCACTTTACCGGAATGATTTTGTTCATGCCGGAGCTGCTGGGTTTATCAGGTTCAGAGATCTTGTCCTTTCAGGCTATTCCCCCGACAGTGTGGAAAAAATAACAGGAATAAAAAAAGAGACAATAGAATCTTTGGCTTCGGATTTTGCAAGGTCGGGAAGACCGGTTGCAATCTGCGGCAGAGGTCAAGGTAAATCCCAGAGTTCCCTTGGAGAGTTGCTTGCCGTTCAGGCATTAAATGCTCTTGCCGGGAATATAGGCAAGGAAGGCGGAGTTTTTGCGGTTAATGATCCCGCATATATTGCCTGGCCTGCATATCAGGCTGATGAAATTGCTGCTGCCGGAATTAAAAAAGAGCGGATCGACGGCGCCGGGAGCGGAAAATACTCATCAGCGAAAAGCCTTACCAACAGGTTCGCCGGCGCTGTTAATTCAGGGTCTCCCGTAAGTCTTCTTTTTGTTCTGGAATCAAATCCGTTATATTCATTGCCTGATACAAAAGCCGTAAAAGACGCCTTCAAGAAGATTCCTTTCGTTGTCAGTTTTTCATCTTTCATGGATGAAACCGCATCGAATTCGGACCTTATTCTGCCGAACCATGTCTATCTTGAACGTTATGAAGATGTTCCGGCGACTGCCGGCCTTTCAAAACCGGTCGTCAGCCTTGCAAGACCTGCTGTCAGCCCCCAGTTCAACACGAAACATGCGGGGGATGTCATCATCCTTATTGCAAAAGAGACGGGTTCGCCTGTTGCCGATGCCTTTCCGTGGGATGATTATCAGGCATGCCTTGAAGAAACAGCAGGAGATAAATGGAAGAACCTGAACGAAGAAGGCTTCAGTTCTGATCCGGCATTTACCGCCCAGGTTGTCAATACTGCTCCCGGTAAATTTGATCTTTCGGGCGGAATTCCAGATTTCACAATTCTCTTTGCCTCTGCAAGCAATGAAGGAGACCCCAAGGCTTATCCTCTGTTTCTCCTGCCTTACGATTCATTCAGGATAGCCAACGGATACATTGGCGATCCGCCTTTTGTAGTTAAAACCGTTGAAGATACGGTTCTTAAAGGAAAGGATATCCTTGTTGAGGTAAATCCGGCAACAGCCAGGGCGAACGGACTTTCTGCCGGAAGTTATGCCACCCTCAAAACACCTAAGGGAAGCGCGAGAGTTAAAATAAACCTGTTCGAGGGAATCATGCCCGGTCTTGTGGCGATGCCAAGAGGTCTTGGCCATACCGCATATGACAATTATCTTGCGGGCAAGGGAATAAATGTAAATGAACTTATCGGAACGCTGGAAGATCCCGCTTCCGGACTTGATGCGGCCTGGGGAATCCGGGCCAATCTGATCAAAGCCTAATTAAGAGCATGAGGTTCTGATGAAAGAAGAACAAAATAACGAAAAAGCTAAACTATTTGGAATGGTCATTGATCTGGACAAGTGCACCGGTTGCGGAGCCTGCATGGTTGCCTGTATGGCCGAAAACAATGTGCCTTTCAAGGAAGATGAGTCGAAGAAGCTTGACAGCATCACCTGGTTGCGCGTTTACAAGTTGACAAACGGAAAACCGTTTCCCGACGCCGAAATCTGCTATCTTCCCAGACCCTGTCAGCACTGCGGTGGAAAAGGAAACCACGGCCATTCACCATGCGTATCTGTATGCCCGGCAACTGCAACAGATTACAGCAAGGAGACCGGGATTGTCAGCCAGATTTATACAAGATGCTTCGGGTGCAGGTACTGTATGGCTGCATGCCCGTATCATGCCAGATATTTTAACTGGTGGGACCCTGTCTGGCCGGATGGCATGGAGAAATATTTAAGCCCGAATGTTTCGGTACGCATGAGGGGCATTGTTGAAAAATGCAGCTTCTGTTTTCACAGGTATCAGATTGCAATGGATAAAGCTTATTACGAAGGTCGCGGTGAGTTGGAAGAGAATGAATACCAGACTGCATGCACTCAGGCATGTCCGGCCAAGGCCATTACTTTCGGAGATCTTAACAATCCGGGACATGCGGTTTATGAACTGAAAAAAGAGAAGAACGCATTCCGGCTTCTCGAAAGACTTCAGACGAATCCCAAGGTGTATTACCTTTCGAGCAGGGAATGGGTAAGACGGGCAGGCGATAATTATCTCGAAAAGGAAAAGAAGTGATCCGGCATCATTCGATTATAGTAACTATTCAGCCACAGATTCACACAGATGAACGCAGAAGTTTAGACTGAAGACTGTCAGGCTGTTAGCTAACAGCCTATCTATCTGCGGATATCTGTGAAAATCTGCGGCCTGATTTATTAAGAAACAGTAGAAATTGAGGAGTAAGGAACATATGGATTCAGCATTAATACCCAAGGGAGTTAAGCGCTGTCCGACATGGCAGTTTGCCTTGTGGATAGGCGCAGCCGGCGTGGTACTTTTATGGGGCGTTTTTGCCATGCTGCTTTGCTGGTTCAAGGGACTCAACCAGACCAACATGAATGATTCTTACGGATTTGCATTGTGGATCTGGGCCGACCTTGCGGTCATAGCCTTAGGAGGCGGAGCGTTTTTTACCGGATTTCTGAGGTATATCGTAGGGAAGGACGAACTGAAAAATATAATCAACTATGCTGTTCTCATAGGATTTATTTGTTACAGTTCAGCGCTTCTTATCCTTGCCATCGACATCGGACAGCCGCTTAGAGGCTGGTTCATCTTCTGGCATGCAAATGTTCACTCCATGCTGACCGAAGTGGCTTTCTGCCTTACCTGCTATTTCGGTGTTCTGACCATAGAGTATGTTCCGCTTATTCTAGAAAACCGCCAGATAGACAAGGTCCCCTTCTTTCACAGGCTTGGCCATAATATGCACGAGATAATGGCTGTTTTTGCAGCGACCGGAGCATTTCTTTCCTTTTTTCACCAGGGCTCCTTGGGCGGAGTTCCCGGTGTTCTTTTCGGGCGACCGTTTGCATACAGAGAGGGAATTTTTATCTGGCCGTGGACTTTCTTCCTCTATACATGGTCGGCAGCCGCCTGCGGACCATGTTTTACGATTCTCATAACCTGGATTACGGAGAAAATAACAAAGAAAAAACTTGTAAAACAGAATGTCATCGAGCTGTTGGCCAAGATTTCAGGCTGGATGATCGGAACTTATATAATAGCAAAAATAATAGATACCTGGTACTGGGCCAAGGTCACAGCTCCATCATTAGGGTTTAACCTTATGGATTTTTATTCAAACAACCCGTTCTATGGCATATGGATACTTATACTTGAAATTGTCATCTGCGGAGTTGTTCCGGCGCTCATACTCATTTCGGAGAAAGGTCGGAAGAATCCTGTTCTGCTGATGACGGGCATAATTCTTGCCGTACTTGGAGCATGCGTCAACCGATGGGTAATGGTTCTTCAGGTAATGGCTGTGCCTGTCCTGACTTTTGAAAGCTGGGCCATGTATTATCCGAGCTGGCAGGAGGTTGCTACAACAATTCTACCTGTTGCGTACGGTGTAATCCTTATATCTTTGTCGTACCGCTATCTGCCGGTATTCCCTCAGGAGCAGGAGCTGAATCCCGAGGTTTGATAATTACGGTTTTATTTGGAGGTAAAAGATGTTTCCTTTTTGTTTTGAATGGATGTGGGATATGTCCCATATGGTTTTTATGGGTGGACTCTGGTACGCTCTCACAATTATAGGCCTCGGGATGACTTATTGTATCGGCAAGGCTTTTTATGATACGTATATGAACAAGGGCAAAGATGATCATCACCATTAGAATGTAACTGCCGTTAAATCAAAAAGCGCTTGC
>JBFYVZ010000168.1:0-4719 GCA_041298995.1 Desulfobacteraceae bacterium
GAAGCCTCAAGTACGAAGCATCCGGATTTATCACGAAGCCTATCAATGTAGATTCACTGGAAGTGGCATTGAAAAGGGCCTGCGATAAAATTCTCATGCGGGAAAAATTAAGGGAATATACCGAAAATCTCGAGCGCCTTATCAAGGAAAAATCAGAGCTTCAGGACAATCTTTCCGCGCTGGGGCTGATGTTAGGCACAATATCTCACAGTATCAAAGGGCTTCTAACAGGTCTCGACGGCGGAATGTACCTGGTAGATTCCGGATTTAAAAAGGAAGACCTGGAAAAAACCGCTGAAGGCTGGACAGTCGTAAAGCAGGTGGTCGGGCGAATCAAAAAATTGATACTGGACATCCTGTTCTATTCAAAAGACAGGGAAATGAATCTCGAAAAGGTTGATGTATGTGCTTTTGCCAAAGAAACGGCAATGGTGATCGAATCCAAGATACTAAACACTCAGATTAAATTTGTAAAAGATTTTGATCCATCCGCCGGATCATTTGAAATTGACCCTCCGGCCTTTAATTCTGCGCTTATCAACATTCTTGAAAATGCTGTGGATGCCTGTATCCGGGATATATCCAAACCTTCACATCAGATTCTCTTCAGCACTACGCAGGATGGCAACCAGATCGTTTTCGAAGTTTCAGACAACGGTACCGGAATGGACCAGGAGACTATTGAGAGGCTTTTTACGCTCTTTTTCTCAACGAAAGGGAAAGAAGGAACGGGTTTTGGACTTTTTATTGCCGACAGCATAGTCCGCAAGCACGGCGGATCCATCGAAGTAAAATCAAAATCAGGTAACGGATCCCTATTCCGGATAAAGATCCCCAGATACTCTTCCGTGCCATAGGAATCGACCAGAAAAGAATATTTAAACTTTGAACCAATCAGATTTTAATAAAACCCGCTGATAATTCGTTGACATACCAAACATATTGTGATTTTTTTGATCGCACATTACTGCAGACTCATCGGAATTCCCGTGTCTCCTGCCTGACGCATTATAAATAAATATTGTATAGATACCCGGGAATTGCTATTTATTAAAAATGCGTTTTAGTGAAAGGATTCTTTATGCTATATAAGTTTGATGGCAGGGAGCCGACAGTGGGGAAAGACACCTATGTCAGTGATCTGGCAACGGTCATCGGTAACGTAGTTATCGGGGCTAATTGCTACATCGGTCACGGAGCCATCCTGAGGGGGGACTACGGCAGAATCGAAATTGGAGACGGCACAGCAGTGGAAGAAGGCGTCATTGTTCACGCACCTCCCGGTGAAACGAACCGGATCGGAACAAAAGTCACCATCGGTCACTGCGCTGTTGTTCATGGAAAATATATCGGGAATCAGGCAGTTATCGGCATGGGCTCAATACTCAGTATCTGGTCTGAAATTGGAGAAGGTTCAATCGTAGCAGAGGGCGCTGTCGTAAAAATTAAGCAGATTATACCTCCAAAAGTGGTCGCTGCCGGTAATCCGGCACGGATCGTCCGGGAGATAACTGCAAAAGATGAAGAGTTTTGGAACATGGGCAAACAGCTTTATATTGATCTTGCAAAGAAATACCTGGATGAGGGCATGGAGCCAGTCCGATAAGCATTTATGTTATTACAACAACATTCTACAGTTATGCGATCATACTGCGGGATATTAACAGTGCCTCGATTAAGCTTGTCGTCCGCCGGATTCATGTCCCGTTTTCAATTTCGTGACGACTCACCAGGTAAAAATTGAAAGGAGTGAAAATGAATTCAAAGACGAAGGTGGGGATAATTATCTGCGATCGCTACCGTCGCTGTGCGGGCGGGAAGTGTCTCCGAGCCTTGAGGAACAAGGAAGGGGCTTTCAGCATATACACGGACACCGAAGTTGAGTTGGTCGGTTTTACAACATGCGATGGTTGTCCCGGCGGCAACATAGAATATGCTGGCGAAGAGATGGTAAAGAACGGTGCAGATTTTATTCATTTAGCCACCGGACTGGTTGTTGGTTATCCACCCTGTCCCTACATCGATACATTCAAAGCCTTCCTTGAAAAACGCTATGGGGTCAAGGTCGTTGTGGGCACACATCCTATACCGAAAAAGTATCTTGATATGCACACTTCTCTTGGAACATGGGAAAATTCCGCATGGAAGTCAATTATCGCACCTACCATGAGTGATGAAGCGACCCGTGCAAGTTACGATTAGAAATAATAACCTGGGCACCGGTTAAACCTATTGATGAACCGAAACAGTTCTTAAAGAGCGTCAGAATTGTCGACGGTCTTTTTTCTGCGGTCTGTAAAAGGTGCCGTCTATTTCAATTTCGAATAAATCCAGGCCAAGAAGATTAAGGACGGCTTTGCTGCCTTCTGTTCCGGCAAAAGCCTGATGGCTGCTCCTTAAATGGTTAAAATCGGAATACTCCAGAAAATTCCTGAGCCCTTCGATTTTTTCTTCCAATCCGGGCCGCTTTGAATCAGGAACCCTGAAATATTCTCTTATACTCTCTTCGTATATCCACTTTGCCTCGGTTTCAATACAGTGTTTTGATAAATCAAGGAGTATCTTCATATCTTTAAGATCTGTTTACCGCACGTTGTAAGCCTTCTTCCACTGAGCCCGGCGAAGTTCCAGCAGGTTTGAAAGCGCCATATACAGAGCCCCGACTGTCAGCTCGGCGCAATGAAAATGATCTTTCGGAAGGGTTTCAAGATATTCGGCAACCGCTTCCGGAGTAATTTCCCATGCCTGATCTATCGTCTTGTTTTCCGCCATTTGGACTATCGTATTGGCGCATGCCGCGGTGTTCATGCATCCGTTTAAATGATACGAAGCCTTTTCTATTAAATTATCCCTTGCCACAAGAAATATTTCAACCGTATCTCCGCAGTCGCCGGTTTTTTTTCCGTAACCGTCGGGATTGTTGATAATCTCCTGTCTATCCGTCCGGAAAGCCATTTCAAGATATTTGAGAGAATGATTTTGCCAGAAATCGGGCATTTCTTCATGCATTATAAATCTCCGTTCATCCGGCCAATTTTTTTTCAGTGTTTTCCGCAGCAGCTTCCGGGACCGGCGCATCCGGCATGGTCAGGTGAAGAACCGCAGCAGGCTGTATCTTTCGGTCCGGGGTAGTGTGAAGACTGCTGTCCGGTGTATTGAGAATGAGCGGAAAGCAGTTTTTTCAAGTTTCGGCTGCCACAATGATTACACGAAGGAACATCCCCGGCAGTGACAAGCAAAATCTCTGATGGCTTACCACAGTCCTGACATAAATAATCGAACAGCGGCATAAGTTACTCCTTTTTTATTGAAACCGTCAAAGGGTTTCACAACAAGGCTGTCAAAGCATTCAACAACGGTTCGGCATTCTTTTCATCGGGATTGAGCGGCAGTTGGGCCATTATTCCAAGGCCCTCCGAGGCTTCATGGAACTCTTCCGGCGCTAAGCCGCTCACAAGGACAAGATTGGCCATAGCATTTACCCGAATCATATCTTTGGCAATATCCATGCACGATTGCCCTTCCACCTTTTCATCGATTATGATCAGGTCAATAGAACCGGCTGCGGCAGCTTGGGCGGCTGTTACGGAATCCGCCCATATAATTTCATTTGCGTTCTTATAGCTCAACCCCTCAGCCAACTTCAAAAAATTACCGGCCTGCCGGGTAATAATCAAAATATTTTTCATTATTTACCTCTCTCAATGCGCACCGCCGCCGCAGGTATGTTCCTGAGAAAATTGTGGAAGCTTGCCGTCGATCAGCGCCTGCACGGCATTTCCAACTGTCTGGAAGTCTCCGCCGAAATATACCTGAATCCCAGCCTGGTTGAATCCCATAAGCGGGCGAAAACCCATGCCGCCGGCTATCAGCTTTTTAGTGCCTTTTTCAGCCAGATACTGGACAGGCACCATGCATCCGCCCTGTTGATGGGAAGCGCTGGGAATCACATCAACGCTTTTTATTTCGTTATTTTCCACAGTAATCAGCGTATAGAGGTCACAGTGGCCAAAATGCGCGCCTAATTGCGCGTCAAGTCCACCCGGTGCAGAAGAAGGAACTGCTATTAATGTATTTAATGTGTTCAATGTGTTCTCCTTTCAAAAACTATGCATTTAATTTGTTGTTATATCATCCTATTTCAGGCGAGTCTCCCGCCTTTTCCACTGGCGCCGGCCATTTTGAAGCTCCCGGCTGCAAGCAACGGAGAATCTCGACCGTAAGGAATTTTAATCGATTTCAGATTCGCTCGCTAACCCGGCGCAAGCAGCGGGTAATGCTCCCGCTATTTCGGTTCATGCACCATGCCCCATTTTGTTGGGCGCTGTTGCCATGTCAACCTCTCCGGCATTAAATTTTTCAATTGCCTGTCGCACCGTAATATTTTCCAGGTTCTGGCCGATTTTTATCCCGGCGGCAAAAAGCGCCTGAAAAGCTTTGGGACCGACATATCCGGTCAGAACAATCTTGGCGCCGGATCGGCAAACCGTTTCAGCCGCTTGGATGCCGGCTCCCTGGGACATGGCCTGAGATGATCCGTTATCAACATAGCTGAATTCAAGGGTGTCCGGATCAACGATTAAAAATCCGGCGGCACGACCAAACCTGGGATCAACAAGAGAATCCAGGCTGGGTTCCTCGCAGCTTACAGCAATTTTTCCCATAATACACTCCTTTGTCTGTTTGAAAGCAAGTTTATTTATTACCATTAATTTTTTT
>JBFYVZ010000174.1:0-3258 GCA_041298995.1 Desulfobacteraceae bacterium
AAGGCTTTCAAGTGATATTTTATTCTTTTATCGGTTGTTTATTGAATTCGCCTTTAATATTCTTTAAATATACAAAAAATTGAGGATTTCCTGCCGCATAAGGGAATGTGCTTTCTGTTTCCTTTCGAGACCTTTATTTTAGGAACATTCGATTTTGATGGTCCCGTAAAAAGTCATATGCGAACGGATTTGAGATTTTTGGGAGATAGATTATTAAGGAACTGAGCGTTAAAAATCACAAGCTTTTTGAGGGTGTTAGCCCGAGTTCTTGTGATTTAGCGAAGTGACTTAAAAATCCCCAAAAAGCTTATTAAGTGAGCATATTTCGACTTTTTACAAGTTCATTAATTTTGCTCAGGTTCAAGGAAGGCGGGAATTTTAGAGGAGTCATACCGTGTGAAGGTTAACTCCCATTTTGGCGAACAACAGATCAAGATCCACCATGGCCTTTTCCTGATGCTCTTTTACAGCTTCCTGAAACCTGTACCAGTCCGTTTTTTCTTTATCGGTTCCCTCTTTCCAGTAAAACTTGTCGCGCAGCATCGTGAACATGGAAAGTAATACGTTTTCGGAATCCTTTAAGCCCAGCACTTTTGTATCGATTGCCGCTTTAAACCAGTCGGATTCGTCAAAATCGCCCAGCCACGGCGCCAGTTTCCTGTAACGATCCAGGCGGTCTTCACGATAATAGTTCCGGCTTCCGGAAAATGACTCGCCCATGGCCTGGAGCAATTGACCGGATACCGTCTTCCAGGCCGCATTCACCTTCCTGCCGCTCTGCTTATTATAATATTGATACTTTCCATACATTTCTTCAGCAGCCGTAAGAAAACGGTCGGTATTGTCAATTTGATCATTAACCAGGCGTGCGTCTTCCCACCGGTGGGCGGGCCAGTCGGGATGAAACTCGGCGTTGGCATGTCCGATATCGGGCTTTACATCCAGCGCGATGTCGTTAAAGAAATCGTGCCATCCCACGAAATTCTGATGGGCCCATGTGTCGGCATACGCGTGTGTTGCGATTCCGATGCGATAGAGCCGCGTATCTTCAGAAGACTTGAAGGCCAGGTCAAACAACTTATCGGCGATTTCATTGCCTGGCGTGGTATTTAACAAATGCATCTTGCCGTCACATCGGCAGGCGCTTTCACTCATCGGTTCACCGGGCACGAAGTGAAAGACGGGGTATATCCGCATCAATTTTCGTTTCGGCTTCAGAATATTCATCGTCTGGGAAATATAGTTTTGATACGCTTCGCCGTTTGAACGGTCTTCGATTGTCAGACACACATCGTTCTCATCCACATATTCCGACGCCGTTGCAATGATCCTGGCTTCGTTCTCACTGAAGCCGGCCGCTTTTGCGATTATTCCCGTCATGTAATAATGAAACTCCGTATCCATGTCCATTTCCTCCCTGATGATTCTTTTCTATTTATTCAAGGCAGCGCCAGATGGATTTTCACCGCCCCGTCCATGGCATCCAGATCCTTTTTATCCAGGATACCGATCTGTTTGATAAGCCTGCTTTAATATTCATCCCACCCCTCCGGATCAACCGCTTCAAATTCTCTTGCCAGGGCGTATTTTCTTTTGCCGAGGCGCGATACCCTTCCTCCTCTCGCCTCACGATTCACGCGTTTCCCCTAATCCATCGGCTTTTTTGAAGCTCCCCGCCGCAGAGCGGACTGTGATGCGCTCGCTGTTTCGGTTCAGCGGGGATAACGATAGAGGTCGTCATGGTCGAGAAGACGCAGGAGGCGGAGCGGCGCAGACCAGTCCGGATTTCCCGCTGGCAGCATTCTCTCCGGATCAAGGGAGAGGCGATATCGCTGGTCCACTCGGACGGCCCACGCCGTAGGATCATTGACGATGCGCTCCAGGCGCAGGCCGGGATGGAGTGGATTTTCTTCGAGAAGGCGCAGAGTTTTTGCGATCTTCTTCATGATCGCGGTTTGACGGCGAAAGCGCTCCGCATCCTCGATAAACTTCTTAGTCGGTATCAGTTTCGACATGAGTCATCTCATGAGTCAGCCAGGCCGGCATTTCAGCCGCGCCGTTTTCTCTCGCTTCCTTCAATTTCGCGAGCCCCTGCTCATTCAGATGAACAGCCGGATAAACTGCCACGGGCTGCAGGATAAAGGCCCCTCCGTCAGCGATAGACAGGTCCAGGCACGCGCCCGAAACGAGCCCTAACTGCCTTCGAAGTGACGCCGGAAGGTTGATGCTTCCTCTTTTATCTATAGTTATCAACATGTTTCCACTTCCTTTTGTAAATCCCGCGGGATTAATTCTTCACGGTTTGCTGCCAAATAGTTTCCATCCGGACTTACTCTTGTTTCATACCATTGATTGCCTTATACCGCATGTATGTCATTATGTCAATATGTCAAAATGGAGCAAATGCCGCCTGACCCCTGTTTCCCTCTTCCGCCTTATGCCTTTCGCCTTATGTCTTACTCGAACTTCGAATTTCGTGCATCGTACATAGTTTTTTTCGATATTCGCCTCATGCCTCTCGCCTACAGACAAATTCTCGTGCTGTTCTCAGTTGCTTGATATTTTGATAAATTGCTGTAAAGTTATAATACAAATATTCCAATGCATGTCATGCTGGGAGATATGAGATGATCAGCAACAGTACAATTTCAACTCAACAGATTCAAGAAGCCATCCTTTCTTTGCCCGATGCTGAGCTGATATCAATAATTAATTGGCTTATACAGATTGACCGGAAGTTATGGGATCATGAAATTGAAACCGACTTTTCGGAAAATGGGCCTGGCTCTAAAATGCTTGAACGCGTTCAGAAAGACTTCAAATCCGGTCGCTGCACCTCATGGGATTAACATCGACAACCCATCCTGATTTCTGGAAATGCTATGAAAGACTTCCCTCAGAGATAAAAGCTCTGGCCGATAGAAAATTTTCACTCTTCCGTTCTCAACCTTCTCATCCCTCTTTGTGGCGACTTGGGAACGTTCATCAATATATAGGTTGGGAACAAATAGGGTACGTCCCAAACTTTTAAACTTTCTCATCTTTTATTCGGCGGAAGGCGTTCCGCCGGACTGATTGACGGATCCACCAAAATAATTGGCGGTCATTCTGCTTTCGGGATGCAAGTTGCATGATGCAATAATCTAAAATATAATGAATGGAAACCGGTGATGCAGGCATCCGTTTACAGACTTTTACCTACCATGCTCTAATGCAAAACGTATTACGCTTTGGCTCAACCGTATCCCACGGGCTTGC
>JBFYVZ010000180.1:0-26189 GCA_041298995.1 Desulfobacteraceae bacterium
TTCGTGCATCATTCAGCTATTAATTCAACCGGATTTAAATCGCTTTCTGAAGGTGACCGCGTAACATTCGATGTAGTTGATGGCCCCAAAGGCCCCGGCGCAGCTAATGTAACAAAAGTCTAATTAAAAGATTGTAGATTAACAATTAAAGGCATTCATGCGTTAGGCATGGATGCCTTTCTTGTTTTAGTCTCTGAAGAGGCCGAGGAAATTAACCACGTTAATTATTCCTCCCTCTATTTTTACATTACCCTTCACCAGCGCCACGGCAGGATTTGCAAGACCTGTTGCAATCTCTTTCCATGTACAGGAATCAACCGTTACGGTTATATCTGCTTTCTCGGGAAAACGCGGTTCGACTATAGCGACTCCACGGCGGACGTGAACGGTATAAGATTCTTTTGTATCCGGGAAATAAAAGCCGGCTACTTTATCGATGTCAGCGCTTTTTTCAGGATTGAGTTTTACACTCATACCTGCAAAAATAGCCGAAAGCGGGACTCTGCGGGCCAGATCCGAATCGATTTTGACCTGTGTCAGTTTTAACTTCCCCTCAGCCTCATGTGCCTGTGAGAGATAATAATTCCGGGCATTTGCATTGCCCTGCTGTAATGCAAGCGCACGAAGTGATAAAGCCTTTAATTCAAGGGCTTCACTCATATCCGGAGTGATCTGAAGCAGCTTGTCAGTAAGCTCTAAAACCCACTGGTGGTCTTTCTCTGCACTGGCTTTTCTTGCATGTTCAAGAAGCTCTTTATTGCCCCCCGCAAGACTTGCAAACCTTTCGGCACGCTCTTTTAATGTAAGGGGGTTTAGGTCTGTCGAATTCCCGCTGAACCACCCGAGATACCCGTTATAGATGTTCCTTACCGACCAGGCGACAGTTCCGTAGTATTCGCGAAGATAAGATTTTTCCGCCAGATGCCGAGGCAGCTTCACTGTCTCTGCAAGTTCATCAGGGGAAAGCCCCCGGTTGATGCCCCGTATTGTCTGGTCATGGACAAACTGTATTGCGTCCCTGTAGTCTGTAAGCATTCTGTATATTGTTTCAGATCCTGTGACGGGGCGCGAATGGCAAGGTACGAGATACTCTGCCTTCAGAAGTCGCATTTTATCAAGACTTCGAACCCATGCAAGCACGTCCCTGTAGCTGGTTCCGCGTATTGTGTAGAGATTTGGAAAGGACTTGTAATAATTATCCGCTGCGATGAGAACCTTTTTATCCGGTATCCAGACTACAATCTGGTCATCGGTCTCGCCCGGCGCATGAATGAGTTCAATATTTATGCCTGCTATGCTCACTTTCAGAGTCTCATCGGAAAAAGTTTTATTCGGCCTTACATATGACATAGTTGTTTTATCGTTAAACTTCAGAAATGGGCCGATTCCACAGTTTTCAAGTTCGTCGTTTTTCAAAAAAGTGCCGAACATGCGCATTGCCCGTTTATAAGTTATTTCCTGTGTAACTGCAGTAACCCGATCCAATTCATCCAATGTTTTATTATGGGAATATACATCGATATTTTTATTTTCTGTGAAAACCCCGGCTCCAAAAACATGATCGGCATGGTAATGAGTGTAAACAATTGCTTTTATAGGTTTTAACGTGATATTATCAAACGCCTTTTTTACCGGTATGGCCGATTCAACGCTTTCCATCACATCAACTACAACGACACCGTCCTGTCCTTCAATCAATATTGAGTTTGCAAGCCCATAACCGACTGCCACATATACGCCATCTGTTACCTTAATGATTTCCTGCTTAAATTCGGCCGTATGTCCGGCAAGCTCCTTGTTATTAACTCCGGCGGCAGTGACTGGTTTTTCTCCTGAACAACCAGTCACTATCAATACACAAGCTGCCACAGATATTATAAAAAGTGTTGTTTTTCCCCCCATAGTTGTTTTCATTTCAGGATCTCCGTGCATTTTGAACCACAATAGATTTCTGCGGTTTTAATATAATGCAATGCTTCCTCTATTCGTCCTCTTTTCCGGCAGCCATCGGAATAAACACGGCATTTTTCTTTTAAAACTTTTATCGCAAATTTTTGCTGATCTTCAGATAAGAGGCTTTTTTCAATAAGATTTATAATTGACTGGATTCTGTATTTATCCAGGGAATGCATTCCGGATAGCTGGTCTTTATGCCCGCCCCTTTTTACAATAAGAGGCGTATCAATAAGATATATCGGATACCGGCAGTTTATCCGGAGCCACATGTCATAATCTTCACAGGCAGGAATCGTTTCATCGAAAAGACCGACAATATCTAAAAGGCTCCTTTTCACCATAACCGCAGAAGGGCTTACCATGCAAAGTTCAAGTGATTTTTCAAAACAGAATCCCGATATCTTTTTATGTCTCTTCCCCGGATTAACCCGCTTTCCGTTTTTCAGCCAGATTTCTTCCGTCTGGCATATAAGTGCGCCGGGATTATTTTCAAAAAATGCAAGTTGGGTTGATAATTTTTCAGGAAGCCACAGATCGTCCGAGTCAAGAAAAGCAATATAATTTCCAGATGACGAGTTAATCCCGTTATTCCTTGCAGAACTCACGCCTTTGTTTTTCTGTCTTATAATCTTTATTTTGTTCCCGTAAGAAGCCAGGATGTCCGAAGTATTATCCTCAGAGCCGTCATCTACCACGATCAGTTCAAAATCGTAATATTTCTGGGAAAGAACCGAATCCACGGCATCTTTTAATATCCATCCCCTGTTATATGCAGGGATGATTATGCTGACTGTCGGTTTCTTTGTGCTCATATTATTAATACTTTGGTTTCTGGTCTCTGGTTTCTGGTTGCTGGTCCGTACTTCATGGCTTGTTGATCGTGGTTCGTCGCTCGTTGTTCGATTCACGATTCACTATTCACTATAGTAACAAAGAATAAAATGCAATCGTAGCTCCAGAAAACGAATTTTCTTGATATGATGAAAAAATGTTGTCACATCAAATTTGTTTTGATACAAGTCTTATAGTTAAATTGTGGCTATATTATAGAATAACCTTGGATTATAAAACATAAAAGTGAGGACAAATGGATATAGTTAGAGAAAAAATTGATTTTGACGTGCTTTTTGTGGGAGGAGGCCCGGCAAGCCTGGCCGGAGCTATCAGGCTTATGCAGCTTGCAAAGGAAAAAAATATCAACCTTGAAGTTGCCCTTATTGAGAAAGGAGCAGAAATAGGCGCTCATGCCTTAAGCGGAGCTGTTTTAAACCCGATAGCCTTAAGGGAGCTGATCCCCGATTATTCCGACAAGGGATGTCCAATCGAAACGGTCGTAAGGGGAGATGAATTCATATATCTTACAAAAAACTCTTTTTTCCGTGTTCCCATAATACCCAGATATATGCATAATAAAGGCTTTTTTGTAATCAGCCTTTCCAAATTTACTAAATGGCTCGGTGAAATTGCCCTGGAAATGGGCGTAAACATATTCCCGGGGTTTGCCGGAAAAGAAGTATTGTACGCCGCCAACAATAAGTCTGTTGAAGGCATCCGCACAGGAGATAAAGGCCTTGGGAAAGATGGCACTCCGAAAAGCAACTTTGAGCCCGGAATAGATCTCATGGCAAAAGTTACAGTCTTCGGAGAAGGTGCAAGAGGAAGCCTTGTGCAGGATATCGCGAAAAAGCTCGATATTTTTTCCGACAAAAAGCCCCAGGTCTTTGAAATCGGGATTAAGGAAGTAATACAGCTTCCTGAAAACAACTATTTTTCTTCAAGCAAAGTAAACGACATCCATACCCTCGGTTATCCTCTTGACTTTGACACACCAGGCGGCGGATTCATATACGAGATGAAAGATAACAAGGTGGCTATCGGTTTCCTTGCCGGACTTTGCTATGAAGATCCCATGTTCGACATATATGATGAGTTCATCCGGTTTAAAAGCCATCCCTTTGTAGCCGGAATAATAAAAGATGGAAAAGTTCTGCAGCAGGGAGCCCGCACAGTCTCAACCGGCGGATATTATACAATGCCCAAGCTGTTTGTGAACGGCGCCCTTTTTGCTGGAGGCTGCGCAGCCATTCAGAACACACCGGCCTTGAAAGGAATTCACGCTTCGATGAAATCCGGCATGCTGGCCGCTGAGGCAATTATGAGCGCCTTTGAGGAAAATAGCTTCAATGCAGAGACATTGAGCATATACAAAACTCTTTTTGAGAAAAGCTGGCTTAATGAAGAAATGCTTGAAGGAAGAAATTTTGCCCAGGCGCTTGCCAAAAAAGGCATAACAAAATTCGTCCATATCGGGGCCCAGTATTTCACAAAAGGCCGGGGCATAAAAGACGGACTATCCACTGAAGATGACTGCACGACCCTTAAGCAGATAAAAGAATCAGGCCAGGCTGATTCCGAAACAAAAAAGAAAGTCTTTGACGGAACATTGTATGTTGATAAGCTGACGGGGGTCTATCTCTCAAAGACAATGCACAGAGAAGACCAGCCCTGCCACATAATAGTCCATGACACCAATATATGTGTCAACGAATGTTATGAAAAATACCGGTCTCCATGCACAAAATTCTGCCCCGGGAATGTTTATGAAATAGAAACTGACGAAAAAACAATGAAACGACGGCTCAAACTGAATTTTTCAAACTGCCTCCACTGCAAGACATGTGATATAAAAGATCCTTACAGGAATATAAAGTGGACATGCCCGGAAGGCGGGGAGGGACCGGGATACACAGTGGTGTAAAATTACTGGAGCTTTGAAACGAAAAAGCAAGCGCATTCGTGGTTTATAATTTACCCTTTCGTAGCATGGCAATTAACAGCCATACCCCCATCATGGCTGCAGCCACAAACCCTATGATTCCGAGAAGCGACACCCCGTAAAGCATGGGAGGAATTGCTGAAGCCAGTATGATCGCCGATCCGATTATAAGTGCGGCGATTATTATTGAAAAGGATATCCTGTTGCTAACCCTGTCATGAGTTGAAAGCATATTATCAAGGCCGTTATGCTCTATCTTTAATCCAAGCTTCTGGCTCCTCATAAGCCTTGTGATTTCAAGTAAATCCTTTGGAAACTGACGCATGAACTGAAATGATTCCGCAGCAATCCCCATCATTTCCCCGCTGAGCCTTTGGGGCGTAAACATTTCAAGTCTTATGCGCCTGATAAACGGCGCCGTATGCCCGATCATGTCAAACTCCGGATCAAGGGAAACGGCAACACTCTCGACAGTGCTTAAAGCCTTCATCATCAGGAATATATTTGGTGGGATTCTCAGGCGATGGCGTGAGGTTGCATCAAGAAGATGCTGTAAAAGCTTTCCGATTCTGATGTCTTTCAGGGGCTTATAAAGATGCTCTCCCATGAAATCGGCTATATCTCTTTCAAGGAGGCGCGTATCGGGCAATTCGTCCCATGTGGTAATTTTCAATATGATCTGGGCCGCTCTTGTCTCGCTCTGGCTGATAACACTTTCTATCAGCTCAACAAAATCCTCCCTGGTCTGGCGGTCAACAAATCCTGTCATTCCAAAATCAAGCAGGCAGATAACATTACCTGGTAAAACAAAGATGTTTCCGGGATGCGGGTCGGCATGAAAAAAACCGTGATCAAAAATCTGTTTAAGATAGATGTCGGCGCCGCGAGCTGTAATTAATTTCCTGTCAAGGCCGGCTTCATCAATACGCTCTAATTCTGAAACCTTTATGCCGTTTACATACTCCATGGTAAGGACGTGGGCTGTTGTCATTTCGCGGTAAACTTTGGGGATATAAAGGGATCGATCATTTAAGAACTGGTGCCCTATTCTCTCCATGTTGGAGGCTTCAAGCGTATAGTCGATTTCCCGCTCAAGGGTTCTGGCAAATTCTTCTACGACCCTCACAGGACTGTAGAGATCCATCTCTTCAACGTGGCGCTCCATAAGCATAGCCAGATGAAGCATTATCTCAAGATCGACCTCTATTATTTTCCTGATGCCGGGACGCTGGACTTTTACGGCAATTTCTTCTCCGTCTTTGAGCCTTGCCCTGTACACCTGACCGATAGAAGCAGAAGCAATCGGAGTTTCATCAAGAAACTCAAACAAATCAACCGGCAAAACACCTAGTTCCGATTCTATAATTTTTTTTGCGTCAATAAAAGGAAAAGGAGGGACTTCATCCTGAAGCTTTGAGAGTTCCTGTGTGAAGTCAACCGGAACAAGATCAGGGCGGGTGGAAAGGACCTGGCCGAACTTGACATAAGTCGGGCCAAGTTCTTCGAAAGCCATTCTGATCCTTTCCGCTCTCGTCAGCTTATCAACCCTGTCGCGCTTTTTTCTTGAAATCATCTGAAGACCTATTTCTATATACTGCTCTATCTTCAGAAGCTCTATGAGGTCTCCGAACCCGTACCTGAAAAGAACCGCGAGTATCTGCCGGTAGCGGTTGAGATGACGGTATGTCCGTCCTATAACGCCAATTTTTCTTATGCTGAGCATATTTGATTTTCAGGCCCCGGCTTTATTTTTCTGAACCTTCTCCCTTGATCTTCTTTTTAAGCTCACTTATCTCTTTTTTCAGGCTCTTGATATCATCACTTGTAGCAACATTTCCCTTCTTCAAGAGATCCTTAATCATTTTACCGATTTTTGCCTCCAGTTTGCCCTGTACCTCATCATACTTATCACGTACGTCATCCAGGAATTTTTCTCCTTCCTTCTCGGACATTTTACTCTTTTTGGCAATAATCTTTGCTTTTTTCTCAACTTCATCCCAGGTCTTAAGGGCAAAGCCAACTCCGGTAAGCATTGTTTTTTTTACAATATCAATCATAAAAGCCTCCTCAGTTAGAGTTATTGTATCCTCAGACCTTTGATTAAAGGGCTCGGACAGGGGTAATGGGCGCTGATTATTTGAATTTGCCAAGAAGCGCACTTGCAATGGTATTCTTCTGGATCTCTTTTGTTCCTTCATAAATCTCGGTAATTTTTGCATCACGATAGAATCTCTCAACTTCATATTCGGTCATGTATCCATAGCCTCCAAGGAGCTGAATAGCTTCATCAGCAACTTCCACTGCTGTTCGTGCCGCGTACATCTTGGCCATTGAAGTCAGCTTCGGATCTATCCTTCCCTGATCATAATTCCATGCGGCCTTGTAGGTCATAAGCCTTGCAAGCTCTATTTTTGTAGCCATATCTGCAAGCTTGTGCTGGGTGACCTGGAACTGAGCTATTTTCTTCCCGAACTGCTCCCTCTGCTTTACGTATGATATTGCCCTGTCAAAGGCTCCCTGTGCTATACCAAGGGCCTGGGCTGCAATTAAAATTCTGCTTTCATCAAAAAACTCGAGGACCTGGTAGAAGCCTTTGCCTTCTTTTCCGATTAGATTTGAAAGAGGAACGCGTACATCTTTAAAAACAACTTCAGATGTGGTCATCATGCGAATGCCCATTTTATGGCCGACGTCTGATGTTGAGAGTCCTTTAATGTCCGCATCTACCAGAATCATGCTGATTCCTTTGTGAGTGGGTTTGCATTCCGGATCTGTCTGGCAAAGAACTGTAAAGAATCCTGCGATTCCGCCGTTTGTGATAAAGGTCTTTGTCCCGTTTATCACCCACTCATTTCCATCTTTTACGGCAGAAGTATTCATGAATGTAATGTCTGAACCATGGTCAGGCTCAGTAAATGCACCGGCCGACAGCATCTTCCCCTCTGCTACCATTGGAAGATATTTGGATTTCAGTTCTTCACTGCCAAACCTCAAAATGCATTCCGAAGCAAAGCTTGAAAGTACTACGCAACTTCCGATAGTTGAATCTTTGCTGCATAGCTCTTCTGCGACAAGAATGTTTTCCATAATTCCGAGGCCCTGTCCTGAATATTTCTCAGGAAAATGAATGCCGATAAACCCAAGTTCGGCTGCCTTTTTCCAGATATCTCTCGGGAACTCATGTTTGTTGTCAAGTTCGAGGGCAAGCTCTTTATCAAATTCCCCTTTTGCAAACTCTCTGGCCGCTTTCTGAATTTCCTTCTGTGACTTGTTAAGTTCAAAATCCATCTGTGATACCCCCTGATAATTTGTTGTCTGTTGCCTCCAAAATTATAAAGCTTTGTAACTTGCCCGGTCTTTCATCCCTTCCGGCTCCTTAATTCTGGATTCTGGCTCCTGAATAATTGGCAAGTATTTATAATTTATACAAGTTGTTATTTCTTAACATACGGCTCTTTCTTTTGCAAGGAGTTTAAACCTTTTACCGCGATATAGAAGAGTTAAACTATTCTGCTACACGCATGTCAAAAAGTTGCTTGACTGTTTGTTTTATCTATCTTAAGTACCGTAAAATTATTATCTGATCTCTTTTTAAGTTCACTGTAAAATTATATAAAGGAATTCAACTATATGCCTTTTTCTATTGCCCTCGCCGGAAAAGGTGGCACAGGGAAAACAACCATTTCAGGGCTGCTGATAAAATATTTGACAGCCAGGGGGAAAACACCAGTCCTTGCTGTAGATGCCGATTCCAACGCCAATTTTAACGAAGTCCTAGGATTATCCGTAAACGAAACTCTTGGAAGCGCAAGAGAAGAAATGAAAAAAGGTGTTGTTCCCGGCGGGATGACTAAGGATGTTTTCATGTCAATGAAGCTTGAACATGCTGTCGTGGAAGCTCCGGGTTACGATCTTGTGGTAATGGGACAACCCGAAGGATCGGGCTGCTATTGTGCGGCAAACACACTATTGACAGGTTTTCTTGAACGCCTGACGGATAATTACCCCTACATTGTTATTGATAATGAAGCCGGAATGGAACACATCAGCCGGCTTACCACAAAAAATGTCGATATCCTCCTTATTGTTTCAGACACATCAAGGCGAGGTCTTCAGGCAGCATTAAGGATCAACGAATTATCTAAAAATTTGAAAATTGGTGTTGGTGAAAGCCATATCATAATCAACCGATGCAAAGAAAATCCATCTTCGGATATATTAAGTATGATCAACGAAGCAGGCATCAACCTTGCCGGAACAATTCCGGAAGATAAAACTCTTTACGAATATGATTTGAACGGACGCCCGACAATAGAATTGCCTTATGATAACAGCGTTGTAAAAGCTGCTTTTGGAATATTTGACAATATAGTCAAATAGATACATATGAGGATTTAGCGACATATGAAGAAAACAGGCTTTTTGTACGATGAGGCTTACCTCCTCCACGATACCGGCTCCTACCATCCTGAAACAGCCGAGAGACTAACATGCATTTATAATGGAATAAAAGAAGCCGGCCTTCTTTCGAAGCTTACTCTGCTTAAAGGAAAATCTGCAGATATGAAATGGATAGAAACCGTCCACGATTTGTCTTATATCCGCCGCTTCGAGGAGCTCTGTTTTGCCGGAAAAAAAACACTCGATTATCCGGACAACCAGATGTGCACATATACTTTTGAAACAGCCCTTCTTGCAGTTGGAGGAATATTAAATGCCGTGAATCTTGTAATGAAGGGTGATCTTGACAATGTTTTTTGTGCTGTAAGGCCCCCCGGCCATCATGCAGAGAAAAACAAGGCTATGGGTTTTTGCTATTTCAATAATGTTGCTATTGCGGCAAAATATGTTCAACAGGCATGCGGAATTAAAAAGGTGATGATTGTTGATTTTGATGTTCATCATGGTAATGGAACCCAGCACTTATTTGAACAGGACCCGACAGTGTTCTACTATTCCATTCACCAGCATCCTTCCTTTGCATATCCCGGAACAGGCCGTGAATTCGAATACGGCACAGGTGAAGGGTATGGTTTTACAAAAAATTCTCTGGCATTGCCCGGCTGGGGAGATGACGACTATAAAAGACTCATTGAAAACGATCTCTTGCCTGCATTCGAAAGATTTGAGCCTGAAGTAGTTATAACATCAACAGGGTTCGATGCTCATGTTGATGATGATATGTCGGATATAAAGATTTCTACTGAAGGATTTTCCTGGATAATGAAAAAGATTTTCGGCATGGCTGAAAAATACGCAAAAGGGAAACTTATTTCGGTTCTCGAAGGAGGATATTCTTTAGCCAGACTTCCCGAGCTTGCTAAAAACCATGTTGAAATTCTTTTAAACATAAAAGGTTAGGAATGCGAATGTTTGTTATTGCATCCCGGCTTGGAAAGAAATAACGTGTTACTAATAAGGTTCGTTTATGTGATACTTCCATATAACCTGATTAGAGGGCACAAGAAATGGCGTGTTGGAGGGTAATATGTTTGTCAGCAAATCAATGACCAGCAATGTTGTAACTATAAATAAAGATGCCGGAATCTTTGAAGCAAAAGACAAGATGGCCGCGTACTGCATAAGGCATCTCCCTGTCATAGAGGAGGATAACAGACTTATTGGGATAATTACAGACAGGGACATAAGGAGCGCCCTGCCCTCTGATATTCTGCATGATTATGAATCCTGCGAGGAAAAGGAGAAGGAAAAGATATCCAATCTGAAGGTAAAGGATATTATGACAATAAATCCCGTAACCGTCTCTCCTTCTTACACAATTCAGGATGTCCTTTTGCTTGTTCTCAAAACAAAGGTCGGCGCATTCCCTGTTGTTGATGAAAAGGGAAAGCTTAAGGGGATTATTTCAGTTGATGATCTGCTAAGAGCTTTCGTAAACGTTCTAGGAATAGGCGAACCGGGAACTCTTTTGTGCATCCTCGTTGAAGAAAAGCTCGGGCAGATGAAGAAAATAGTCGATGCCATTACTGAAGAGAATGTCTCTTTCGGCAGCATTCTTGTTGCGCGATACTGGGATGAAGGCAAGCGCGCCGTATTTCCATACCTTTTGACCCAGAACATAAGTCCCGTAAAGAAAAAACTTCAGAAAATGGGTTACACACTTCTCGATCCTATGGAATGGTATATGGACCAGATAAATAAAAATCCGAAAGAAGAGGGCAAAAAACCCGACTAATGAACATGGCAGCGGATACTCCTTACAAGGATCTTTACATCTACTACCTTGAAGGCCGTATAAATCCTGACCATGGAATTTTCGGCGCCGAATTTATAGGCAACTGGGAAGAAGACAATTTCTCATTTCTTTTCTTTAAAACACCATCCAGCGAAAAAATTGAAGAAATCCTGTTAACACATCCGGGCTTGACACTGATAGATAACTATCAGATGACATATGACGAGTGGCAGGGCGAAATGCCCTTTCCCCTTAACATAGGCCGGTTTTTAATAACCACGCCATGGGCAATTTCCGATAATATCGGCAAAGGCATTAAAATCATTCTTGACCCTGGTGTCGTTTTTGGTACGGGGACTCATCCGACAACACATGACTGCATAGAAGCGCTCGAAATGGCTTTTTCAAACGAAGATATTGAATCAGCCTTGGACCTGGGAACAGGCACCGGGGTTCTTGCTATAGCAGCAGCATATCTCGGCGCAAAAAAAATTCTTGCCGCCGATATCAATTATCTTGCCGTTAACACAGCCAAAAGGAACTTCTTTTTAAACGGGATGCAGGACAGAATTCTGTCCGTACAGGGTTTGGCACAGGATTACATAGAGCTCCCGGCTGACATCTTAATTGCCAATATCCACCACGATATCATGAAGATTCTTATCCGGTCGGAGGGTTTTTTAAATAAAAAATGCTTTGTATTGTCAGGTCTGTTAAAAAGCGAAGCGAAAGAGATCGACCTTCAATTATCAAAACTTCCCGTTAAAATAGTACAAAAATGGGATTGTAACGGCATATGGCACACCTTTTTCGGGAAAACCTTTTAATTTAAGAAAGGCCATCATAATGTATATCAAGTCCTGGGGATCTAGAGGGTCTATTCCTGTTTCCGGCAAAGATTACTTGAAATATGGCGGAGATACCACATGCATTGAAATCAGGGCTAAAAGCGGTGATATAATCATTATAGATGCCGGAACCGGAATCCGGCGACTCGGCAATCAGCTCATCGAAGAAAATTTCTATAAATACAATTTTATTTTTACCCATGCTCATTGGGATCACCTGATGGGCTTCCCTTTTTTCAAGCCTTTATATTCAAGTCATTCTGAATTTGTTATGCACAAATGCCCATTTCACAGTAAATTCGTGGAGGCAATACTTTCTAAAGTTATGACTCCACCCAATTTTCCTGTAAGATACTCGGACCTGAAAGCAAAAATAGTCTATCCCGATGCTTGCCCGGCTACATTTGAAATAGGTTCTGTAACGATTACCCCGATAGCTTTGAGCCACCCGAACAACGGAAGCGGATATAAATTCACTGAAGACGGAAAAACTTTTATTTTCATCACCGATAATGAACTGGGCTTTATTCACAAGGGTGGCCTTCCCGTAAAATCTTATATAGAATTTTCTGCCGAAGCCGATCTTCTTATTCATGATGCTGAATACACTCATGAAGAATATGAACATCATAAGGAATGGGGACATTCAACATATTCGCAGGCTCTTTCCGTAGCTTTTAAGGCGGGAGTTAAAAGACTTGGACTTTTCCACCTCAATCCGGAAAGAGCTGACATTGAAATGGATGCATTGGTTGAAATATGCAGGCAAACCGCTGCCGAAAAAAAACAGAATCTCGATTGCTTCGGTGTCTCGTGTGATATGGTTTTTAGCTTGTAATCCGGAGCTCCCCCATAAGGCAAAATCAGCAAAGTCCACAAAGGCAAGATAATAGTTGAGGAAGGTTAAATTGACGACACCTTCACATCATATTAATCGGGAAAATAAGAATAATGAAGAGCGGAAAACCGATAGTTGAATCTTCAGGAATCACAAACGTTGGAAGAAAGAGAAAAGGCAACGAAGACTCATATTCCCTCGATGATAACCTGCGCCTTTATGTTGTTGCTGATGGAATGGGGGGACATCAGGCCGGTGAAGTAGCCAGTAAAATAGTGGCGGACATCATACAAAAAATGATGAACGAATACGCGGGCGGTGCCGTTTCAGTCAATAATACCGGTTCTCATAATCTTTCAAAAGAGGCTGCGTGGCTTGATTCAAGCATCAGTGAAGCAAACCGGCTGGTTTATGATTTATCAGCAAAAGTAAAAGAATATAAGGGTATGGGATCAACGGTTTCGGCCGTTTTCCTGGCTCCTGACAACCTTATTGCGGCAAATGTGGGAGACAGCCCGATTTATCTTATCCGTAAAGATGAAGTAAGCCTTCTGTCGGTGCCTCACACGGCAATGGCAGAATATGAAGCCACTGCACCCCCCGGCTCAAAACCCCTCTCTGATAAATTCAGGCATATGATAACCAGGGCTATGGGAAACAAGGAGAGTGTAGATCCGGATTTTAGTGAAATCAAGCCTTTAGTCGGCGACATAGTCGTCCTTTGTTCCGATGGCCTCAGCGACAAGGCAAAACCGGAAGAAATAATGAATATTGTCAAAAACAACCCGGCGGCGGAAGCAGACCGGATACTTGTTGACCTTGCGAATGAACGCGGAGGTGAAGACAATATAACAATAATTATTCTGAAAATATTGGAAGTTCCAGGCTCCCGGCAAGTAACCGGAAACTCAAATGCAGGTTCAGGCACAGTGCAGGAATCCGTGCGGCATGTTATCGTCGAATACGACCCGGAGGCTTTTTCAGGAAGGGTTTTGGTAAGCAATATAAATGCGGAGGGACTGTTTGTTGAAACAGTAGAATTTTTCACTACCGGTCAGAAAGTTGATTTAACGGTTTCAGATATAAATGGAAAAGACTCTGTAACGACAAATGCAAAGGTTGCAAGGATAACGCCACGCGGGGCAGCACTCAGATTCGATAACCTGACACAGGAACAAAAAGAAAAACTGGAATCTTTGCTTAAACACCTTGCGGTATAAAATTAAGGAACATTATTATGAAAGACCTTATCAAAAGAGCAGCTAAAGATCTTGCAGCGTCAAATAAAGTTATTGCCCTCACTGGCGCCGGCGTTTCAGTTGAAAGCGGCATCCCGCCTTTTCGCGGGAAGGGTGGATTATGGGAAAAGATTGATCCCATGGAATTCGCACATATTGACGCCTTTTTGAGGGATCCCGCGAAAGTCTGGAACATCCTTATCAGGGAGATGAAAGATATTGTTGACAAAGCCAAGCCGAACGACGCACATAATGGCTTAGCAAAACTTGAAAAGCTCGGCATATTGAACGTAATTATCACCCAGAATGTTGACGGGCTTCACCAGATGGCAGGAAACAGCGACGTTATAGAATTTCACGGCAACTTTGCATGGCAGAAATGCCTTGATTGCGGGAAAAAAATCGAGACTTTCAAAATATCCCTGAATGAGATTCCTCCCAGATGTTCCTGCGGAGGAATTTTAAGACCGGACTGTGTTTTTTTCGGTGAAATGATACCGCCCGAGCATCTTATGCGATCGCGCAAGGTTTCCTATGAATGCGATATAATGCTTGTTATCGGAACATCCGCCCTTGTACAACCTGCGGCATACATGCCCGTCATAGCAAAGGAATCGGGAGCAAAGGTAATCGAAATCAACCCTGAAAGCACCCCTCTTACAGGAAGCATAAGTGACTACCTGATCAGGGGAAATGCCGGGAAAATCATAAGAGAAATCGTCGCTGAAGTAGAACGCCTCATGCAGAGCTCGGAAAATGTCTGAACTTGAAAACGGCTGGATAAAAAGAATCTCTGTCACGCCCCCCTCCATTGAAGACAACACTGCGGATGCGGACAGGCTGGAAAGAGCGTTGACGGCCATTCTCAAAGCGGAAATGGTCGATATCAACCTGTCTGTTCTTAAAGATCTCCCGGAGCTTTTCAGAAAGGGCAATTATGATTTACGCTGCGTTCTTTTTAAAGATCATAAAAAATGGCGCCTTTCCGGAATATCATCCGATGATACGGACAGTTTAACCGGCCTTGCGGTAGATCTTGGCACAACCACTGTTGTATTAAGACTGCTTGATCTTTCAACCGGCCATGCTCTATCTGAAAGCTCTTTCATCAATCCCCAGATATCAATCGGACCTGATATTCTTACAAGGCTCCATTTTGCCGAAAAAGAGAACGGGCTCTGTGAACTGAACAGGCTGATAATTGAAGGATTGAACCGGGCCATAGAAGAACTATGCAAATCCTGCAAAATCAAACCTTCCGACATATATCTTCTTTCCGTTGCGGGAAATACATCCATGACCCATCTTTTTCTCGGGTTAAATCCACGCTGGATTATCCGGGAGCCCTACATACCCGTCACAAACAGGCCAGGCTGTGTCAGCGCCCGCGAGTTGGGAATAAGAGTAAATAAATCCGCCGGGGTCTTTATCTTCCCAAACACAGGAAGTTATTTCGGAGGAGACCTTGTCGCCGGGATTTTATATTCGGGCTTAAACCGTGGCGAAAATACATCTATCCTCGTTGATGTCGGGACAAATGCCGAAGTTGTCATCGGGAATAAAAACTGGCTGGTTGCCTGTGCAGGGGCTGCCGGTCCGGCTCTTGAAGGAGGGGCCACAAAGATGGGAATGATGGCAGGCCCCGGAGTAATTGACAAGGTTTCTGTGGATTCGGAAACAGGGCTTTTTTCAATTCGTACAATAGAAGGCCTTCCCCCTAAGGGCATCTGCGGTTCAGGTCTTATAGATCTTGCGGCAGCACTTTTTATCTCCGGCATGATAGATATAAAAGGCAAATTTGTTCTTGACTCATGCGGAACAAGATTAATTGAAAAAGACGGGGGAAAACACTTTGTCTTGGTTTACGCAGAAGAATCTTCGAAAGGCCTTGATCTCACCATAAGCCAGGCCGATCTTGACAGCCTCATAAGATCTAAGGCAGCCATGTACACTATACTTGAAACCATTGCTTCATATGTCGGGATTTCCCTTTCAGATCTCTCCACGTTTTATGTGGCGGGAACCTTCGGCTCTCTTATAAATCCACGCTCGGCTATAACAATCGGAATGATGCCGGATCTTCCCGAAGGAACATACAGGTCAATAGGAAACAGCTCCCTTGAGGGCGCTTCCATGCTACTTAAAAACAGTGGATTAATTGATGAGATAGATGCCATCAGAAACAGCATCACTTATATTGAATTGAATGTTAACCAGGATTTCATGAACCGGTTTTCTGCAGCCAGATTTATCCCACACACAAATATATCGCTTTTCCCCTCTGTCAATTCTGATGAACTCGTAAAAAGCAATTTTTCACACGAAGAAACAAAGGCACGAAGAAAGACCTATTGAAAACATTCAAAGTTTTCTTTGTGTCCTCCGTGATCTTTGTGTGAGAACAGCTTTTAACGAGGCTGTCATTATTGTTTTTGGACAAGATAGACAAAATGTGTTAATAGCAATATAAAAATCAATAGATATTATTTGAGGTGAAAAATGGAATGGCGTAAATATATTTACTCTGATTTAAAAATAATGATGGGGAAGCCGGTTATTGCCGGTACACGCATTCCTGTTGAACTTATCCTGGAAAAACTTTCTGCAGGCGAAACCATTGAGCAAATTATAGAAGCCCATCCCCGCATAACACGTGATTCCATTCTTGCGGCTATCGCGTTTGCGGCCGAGAATCTTCGTGCGGATGTTATTTATCCTGTTTTGGAAACAGCATGAAATTTGTTGCAGATGAAAGTGTTGATCAGCCTGTAGTAGTTCGACTAAGGGCGGACGGGCATGTGGTTATTGCCATTGTTGAGATGGAACCCGGTATCTCAGATGATACGGTTTTCGAAATAGCTAATCAGCAGAATTGTATCCTTTTAACCGCTGACAAAGATTTTGGAGAAATAGTATTCAGGGAAAATCGTCTTTCTTTCGGTGTAATCTTGATCAGGCTGTCCGGTTTGACACCAAAAGCCAAAGCAGAAGTTGTAGGGAGGGCTGTTAAGGAACATGCCGACAGATTAATTGGAACTTTTACAGTAATAAGTAAAAATAATATCCGCATTCGGCCGCGTTTACTATAACGCTCTTTCTAACTTAAGCCCTCGATTTTCTGCTCTCACGCCTCTCGAAGATCAGCTCCGCCACACTGTTTGGCGGATGGCGGATGCCCCTTTGACCCTCAAAAACCATTGACAATTCCGGCGCTTTATGGTTTTTTAAGTCCGCATTTCGATAATCCAACCTTAATTCTCATGCGTCACGGATGACGCTTTATATAAAAAGACTATTTCGTTAGAAAGTTTCAGGGTAAAAATTGGGTTCGTTCCAGACTTTCACCGGATCATGCGCAGGACATCTTTCGATCTATAGCATGACATACTTGCGTGGATGGTTACAGACAAGAGCTGAATTTTTTTTAAAATATTGTTTACTTATATTTTGATGAACGTGCCAAATTCTGCGTTATTATCCCTTTGCGGTATATCATTACATAATTATGTATTATACCGAAATAAACGGAAAATTAACTTATATATGTCCAATATTGTTGACAATAATGCGTATATTGTTAGCATCAAACCGAATTTTTGATAACATACATAAAACGATATAATAACTTATTGGGCATTAAGTGACGAATGTGTTTCTTAATACGTATTTTTTTCGCCATGGCATAAGGAAGAGCAGAAGATGACGTTTTTGGGAAAATTATTGAGTCTTTTTGGGAGGGATACGAGAAATAGTCCCGTTAAGAACAGTCAGGCTCAGTTCAAAGCGCCGACTATCGCCAGCGGAGAACCCCTGCAAAATACAGAGCTATCTCCGACGACAACGGATGTTTTCGCCGTTACCGTTGTCGGAGTGTCTTTTTATCAGGAGGCATTGGAAAAGATTTGTGCCAGCAGGCGCGAGGAAGCCCATGGTTTGTTTAAGGAAGCGACTATAGTTCCTGACGATGATAACCCCCATGATTTCCATGCGGTCAGGGTCGAAATTGGCGGCGAGAAAGTGGGTCATCTTAGCAGAAAGAACGCCATTGTATGGCGTAGCAAGATGATGAGTGATAATCACTCTGGGATGATAAGGTGTCCTGCAAGAATTGCCTGGGACAGAGCATACGACAGAGCAGGAAGCTATGGTGTGTGGCTTGATTTGGACTTGACTCTCGGAGATAGTAAGCCAGAACCGAATACTCCGCAGACTGCGTCGGTCTTCCATAACGACCCGGACCGTATCGAGTTTCTCATTAATAAACTCAACAGATTTGAGCTATCAAATTGTAAAGTGGGTGACAACGTTAATCTCTGGGTTGCGGAAGAAGCAAGGGAAATATTCATTTACAGGCAAGGGGCCGGTCCTGGTCAGGGTAGAATCGGTGTTTGCCCTGATGAACTCTTCAAAACCATACGTAATGCTCCAGGCTGCGATGCGAGCATTGCCAGTATCTATGAAGGTGGCTGCAGAATTGCCTGTAGGCTCATTTCTGCGACTGAAATGGAAGAGAGACTAAAGCCATTTAGGGCAGAGGAGAAAAAAAGAAGGCAAGACTTGAAAAGAGATCTTGTTACACCCATAGATTATTTCACTATAGACTCAGATATTTATAAGTGTTTCATTTCCAACCAAACTGGCATGTGCGATGCGATAGGAACCTGGGAGCAGTTTAAGGTTATCGAGGAACGAATAGCAAAGTTATGTCAGGAGAATAATGGCAAGTATTACAAGACAAAAGCAAAAACAGCAAAATTTGCCATTATTTTTGATCCGAATGCAAAAGTCTATTCAAATGTAACAAGCCTAAAGAAAATGGGATATAAAGTAACTACCTTTGAAAAAGCACTCGAATACCTTGGTTTAAGCGATCTCTGGGACAGTAAGAAAATGGCCCAGCATGAGTACGAGCTCAAAAAGTTCATACATGAGGATGCTTAATCCAACTGAAAATGACCGCGAAATCCAATTCAAAATGACCGGCAAATCCCACTCAATTTGACCGGCAAATCCAACCAACGTGACCGGCAAATCCAATTCAAAATGACCGATTTTTTATCCTTCCGAGATTTTTGATTTAAGAATTTTTTTAACCATCAAAAAGGCTATGGTTGGTGTGCATGAGGAGTACATGGGGAGTACATGGGCCCATGTTTTTATGCGTTTCTATGTTTTTATTGAAAGACCATGCCGAAAAAACCAGGATAGATACTCCGATAGCTCTACATCATATCAGAAAGTTAGTCCGTTATTTCGATACCGTTCTCACGGCACCATTCTCTAAGAGCCTCTTTCTGCCGCATATCCTCGAACGTGTACCATTCCTCAAGAAACCCTTTCGCATCAAGAAGTTCCTTGAATTTCGCGTAGGCTCCCTTTTTCCGAAAAATGGTGTGCATCCGTTCCATCTCACCGGGTAAGTGTTCCGAAATGAATTCAAATACGAGATTTTCACCAAGCTCCAATTCGTTCTTATGAGGGATTTTTACATATTTATCGGAATCATACTCATCTTCCGGCAATTCATCGGAATCATCCGGTTCGGAGGTGTAGAATATCTTTCGGGAATCTCTGTCCAAAAAGGCAGAGTATTGATAAAGCGGTCCTGCGCTTACGTAGAGGAAAGCATCCTCAATATCGCTTAAGTTCATTGCTATAGCTACCCCCAGGGAGCGAATAGGGAATTCATCAATATACAAGCTGAGGAATGTTCAATAATCCGAACAACCCCCTCTGTCCTGTGTTCAAGACACCTTTTCAAGACGCTCGGCTACCCAGACTTTGATAATAGATTGTCTGGGTACACCCAAACGCCTTGCTTCTTTATCCAGTAATTGGATCATCCAAATAGGAAAATCTACATTTACCCTTTTCTGTTCATGCTCAGGCCGTCTTGCCTTAGATGTATCAAGATGTTGGGAAATATCCCCGCCTTCATCAAATTTTTTGTCAAACTCACGAGCTTTCATATATGTCAATCTCCTCTTCTCTGGATCGTCGAACCGAAATAATTCTTATCTTTTCAGAACGATAAGTAATAACGCCAGACCAGTACTTTCCTGAAATATTTCCTATTACCATAAATCTCGATTCATCGCTGGTTCTGACCGGAATCTCAATTAAATCCGGATCATTCCATAAGGTTTGGGCTTCAATAAAGTCAATCCCATGTTTTTCTTTATTGAGGTTACTTTTTATCGGATCAATTTCAAATTCCATAGTATACTTATTATACCTCTGGTATACATAAAGTCAAAATATTTTATCAGCTAATTCAGGGGGTACATGTGAACCCATGAAATTATGCGTTTCTATTTTCCGACTGCGCGCTGAATTTTCGGAGATTTGATGACAACCCTTTCGGTCCTTATGTCACAGGCTTCGAAATAACCATATAGCGCCGTTGCCGTTCCCAATGCAAGAGGCAGGAATAAAGCGGTGCGTTTCGCCAGAAAGAGTGCTGAAGAATCCCGTGTCAAGTTTTTACTGATCCATCCGGAAACCGTCACTTCTTTTTCTGCACAAGGAAGAGATTGATATACCGTGGATCGAGATCTTTAAATGCAATCCTGCCATACTCGTTTTCTATTCCCGCGAAAAGATCCTCAAAAGTCTCTCCGAGTTGCCGGGTTATTTCAGAAGATTTGATCCCGGCCCTTTCGGAAACCCAGCCTAAAAATGATTCCTTGATTACAATATCTGTTTTCCTGGGTCTTCTCCCTTCTGCCCATATCGACCTGAAAAAACGCATGAAATCGTCAAAAGGCATGGGGGCCACCTCTTCGGGAAGGCCGAGGCGATATCTTGCAAAAAGGGTAAGAATAAGTTTTTTATGGTTTAAAAAGCGATCCTGAACCTGGCTTATCTCAACATTCATAAGGCGCATAAGATCATCGAAGGCCATAACGGATTCGAGCACCCTCCCGCATTCCGTCACTTCCGATAAGGCGGCAAATTCTCTGTAAATACGGCCGGTTTTATAGTTGTCAAAATAAAGCGGCTTCTTGATTAACAGCCCGCCTAAAACTCCCATCCATTCTTCCCCCCAGAAGGAAAGCGGAAGCCCGAATTTTGCAAACCAGGCACTCTGTACCCATTTTTTGGCACGCTCTTTGAGTTCAAGAGCAAGCCCGAAACCTGTCCTGAAAATATGTGCAACATGATATTGTTCGATCATTGCAGATGTATGACCGGGATCCGCTTTTTGGCCCGCCTTTAAAAGCCGTTCGAGCCCGATACTCAAATACCCGCATGCTTTCCTGACAACTTCCTTTAATTCATCCCTGCTTTTTATGTTTTTCTGATCTGCCGCAATAATCTGGTTACAAAGAGCCGCAAATTCCACCTGGAGATTCTGAAGCACTTCACCTGCAGAAATTCTGTTAAGCGACATAGCAAACAAGTTGTCTTCTTTGAGCATACCGTAAGGATAAAGAGGAACCGGCATCAGGGAAACATATTCGTCCTTTCTTTTTGAGATTTTTTTACGGCGCACAAGCGCTTCCGGCTTTAAGGGAGAATAAATTCCGGCAGCTTCATGAAAAGGTAATAAACCCTTTTCCGCAAGCCTGACATTCCTTATGCGGTAAAATTCTTCCTCCATTTCAGCCGGAAGAACAGATGATGATTCAAAGAGTATTTGCTGGTATTTCACGTGGTCATGCTCCGCAATCTTTTCCAGCATCTTTATTATAAACTCTTCTCTCTGCGCCTTGCCCGGCTTATCTTCTTCTGTTTCCACCTCAGGCTCCTGCGCCTCGTATTCAAGATTATCAAGGACCTTGATATAGAAGATATCGTCAATCGTGATAAAATCCTTTCCGAAAGTCGACGGGTCCTGATCATGCTCCCTTATTGCAACTCTTATATTGTTATAAAGATAATATTCTATCAGGTCCGATTTTTTTTCAATTGCCCATTTTATGAAACGGTCCGGAGTGGCCCGGAACAGAATGTCAAGCCATCTTGTGACTGAACCTGTGTCAATCCTGTCTTTTTCCCAGAGTTCAACATCTAGAATATAATCCCACTGCTTGTCGGAGGCCAGGGCCAGCAGTTCATAAGAATCGTTAAGTCCTATATCGTGTACAAGAAAATAAAAGTCCTGCTCGGGAAAAGAATGGATAAGGGCGGCCGGATGTTTTGCTTCGAGAATGCGGTCGAGGGCTTTTTCCGAAGAAAGCGCGATGATCTCTTTTCGCTGTGAAAGCAGGTCGCCAGACCTTTTTGCTGCAAGGTTATATTCTTTTACTTTATTCATACCTTCCCGTCCTTCCATGGCGCAAATTTCAAAAGCAGGAGCATGCCCGGTATTGCAATCAGGGTACATGCGATGAAAAAGAGTTCCCAGCCCGTATTCCCAGCCAGAAATCCGGTGGGAGCCGAAGCAAGTACTCTTGGAATACCCATGAGGCTGCTCAAAAGCGCATACTGGGTAGCAGTGAATTTCTTATTTGTAATGCTTGCCATAAATGCGGTAAAGGCTGCAGTCCCCATTCCGCTTGAAAAATTCTCAAAAGCAATCACGCCGGATAGAACTGGTACGCTGTATCCTGTATGAGCTAGAAAGGCGAAACCTGCTGTCGATAATGCCTGGAAAAAACCAAAGATCCAGAGACTCCGGTTTATTCCGATATAAAGCATTGTAAACCCTCCGGCAAGACTGCCCGCAATTGTCGCCCAGAAGCCGAAAAGCTTGACAACAGCGCCTATTTCAGTCTTCGAGAACCCGATGTCGATATAAAACGGTATAGTCATGGCGCTCGCCATTGTATCGCCGATCTTATATAAAACGATAAAGGCGAGTATCCATATTGCGCCCTTTCTGCTGAAATATTCAATGAGTGGCTCTATTACGGCTTCCTTAATCGTTTTTGGAGAGCCGGCGGAAATTTCCGGTTCAGGAGACAAAATCGTTGCAAGGATGCACGGCAAAAGACAGGCAGCCATTATCAGATAAACCGCCTTGTAAGAAAGCGTATCGGCCATTATCAAACCGCCGCCAGAAGCAAGCAGCATGCCCACCCTGTAACCATTGATATAAAGCGAAGAACCGAGGCCAAGCTCTTCATCGGGAAGGCTTTCCCGTCTGAACGCGTCAACTATAATATCCTGGGTTGCGCTGAAAAATGTTACAAGGATCGCCGCCAGGATGACACAAAGAGGGTTCCTTCCCGGCTCAGTGAATCCGAGTCCCGCAACAGATAAAACAAGAAGGAGCTGTGCGGAAAGAAGCCATCCTCTTCTTCTTCCGAGAAACGCCGGTATATAACGATCTAAAAAAGGAGCCCAGAGAAATTTGACGGTATAGGGAAGACCTACGAGGGACATCATGCCTATCATCGCAAGGTCAACCCCTTCATCTTTCATCCATGCCTGCAACAATGTTATGGTAAGAAGAAGAGGAAGGCCGCATGAAAAGCCCATCACAAAAGTCACAAGCATCCGGCCGCTGAATACTACCCTGAAAACCGATTCGCGCTTTCCTGATTTGCCGATTTTATTTGCCTGCTCTGTCTGCAATGAGGTTATACCGTTTTACCGGTATTATGTTTCAGTAAATCGGCAGGTATTACAACAGGTCCGAATATCCGCTTGAGGTTTTGAAGATCCCCGCGCTGCTCATTCAGGACTTCAAATAATTTGCCGGGTACGTCCTTTTCCTTTCCATACGCCTTAATCTGTAGATCGATCATTGCAATTATATTGTCAACGTACAGGGAGAACTGCTTAATGTAAAGCGATTCCGGATAATCTTTTTTTATAATGTCCTGGAACATTTTCTTAAGATCTTCATATCTGGGTATTTCACCTATCGGAGTTTCTATTACCGCGACCTCGTTATGTACCCTTCTTTCAAGCCAGGCCAGCCAGACTTTTACATCTCTTTTTTCACCGAGAAGTCTGTTCGATGTTCCGCCTCTTGCCTTTTCAGTCAGAAAATAATTGAGCCCGGCCATAACAGGCTTATGTTCCCCGGCTATTTTCTCATTACCGAAAAAAAGGAACTGTGCATCCATATATTCAGATAAAGCGCCGGGAATAAACGGCGCATTTGCCCACGGAGCACGTTTTACTCCGGTCGCACCGACTTCCGTTGCCGTTGCCGCAGATACTATCGAAGCCCCGATAACAACTCCGTAATCCGGATTTTTGGCAACTCTTACAGGCGGCATGGTATCACTGTCCCTGCCGCTGTATGTGAATACCCTGGTGATAACTCCTTCAGGATCTTCGTTCTTAGGAGAATAGTTGGCAAGAGCCTTTGATGTCAGAGTAGCACGGGCATTGGGATGAGATATGGGAACAGGCTTTCCTTTTTTATCAACCATTCCCATTTCCCATGGACCCTGGAAGTTAAAACCTTTTACAGGTGGCTCCTCACCGTTTCCTGTCCAGTGGGGCACGCCATTTTCATCAATAAGCACATTTGACCATATAACTTCTGTGCCTTCATTTCTGAGAAGCACCATAAGCTTCGGGTCACCTTCCAGATTGACATCTTCAACAATCCCGAAAATTCCGCACTCAGGATTAATTGATCTGATTGCCCCTTTTCCGTCAATCCACAACTGGGCAAGATCATCCCCGATAAAATAGTGCCCGGCCATAGCGGTAGTCGTCTTTCCGCATCCGCTCGGGGCAGCTCCGTCAAACCATGTTACACGGCCTCCCGGCCCTTCGATGCCGGTAATAAACATGTGCTCGGACAGCTCCCAGCCCCTGTTTTCGTAAACAGCCTTATCAACCGAAAACCTGTGATTTCCCTTTTTAAGCAAAAGGGTATTTCCTGCATATGTGCAGTTTATGCTGTAAGTAGTCTGGTAGCTCCTGTCCATATAAACACGGGCATTTGGAAGATCTTCCGCCCTGTTTTTACCCTGGCTGTGGATGTTTGCATAAAAATGGCCGAGCCTCTTAACCTCATTATCAAAAGAAAAGAATGCGTTCCTGTATAAGATCTCGGCGCTGTGGGCAACATAGGCGGAACTGGTTATCTCTATGGCAGGATTAGACATTGGTGAACCGACAGGCCCGCGCATGTAAAAACCTGCTATCATTACTTTGCCGCGCATTATCCCGGTCATCTTCTCCCTGATATCTTTTAAAGCTTCATCTCTTAATGTTTTATTTGCGAGAGAACTGATCTCCTCTCCTTCATTGGCAATATAATAAGTTCTATCCGTAATGCGCCCCTGCTCTTCCTTCAGGTCATAGTGTATCGTATGTCCTTTCATGGTAAGTGTTGCTTCTTCACCATTTTTTATGGCAAGATCTCTGATATACTGCCTGTCAGCCTCAGTTCCGGTATTGATAAAAATGGAATCCGGCTGACACATGGCAATCGAATTCGCTATTTTTAACAGAACGCCTTCATGCTTTATTGTTGAGATCCTCAAAAAATTTTCACTATCAAGCCTTTTTTCAAAAAGTTTGAGGGCCGCTTCATAAGTTTTTACTCCGCCTATCTCCTGAACGATATCGATACCTTTCTTTTTTGTAAGCATAATATCTCCCTCTATCAGATCTTAATATCAGCCTTTTCACAGCCCGGCATCACCTTAAACTTATTCTGTACCGGCACGTTCTGTCGTATCCAGATCAATACTTTCTCGAATTCATTTTTAAGTTCATTTAAAGCCTTTCCCCTGTGACTTACAGCGCTCTTTTCTTCCATACTCATTTCGGCAAAAGTCTTTTTTATAGGGGGATAATAAAATATAGGGTCATAGCCGAATCCGTTTGTTCCTGCTTGTTTCTCGGCTATAATGCCCTCACAGCGTCCTTCATACGTAAGGGCATTACCGGTCGGAACCGCTACTGATATAACGCACTCGAAAGAAGCTTTTCTGTTGGTTTTGTTCTTCATCTCATTGAGCAGATTGACGCACCGTTCTTCATCATTCAGGTTTTCGCCGCCGTATCTCGCTGAAAAAACACCTGGAGCTCCGGAAAGGGCTTCGACAACAAGACCTGAATCATCAGCCAGAACCGGAAATCCGAGAACTCTCGCAGCAAAGCTTGCTTTTTTGTAAGCATTTTCATCGAATGTATTCCCGTCTTCTTCAACCTGAGGAATCGGGCCAAAATCCTGTAAATTTTTGATCTTAACGGGGTGGTCTTTTAAGAGGGCTTCGATTTCTGCAGTTTTACCGCGGTTCCGTGTGGCTATAACAAGAGTAATCAAATTATCCATGCTGAGAGCTTTTGTCTTTAAATTGATATGAAAACTATTTAAACACATACGAGTTTCCAATTCGGAAATAGGCAATTTTGGGCAAGCTCAAGAAAATCAAAGGATTGCGCGGAGACATACGCATTGTACGTCGCACAAGAA
>JBFYVZ010000214.1:0-11968 GCA_041298995.1 Desulfobacteraceae bacterium
TAAGCAAGCAGATCCAGCAGATTGATGCTTGGTTTCCCGAATTCCGCGACCGCCATGAAATAATACTCGGGGCTCTCCCTTTTTTTCACTCTTTCGGACTTTCCTGCTGCATGAATCTTGCAATATGTGCGGGTTGGGGCAATATCCTCGTTCCGAAACCCCAGCCCGATCAGCTCCTTGAGGCAATAGCAAAGTTCAAGCCTACTTTTGCACCTCTTGTTCCAACGATGTATATAGGCCTGCTGAACCATCCTAAAATTAAAAATACCGATCTTACATCCATAAAAGGATGCTTTTCCGGAAGCGCGCCCCTTCCGGTTGAAGTAATAAAGGAGTTTGAAAAAATTACCGGAGCAATAATTTCGGAAGGATTCGGCATGACCGAATCGTCTCCCGTCACCCATGCAAATCCCTTCAAGGGGAATAAGAAAATAGGAAGTGTCGGTATACCTTATCCTGATACCGAATGCAGGGTGGTGGACTTGAATGATGGTGTGACGGATGTCCCTGTAGGCGAGACAGGAGAGCTCATTGTAAAAGGGCCGCAGGTGATGAGAGGCTACTGGAACAGGTCTGAAGAAACGCTCAAAACAATTATGAACGGCTGGCTGTATACCGGCGATATAGCGAAAATGGATGAAGACGGGTATTTTTACATAGTCGACCGGAAAAAAGACATGATCATATCAGGCGGCTTCAATGTTTATCCGAGAGATGTTGACGAAGTATTCTTTGAACATCCGAAAGTCCAGGAAGCCTGCGCGATAGGAATACCTCACTCGTCCCGCGGAGAGCAGATAAAGGTTTATGTTGTGCTGAAAGAGGGCGAGACTGCGACACAGGAGGAGCTGATCGGATATTGCAAGACAAAGCTTGCAGCGTTCAAGCTTCCGACTCAGATAGAGTTCAGAAAAGAGCTTCCCAAAACAATCGTAGGCAAGGTCTTGAGAAAGACACTGCGGGCAGAAGAGATGGAGAAAAGTAAAAAATAATTGGGGAAAGGGGTCAATGGTTCGAGGATTCAAGGGTTCAAGTGTTTGTTTTTTTTCATACCCTTCTGCAAAATTGATAGGGATAGACAGGGCCGATCTTCTAATTTGGGAGTTTAAGCCAAATCCCTCATTTTTGGGAAATGTTATGGCATTCGAGCCCTTTCGGCTTCAGGCGGATTTTTCACTCGAATCCTTGACCCCTTGAACCCTCGAATCCTCATAGGATCACAAACTAATTTGGAGATGATCCTATTTTTAATGCCGCTAGGAAACCTCCATGTATGGCGTCGTTTATCCTGCCCGGTGCGATACAGTCGCCCACTGTCGTAAACGGAATTCCGAGAGTTGAGACTTCAGCGGTAAGCTTCTTTACCGGCCTTGAACCGGACGCAAGAATTACATTTCCAAATGTCATCTCCTCTTTATTGCCGTCTTTTTCAAATATGACTTTGCCATTTGCGACCGAAGAGACTTTAGCTCCTGTAATAATCCTGATGCCGAATCTTTGAAGATTGTCGAAAACAATCCATCTCGTCGATTTCCCGACATCCTTTCCGATCTTATTGAGCATTTCGAATACCGTTACGGAATGTGAACCAGAAAACATCAACTCGCGCAGACGCTCAGGACTTTCGGCATCGTATGCAAAAAGAAAGTGAAGGATTTCAGGTGAGATCGTTCCTTTTGATGCGACAAAAAGGGCGGTTTCCAGGCCTACCGCTCCTCCTCCTATGATCGCGACATTTTTTGCAAGCGGTGGGCTTTCTCTTAAAACCTTCCATGCCGATAAAACGCAGGGGTCATTGGTTCCATTTACAGGTGGAACAGCCGGCTCGGCGCCTTCCGCAACAATAATATGATCCGGCTTTTTGTTTGTAATAAGTTCAGAGTCGACTTTTGTGTTAAGGAAAAGAGGAATTTCATATCTCTTTATCATTGCCCTGTAGTACCTTATAAATTCCCATATCTCCTGCTTATGGGGCGGAGCTCCGGCAAGCCAGAGCTGGCCGCCGATATCATCGTCCTTATCGTAAAGTTCGACATGATGTCCCGCCTTTTTCGCGGTTATGGCAGCTTCAAGTCCTGCCGCTCCGGCGCCGACAACCATGACCTTCTTAGGACTTTTGGTTTTTTCTATTTTACGTTCGGCTTCAAAGCCGGCCTGCGGGTTTCCGACGCAGAAAACAGGACGTCCGCTGAATACCTCGTCAGTGCAGCCCTGGGAGCAGGCAACGCAGGGTCTGATTTCGTCCGCCTTTCCTTCAAAGGCCTTCAACGGCCATTCGGGATCGGCGATCAGGATCCGCCCAATATTGACCATATCCGCGTAGCCGTCCCTGATTATTTTTTCAGCGCTTTCCGGATCGGCTATACGGTTTGAAGCCATAACCGGGACGGATACCGCTTTTTTAATATTAAGGGCAAGGTATGAATAGCCCGATCTGGGAAGCTCCATGGGAAGCTGGGGCACCTTCGTTTCGTGCCATCCTCCGGTGACATTGATTGCATCTACACCGGCCTTCTCATAAATCTTTGCGAATTCGGGAGTTTCGGTATCCGTGTTGCTTCCGGCCACAAAATCATTACCCGCCATTCTTATTGTGAGAGGATAATCCGGGCCTACCCGCTTTCTTACGAGTTCGATGACCTCCCTTGGAAATCTGACCCTGTTTTCAAAACTCCCGCCGTATTCGTCGGTTCTTTTGTTTTTAAGTGGGGAAAGAAATTGAGTGATCAGGTAACCGCCTGAAGCAAGGATTTCGATTCCGTCAAATCCGGCCTCAACAGCCCTCACGGCGGCCTTTGCATAAGCTTCCTGAACCTCTCTTATATCTTCTTTCGACATTTCACGGGGAGTCACTTTTGAATATTTTGAATAAAGAGGCGACGGGGCTATGGGATCCTTGCCGTCGATCAGAAACGGATGGGAATATGCTCCCGCATGGAAAAGCTGAACCCATGCGCGTGCCCCCCCGCTTTTAATGATTGAGGTGAGCTTTTGAAATGACGGGATCGCTTCATCGTTTGCCAGCGAAAGAGCAAGAATACCGGATCCAATAAAATCTATTCCTACCGGGCCGACAGTAATAAGGCCAGTGCCTCCTTCGGCTCTTTCCTTAAAATAGTTGAAGTAACGGTCATTCAGTTTGCTGTCGTATGAATAGAGCAGTCCTAAAGCCGGGTATGCAATTCTGTTTTTGATTTCAAGCTTGTTGATTTTGATCGGACTGAACAGATACTTGTACATGAAAGACTCCTTTAAGTTTTGTTTCTGGTTTGAAAAGCCGTACATCGAATATCGAATATCGGACATCGATAAAAGCAGTACATTGAAGGTCGTACATCGTACATCGCACAAAATAAAGGGTACAAGGGGCCAGGTGCCGGGGACCTGGGGTCAGTTGCCGGTTGTCAGTTATCAGTATACACAAGGCTACTTCTGCTCCCTGGAACCTGATACCTGACCCCCGACCCCTGATTTTCGACATTCGATGTCCGACATTCGATATTCGGTCTTTAAATCAAATAACATTTCACACATTTTTCTCCGGGCTTCCATATCATGCAGAAGCCCTCTGCCAGGCTTCCGCAGGTGATGATGCAGGGGAACCTGCCGACAAGATCCGTATTATCTCCGGGAAGAATGCTCCGGACAGCTATCTTCCCGTCTTCCTTTGATATGATTTCAGGGCTGTGTCCATGTCCTCTGAACAGAATTTTTCCCGGATGCTCGTTGAAAAAAAGGGCGGCCTCATCTCTACCCATACCCCTTATCATGCATGAAAGGCCGAGCTTTTCGGCGAAAGGAAGCGAATGAGTGAAAAGAGCTTCACCGTATTCGGCAACAAGCGGCAAAGCAGATAAATACCCGATCGTTTCTTCGGATATTTTCCCTCCCGGATGATTTGCCGAGATTGCGTGATCATTGTTTCCCTTTACGGCTGTGACATTGTTTGCACGCAGGATTCCGGCACACGAATCCGCCGTTTCAGGATGAGCGCTGTCGCAGATATCCCCGAGATGATATATCAGGCGGCAATCTTCTCTTCGAAACAGTCCGACAGCCCCGGTTATGGTTTCGGGCATTCCGTGGCTGTCGGCCATAATACCAATTGATCTGCTTTTAGTCATTATGTTATTATTCAACTAAAATATCGTAATGCACCGTGTAGTTAGCGAGAATTTCCGAAACGCGTTTTTTAATCGTTTCAGGCGAAGTGCCTGAAGCGGGTTTGACCTTTATAGACGCGCTCGTACCGTATATTTTGTCCTCGCCCACCGCAACATCGAGGTGTTCCGCAAGGCTCTCTATTGCCTTCAGTTCCTTTTCATAAGTTCTTTTAATCGCATCCCACTTCAGCGCGGGTTTGAAAATCTTCCCCACAGCCGTCAGCGGTATATGATCGGTTATTATTACTTCCTTCGGAATAGCGGCCCTTTCCCCGATATGCGAAGCCGCCCAATCCATGACATTTTTACTGCTGATGCCGGCATCTTTTGAAACTTCGACGTAAACAACCGGAACCTCGCCGGCATGCGGATCAGGACGCCCGACCGCCGCTACAACTTTTACCCCTTTCATCCTGTATATCGGTTCTTCTATTGTTACAGGGTCTATGTTGTGGCCTCCTCTTATAATGAGGTCCTTCTTCCTGCCTGTAAGCCAGAAAAAGCTGTCTTTATCTTTACGGCCAAGGTCTCCCGTATTGAACCAGCCGTCTTTGAGCCATATCCCCTTGTTGTGTATATCTTCCACATAGCCCTTGAATATACATGGCCCTTTTATGCAGACAACGCCTATTTCATCCGTTTCGGCTTCACTTATATATTCTCCGTTTTCATCTATAATCGATATTTTCATCTCCTGATAGGGCAGCCTTATGCCTATACTTCCAACCCTTCTTTCCCCGTCTTTCGGATTGATGGCGGACGCGCAGGTTGACTCTGTAAGTCCGTAGCCCTCGAGAACCTTCATTTTAGTATGGGCCTCGAACCTGTTGAAGAGTTCGACACTCAGGGGAGCTGCACCGCATACAACATATCTGAGAGAAGATATATCGGCATTTCCGACCGGAATGTCAAGAAGCACAGAGAGCACGGTCGGAACGCACGAGAAAAAGACCGGCCTGAAATTTTCAACTATTTTATAGAAGTTTTTCATTATACCGGGTTCGCGGTATCCTGACGGCGAAAGAATTACAACATGCCCGCCGACGGAAAAGGGCATAAGTCCTGTAACGCAGGTTCCGTTGCAGTGGAAAAGCGGAAGCCCGACCATGACCGTTTCACCCGGTTTAAGCCCGCTTGCCGCCATAATGCCCCATGCCAGAACAACTTCATTATGATGACTTCTTCTGGCAAGCTTGGGTCTTCCGGTTGTCCCTCCGGTATGATATAGCGAGGCAATATCATCCGGATGAATTTTGCGGTCAAAGGTGAGACGGTCGCCAGGATACTGCTCCATTTTTTCTTCAAACCCGTATATGCCTTCGGCTTCATTCGTTTTTCCCATGACACAAATGACGTTTTCAAGTGACGGTATCTCTTTGCGGATTGAATCCGTCTTTTTCCATATCTCAGTGCCGGGAAGATCTCCGAGTGTCACAAGAATCTTTGTCCCGGCAGCTTTGCAGATATCGCGGATAGCCGAAGCCTCCAGCATAGGGTTGATAGGGTTGGCGATTCCGGCAGCTTCGGCACCCCACAGAGTAAAATGTGTCTGAGGCAGGTTGGGCAGGATATATGTAACGACGTCCGTCGGGCCGACTCCGAGATCGTGGAACATGTTGGCGGCCTGGCGTATTTTCCATATAAGCTGTTTATATGTGATCTGTACCGGAGCTTCATAGCTTGCCCCGTCTTTCAAAAAACTTATTGCAAGGGCATCCGGATTTATGCCGGCGCCTTTTTCAATCAGTTCATATGTGCTTTTTTCCCTGATCCGTTCCGAAAGAGGAACCTTTTCGATTGCTTCGATATCCGGAAGATTCCGAATCAAAAGTTCATTTTCCATTCTTTTTCTCCTTTAATGCCTGGTCCCTGTCGCCTTGAGAAAGCTGCCGACAAGTATTTTAATATCATTTACCTGGTCCGGTCTTACCCAGACAATTTCAGGATCGGCATTAAACCATGTCATCTGCCGTTTTGCAAACCTTCTTGTATCCTGTTTTAATGTCCGGACCGTTTCATCCAGAGGAATCCGCCCTGCCGCATATTCAACCATGTGGCGGTATCCTATCGATTGCATGGATTTAAGGCCGGCCGGATAATTCATCTCAAGAAGCCGCTTTACCTCTTCCGCAAAACCGGCTTCTATCATCAAATCAACTCGTTTTTCAATCCGTTTATATAAATCTTCTCTGTCGGTTTTAAGACCTATCTTCAAAACATTAAATCTGTTTCCGGAAAACCTGTGCTTATTATGATGCTCCGAAATGGTCATGCCTGTAGTTTCATAAACTTCCAAAGCCCGTATGATTCTGAAGGTATCGTTTGGATGAATCTTGTCCGCCGCCCCGCGGTCTGATTCTAAAAGGCGTTTATATAATGATTCGGTTCCATCCGTTTCAGCCTCCTTTTTCAGCCTGTTTCTTGTTTCGGTGAACGATGTCCCGGGAGAAAAGAGTCCGTGAACAAGAGCCTTGATATAAAGGCCGGTTCCTCCCACCAGAAATGGAATAATGCCCCGTTCCCGGATGCTTTCTATTATTTCGTTTGCCGTCAATGCAAACTTTGCCGCGCTGAATTCTTCATCCGGCTCGATAATGTCGATCATATGGTGACGGATACGCGCTCTTTCTTCAGGTGTCGGCTTTGCGGTGCCTATATCCATGTATTTATATATCTGCATGGAATCGGAGCTTATTATTTCACCACCGAAAGCCTCTGCCGCTTCAATTCCTGCCGAAGTTTTTCCTATGCCTGTCGGTCCGCATATGACGATAACAGATGGTTTACGGTTTCTGGTTTCTGGTTTCTGGTTCACGCCTCTCGTCTCCTGACTCCTGACTTTTGACTACTGATCCCTTCTACACCATTCTTTCAATCTCTCTTAGCTTTTTATCGAGCCTTTTTGCGGATATCGGAACCGGAGTTTTCAGCTCCTGTGCAAAAAGCGAAACTTTGTATTCTTCAATGAGCCAGAAGTATTCTTCGAGGGCTTTTTTCTTATCTTCGGAGACAAGTGGAGTCAGGCTTTTTAAAAGCTTATCCAGATAAGCGGTATGTATTTCAAGCTCCCTTGATCTGGCATTTTCTTTTTCAGGATCTATTATTCCCCTCTGCGCCCTTACTGATACGGCCTGAAGGTATCTTGGAATATGTAAAAGGCGGTCAGGTTCGTATAATTGCATGAAATTACCAGGCATCAACCGGGTCGTTTCATTTCCAAGCCTTATCAGAAGATCAGAAGCCTCCTTGTTTCGGGAAGCCTTTGTTTTCAGCTCCTGCAGATTTGTCATCGTTTCATGAAACGCTTTTAAAACGGGCGCAATAATTTTAATTTTTTCCAGCCCGTGTGAAAATATATTACGGAGCACATATCGGGCGTGAGAGTCGAATGCCTCTCTGGTTCGTATCACTACATGAAAAAGATCAGCTATCACGCTTTTAAAAAGCATCCTGTCAAAATTTTTTATGCCTCCTAAAAAGTTTGTATATTCATGGAGTTTTCCGGGCAGGGCGAGCTGTTTTTTCGCATGCTTCAGCTCCTTCTCAAAAACTGTCATAAAAAGCGCAACAGTTCCTTCCGCATGTGATTTCTGAGCCGCTTCTTCGGATTCAAAAATCCGCAGATTAACGCATGCCTCATCTTTTTCGAGCCCTGGGAAATATATCCGGCCGGTTTCTTCATTTACCTTTATTATCACACTTTCCGGAATATCGGCAAAGTCCCATCCGGTACTGCCGGTTATCTCATGCTTTTTTCTCGCTTTTTCAAGGAAGCCGCTGTCTGCCTTTGCGGAAAAGTCTTTTGTCAAAATCATTTTATCCCTGCCTGAGCAAATCTCTTCCCCTTTTGAGCCGGTAATTAATACGCGCATTTTGAGGTGTTCGGGGAGCGTTTCATCAGACCACGTGCTTGCAGGAATATCTACTCCAAAATTATTGTAAATGAATTCGGAAAGAGCTGTTTTAAGGGCTGTTTTACCCTGCGGCATTTTTGCCATGATTGTTTCAACCGTCCCTGGAACGGGAAGCAGTTTCTTTCGGTATTCTTTGGGAAGCCCTTTTATAAGAGCCGCTATTTTTTCCTTCAGCAATCCAGGCACAAGCCAGTCGGTTTTTTCGGGCGGAACTGATCTTGCATATGAAGATGGAATCTTAACCGTTACGCCGTCTTCAGGCTTTCCGGGATCAAAGCTGTACAGACATTGAAAAGGCTTATCGCCGAGCTTGAGATTATCCGGATAAAGCGCTATTTCTTCTTCATCCGGATTATAGCGAAGGAAATCCTCTTTTGTCATGCGCAGAAACCGGTCGCCGCCCATCTCCTTAATGTATTTGCTGAGGGTTCTGATGTCGTAAATACCGGGAAGTTTTTCCCTGTAAAACCCGGCCGGAACAGCGTCGTCCACAAGAATATCCCTTCTTCTTACCTTGTTTTCAATATCGGTTATCTCTTTCTTTAATTTCCTGTTATGCTCCATGAACGGTAAAAGCATTTTAACATCTTCTTTTACAAGAGCATCCCTTATGAATATATCAGACGCTTCCTCAGGGTTTATCTTTCCGAATGCTGCGGGACGCCCCTGAACAATTGTCAGCCCGAAAAGGCTCACCTGTTCGGAAGCAACTACTTCCCCCCTGTTTCTTTCCCAGTGCGGTTCATGATAAGTATACCTGCACAGGTCTTTTCCTATTTCTTCTATCCATGAGCTTTCTATGTTTGCCGCGGTCCTTGCAAAGAGCTTTGATGTTTCAATCATTTCGGCTGCCACAATCCATGTGCCGGGATTTTTGAACAGTCCCGATCCGGGAAAGATCATAACCGATTTTTCCTTTGTCGCCGAAAAGATATTCTTTTCCTTTTTTACCGCGATATTGGAAAGAAAACCGCTTAAGACCGATTTATGAATGGCAGTATATAACGGGCTGTAAATGCCGGGTTTACCTTTTCCGCTTCCCGCTGTTTCCTTTTCCGTTTTTAGACTTTTCACACCGTTTTCTTCCAGGATATCCTTAATCTGCGAGTATATATCGCGCCATTCCTTCATTCTTCTGAAAGATAGAAAATTTGCTCTGCAGAATTTTTTGATGCCTGCGGTGATTTTTACACCTTTTAAAGCCTCATTGAACTTGTTCCATATATTAAGAAGGGTTATAAAATCGGATTGGGTATCCGCAAAAAGCCGGTGTGCCCGGTTGGCCTCGGCTATTGTATCGGCAGGCCTCTCTCTCGGGTCCTGGCAGCTTAAAGTGGCGGCGATCACCGCCACCTCTTCAAGACACCCCCTTTTCTGCGCTTCGATCAGCATTCGTGAAAGCCTCGGATCGACGGGAAGAGAGGCCATCATTTTGCCGTTTTGAGTCAGAGAGTATCCTGATTTATTACTGTCCTCACGCTCTATAGCGCCCAGCTCCAGGAGAATCTCATATCCGTCCCTGATGCTTTTGGGCGGGGGCCCGTCAATGAAATGGAAAGCCGATATATCTCCTAAATTCAGGGCAATCATTCTGAGTATGACCTCGGCGAGGTTAGATCTCAGGATTTCAGGGAGAGTATAGAGAGAGCGGGATTTGTAATCGTCTTCCGGATAAAGGCGGACGCAGACTCCGTTTTCGACTCTTCCGCATCTTCCTTTTCTCTGGTCGGCGCTGCTTCTTGAAATCTTAACGACGGGCAGGGCGGTTGAACGGGATCTTGAAGAGTAGTGGGATATGCGGGCAAGGCCCGTATCTATTACATATTTTATGCCCGGTATTGTGAGTGATGTTTCAGCGATGTTTGTTGCTATTATGATCTTTCTTGCGGCAAGGCGCGAAAAAACCTTTGACTGCTCCGAAGCTGGAAGTCGCGCAAAAAGCGGTATTATTTCCGCCGCCCTGAATTTTCTTCCCTCAAGGATTTCTGCCGTCTCCCGGATATCCTGTTCTGTCGGCATAAAGATGAGAATATCTCCGGTGCGGCTTTCTTTGATAATTTTATCCGCTGTCTCAGCGGCAAGATCAACGTGTGTCTTTTCATCGCTTTCTTTTGATTCGGAATCAACCGGCAGGTAACGCACCTCAACTGGAAACATCCGGCCCGAAACTTCTACCACGGGGGCATTATCAAACGCCTTTGAAAACTTTTCAGTATCTATCGTGGCTGAGGTTATTATGAGTTTGAGATCGTTTCTTTTTGCCAGAAGAGTTTTCAGGACACCCAGTATAAAATCAATATTCAGGTTTCTTTCATGGGCTTCATCGACTATTATCGTGTCGTATTCACGAAGATACGGGTCGTTATGCGCCTCGGCAAGGAGTATCCCGTCGGTCATTATCTTAATATATGAGTCTTTCCGGGTTTTATCCGTGAACCGGATTTTGTAACCTACGGATTTTCCCGTCTCCTCCCCAAGCTCTTCAGCGATTCTGGCGGCAACGGTTATGGCGGCAATTCTTCTCGGCTGAGTGCAGCCTATTTTACCGTTTATTCCCCTTCCAGCGGCAAGACAGAATTTTGGAATTTGTGTGGTTTTACCCGAGCCTGTTTCGCCTGAAATTATAACCGCCCGGTTTTTTGAAATCGCCTCTATTATTTCATCTTTTTTGGCCGTTATCGGAAGCGCCTGGTCAAAAACAAGTTTCGGAACATTATTTTTTCTTATATTTATTTGATATTGTTTCATAAATATTATTTGCCGTTATTTCCGCGAAAGCGTAGAATTCAACCTGATTAATGACAATTATAAGTCCCGTTTTAACTGGAGCAACAAAATTGCAGGCTTTATACGAAGCCGCCGGTTATTAATTCCTTGACACACACAAATTTGTTTGACAAGAAAACTTTTTTCCTGTTTATAAAATGCGGAGTTATTTAATAAACCATTAAATATATTTAATAAAAGCCAGGTTTTTACAAGAATCAACCCTGCGCCTGATGCTTGATATATGAAGGGCTCAAGGCACAGAACCGCCGGGATTGTATTGCCGAGATCACCCCTCCTTCCGACTGGCAGAACCAGATTCCGAGGACAGTGATACAGCCGGGATATAAAAAGCCGGAGAAGGTCTAGAAGTAAACTACTATCGTCTAAAGACGATAGCTTCAGGGTTCAAGGAGTCAAGGATTCAAGGGTTCGAGTGAAAAGCATTAAAATATTTTTCGAGAACTCACCTGAATCCTTGGGCCCTCGAACCCTTTTGGAATAAAAAAACTGAACTCTTTACATCAAGACAATGGTTTTGATTCCCGGATGGGAGAATAAAGGATAGGCTTATGAAATCAGGCAGCAATTTGGAAAAAATCTTGACGGCAGGTCATTTTGCATTTACCGGTGAACTCGGTCCCCCCCGCGGAACGGATGCGGATGAAGTCAGGAAAAAAGCATCCCATTTAAAGGGTATGGTGGATGCGGTCAATATCACGGACAACCAGACGGCTGTTGTACGCATGGCAAGCTGGGCCGCATCCCTTATTATTCTTCAGGAAGGACTCGAACCCAATTACCAGATGGTTTGCCGTGACCGCAACCGCCTTGCCATGCAGAGCGATATTCTCGGCGCGTACGCCCACGGAATCCGTAACATGCTCTGCCTTTCGGGAGATCACCAGAAATTCGGCGACCATCCGCAGGCGAAAGGCGTTTTCGACATAGATTCGATGCAGCTTATCGGCATGGTAAAAAAGATGCGCGATGAAGGAAAATTTCTGGGAGGAACCGAAGTCGGGCATCCGCCTAAAATTTTTATAGGAGCTGCGGCAAACCCGTTTGCGGATCCTTTTGAATGGAGAGTTCACCGCCTTGCAAAGAAGATAAAAGCCGGTGTCG
>JBFYVZ010000218.1:0-9572 GCA_041298995.1 Desulfobacteraceae bacterium
GGTTCAGCGGCAGCGTGAAACGCTAAAAGCTTCATCCGACTGTCAGCGAACACCGTTTTCCAGCATGTTGCATCGTTCATCCGCAAATCGTTCCAGAGCCTCAGCAGCTTCGGTCCGGAGCGGCCCAGGGTAAGGATCCGTGGAGTCGAGCGGTGAGCGATAAGCTTCCGCGATCTCTCGTGCCATTCGTCGGCTCAGACCCCAGTCAATGGCGAGCGAGTTCTCCGAGGTCAGACGATACACCCAGGCGATCAGGCCATACTCAGCCAAGGACGGGTCTTCTCGGAGCGGGAAACTGCTCCAGATTATGAGTTCGGCTCTTCCATCATTGTCTATATCATCGAGCCAGGACAACGGGACTCTCTTATACTGTTGCAGTGTCCGCCAGCCAACGGTGCTCGTAACGAGGCATACGCCAAGGGTTGGCTTCAAGTGCTGCCTCTTTTCAACGCCAACCGTGATATTCCAGAAGCGACCGCTGCCGGAAGGGCCGTCTGCATAAACGAACAGATCGACGGATCCGGAATGGTTCCGAATCCACTTCTTTGCCGGAACATCATCGCACGTTCCCCTGAGGTCTTCGCCCTGCAACCAAGTCAAGCCGTGACTTGGGAGGCGCATTTCGAGCTGATCGGGCCTCATCAGGCAAGGTGGCGGAAAGGAGTCGCCCGCGAGCACGGGGCTCACCCACAGACCCGCAAGGAAAATCACGAACGACATCAAGTGCAAAGGCATTGGCATCCTCGATTCTCCAGTAACTTTTTAGGACTTTTCATATTTGTGCAGTTGCCCGCCTTGTGTAAATACTGAACCAAAGTTGGGGTGATTAATGTTCCATCCCTCATAGCCAGAAGATGTGGTCAGTATTTGCCAAACGAATAGTTTATTAAACTTAATAATTAGATCGCCAGTGCCGGCAACTGTTTCAACCGAGTCTATTTTGTACTGTCCCATTTTCTTGAGGGCCGCCACACCATCAAAAGGCTTTCCACGACCAAACAGATGCCCGTGGTCTTCACTCGTGGAGCAGATATCACCTTTTTCAATTAGACGCCACAGGCACTCAATATTTAGACTTACGCCGCTTTTAAAAGACACGGTCCAACTTTTAGAGCCTTCATTATATGTTGCTGATGAAATACTGTCCCCGATCAGCCATTCAAATGAGAAGATATCCATAATCAATCATTCCTGACGACATTAATGCTGTTGTTATAAATTTTCTATATTATGCCATTCATGTTTACAGCCATTTAAACAATCAGTTTCTCTGCGTCGTTTATCTGCGATGCTCAAAATAACTATACACAGAATAAATGATTTTTCCCACTCGTTTTCGGGCAAGCTTCTAATTATTTTCATGGCATCGTTAAAAGGCTTTTTTGCCAATAGCGCACAAGGAGTCCCCCGCGCCAGGAAAGATGTCCTCTCTCTGCGTTTGGAACCTAAAATTTCCAGTAAGCTGAAGGAGATTGCCCATCGGGAGGAAGGACTGCCGTCGACTACGTTTGCCCGGATGCTCATCATTAAAGGCCTCAGAGAGAAAGTAGGCGCCTGGGGGCTCTTTATTTCCATCCGGAAATGGCCCTTTTGTGCGATCTCTGTGTCAATCTGCGGGATTTCTTGTGCGACATACAATGCGTATGTCTCCGCGCAATCCCTTGATTTCCTTGAACTTGCCCAAAATTGCCTATTTCCGAATTGGAAACTCACATGTGTCCAAATTTGGTTTCCGGATGGACACTATTTAGGGGATGAGGGCAACTTGACCAGAATATGCGCTGTTCAGTTGCTGAAAATACCTGGCAGGCAAGTGATTAAAACGTTCGTTTGGAGCAGAAAAAGGAGAAAACACATTAGCCCAACATTAAGGCATTTCCGCTGGCTTGCGGCATTATTTGGGGACTATGACTGTTTTGCCTTACTTTTATTATCGCATTTGATGGGGCTACAGGGGAACCCACCCTCATCGGCAGGCTTTACAGTACATACCGATCTAATCTATCGGAAGCACTATAGAGTTAATATGGGTGTTTTTCGCCGGCATGATTGGAGGTGCAATATTTGCCTGGCTCTACAATAAGATAACTGGTTCCGCAGAGTCCGAGTAGTTACGAGAATCATTTTCATGGCAATATCATTTTTCTGTCGGGTCAATTATAAGAACGGCGGGTTTCCCAGCTTCAAGCTTTTCAGCGCTTACAACTCTTTTATACTCATCATAGCACACTCTTAATCTAACTTTGTCTTTTCCAATCGAGGCTTCTGCCGGGTTTGTTAATGTTTCACTTATGCCAAGCGTTCCGATTGCCAGTATGCTGTAACCAACTGCCCGCAAATATTTATAGCCTCCCGACCCTTCTACAAAACTGAACAAATCACATCTGTTGCTTTCAGTTGCCGGCAGAGGAGTGCCGAGTTCGGCAATAACCAAATCACGTTCGGTACCATTTTTAAGCACATTAAAGTCCCTGGGGGTTTCTTTGTTTAAAGCTCTGGATGCGGCGCATCCGCTCAACAAAAGCACGAAAAGAAAACAACCTGCAATCAAGATATTTCTTTTGAAAATTTTCATAAAATGCCCCTAATTTCATTACTGCTTCGTGATCACATGACACAATAGTGTTGAAAATTAACTATTTAACAACCGAAGCAATATTCAACCAAATATCCGCTTCATTATTGTTGTATAATGAGCCAATTGCAAAACTCTCGAAAAGCCCATCTCCTCTTCCGGGAGATAATCCCCTCCCGTCAAGGAAGGGGAGAGGGCTTTTTGCAATTGGCTCTGATGTTATTTTACATCCCTCACCGGTAATACCCGTGAATATGATTTCCTGACTTTCAATACCCACTGGGTTTGATCTTTTAAAAAGAAGTAATTTGCCGCAATATTTCCATCGTTATCACTTGACCATAGACAACAGGCGGATAATTCAAGAAGAGAGGTGACCTGGAATGACCCGAATACGCTGGCGCTCTCGAGATTCTCTAATTCTTTTAAAGTAGGCATCCGCCAGTCGGTATAGCCACCCATATCATAAGTTCTGCAGAATATTTCAGCCTGGCGCCAATCAATATCAGCGCCGTTGTCAGCAGCTGCCCACATAAGACCTGTTTTCAAGTCATGTACCGTCCCATCCGCCAGCATAAAGCGATCACGAACTGTTACCCGGCCTGAAGTCGGATCAACTTTTTTGTCTTTGTCATTAATGGCAAATTTGGCTATTTCTGAAAAGGCGGATTTAATTGAGGAAAAAGGGCTATCCTCTTCCATTTTCCCGGGAGCTTTCTGCTTATATTTTGCCTGATCAGTTTCAGGGAGGGCAGCAGGTCCGTCGGCTCGTTTCTGCTCGACGGGCAATTGTTTATCCCTTAATCTGGCCAACTTAAGTTCTGCATGTTTTACATATTTTCCTTTTGGATAGTTATCAATAAAGAGTTGGATTTCAGAGCAATTGTCGGAGTCTTTGATCAGCTTCCACATCTCTTCTTCCGGGCTGAGTTCATGGGTTGTTGCCGCAGCTTGAGGATCAGATATGTTTTTTCCCGGTTCTATTCCTGAAAAATAAAAATTGCCTGTCAACGAAGAAACTTCAAAAGGGGTCTGCTGGTTATTTGTATCTGCCTGCACGCCTGTCCGAACTCTGCGCATCATTTGACCGACTTCCAAATTCGGGACGCTGATTTGCTCCAAAAGGTGTTTGGTGAATATCCCGTTTTTTCCGTCTCCATCAGCTGCAACACTGCCTGGTGCAGTTGCGAAAGAAATCAGCGAACCTTTTGGGGCATCCATGGGGGCAAGTCCCATCTGAACAGAGCGGAAACTGCGGGCAAAGGGATTATTTCGACAGGCATCGAGAAAAACCATATTCAAATCATTACCGGCAATATGCATCTTATTGAGAACAATATTGACATTTATTGATTCATATTGGATATCTTCTTCCATTTCAATTTGCGCGCTGATCGGAATTAAATAATTATAACCATTTACCTGCATGCCATGACCGGCAAAGTAAAAAAGGCCTACCCCACTGCCTTTTAACCTGTTCCCGAACATGCTGATTTCCTTCCCCATTTCCTTTCTGGTAGCATCAATTAATAGAGTAACATGAAACTTTTTTTTCTTAAGGAGTTCGGCAATATCACGCGCATCGTTAACCGGATTTTTCAAAGGAGCGGTCTTGTAATTACTATTTCCGATTACCAGGGCATAGCGAGGTTTTTCAGACTGATTGCGATCGGACTTTGGAGTCAGGGCAATACCTCTCTGCGCATGACTGTTAAAAAAAGCGCAGAAGGTCATAACTGAACAGAAAAAGATAATCTTATTAATATTGATAAAGTATTGCTTTATCATGACGGGATTATATGAAAAGGGACTTTGTATGTCAATAAGAGTTTGACCAAGAGTTTGACCAGTACGAAAAGGATTAATGCTTCCGGTGAGTTGGAACCCGGCTTATCAGCTTATGAGAAATCACTCCGGTTTGGCATTCAACTCAACGGTTATGCCGTCCGCCTCGGATCCCGGCTCTAGTATGATCAGCCGCACACGGCCTGTGGCTACCAGCCGGTCGCGGTCATCAGCAACCTGTGCTTCCCACACATGTGAGCGTCTTCCTGTCAGAACAGGCCTGGCTGTGCAGCGCAGGGTGCCTGAGCGAACGGCCCGCAGGAAGGAGGTCGTGTTCTCAAGCCCCACAGCGCTTTTCCCTTCGGAAAATACATTCAACGCCGCACCTGTGCTGCATAATGTTTCGATCATGCCGGCGTACACGCCTCCATGTACTATCCCATAAGGCTGAAGGTGCCGCTCATCGATTTTTATTTCGGCAACGAACTCGTTTGGGGCAGCCTTTACAAAAAGAAGGCCCATGGACTTGTTGAAGCCGCCAATAAGTCCGTTGATCATCTCCACAGCATTTTCAGGAAAATCATTCATTATTTATTGCTCCTTTGGTACTTTTATCGGCATGGTCATTTGTAACTGCTCAGAAGTCAGAATCCAGGATTCAGAATAGCTGCCGTATTTAAATCTATCTGCTCTCATCAGTGTAAATCTGCGGTTGAATAATTACCGTCATTTTTAAATAATTCCACGATCTGACCCGGAATTGAAAGGTTTTCGATGGTTTCCGGATATTTCACGCCCGGCAGCAGCAATGTAAGCTCTCGCGCATGGAGTGCGATACGGTCAAACGCAAAATTGCGTTTAAGGTAGTTTGCCGCCCGGGTCGATCCGTAGCGTGTATCACCGACTACCGGGTGACCGGACAGTTTTGCGTGCCGCCGGATCTGATGCGTCCGGCCTGAGAGAAGCTCTATTTCAACCATCGTATAATGAGCGCTATGGTCAATAACCCGGTAACGGGTTTCACTCTTTTGACGGCGACCTGGGCCTTCAGGATTATCGCGTCCGCCGGCAGTATCAGAAAGAGGCCACCGCCATCTCCCCCACAAATCATTTCCTTCCGGGTTTTCGAGCAGGCCATGCAAAACAGCGGCATACCGCTTTATAACCAGGCGGGATTGAAACTGGTTTGAAAAAAACCGGAACATCTCACGGGAGGCGGCCAGAATAATAATGCCGCTTGCCTCCTTGTCGAGACGATGAACAGGGTTGACGCCAAAATCCGGGTCAAAATCCGTCTCTCCCTTTTCAGACGTTTCATTTTGAAGATGTGTTAATGCAAAGGAGCAGAGATCCATCCCCGGCTTGTTGTGAACAGTCATGCCGGCGGGCTTATCCACAACAAGCCAGCCCTTTCCGGCGGCAAGCACCGGTATTTGTAACAATCCGCAGTCAATCGGTTTCCACACGGAAATGTCCTTTTTGAGCGATCTTATCTTTTTATTCCGTTATTTTATTTCGTCAACGCTCAAAGGAAAAACCGAGAACGGCTCGCATCTGTCCGGGTGTATAAGGACAGGATTTTCGTACCGGAACCCTATTCCTTCTTCGGGACATGCATACTGCATGGCACAGATAAGAAGTTCTCCTGCATTGTAAACGCTGAGTTCGGATTTGAGCCGCCTTTCCGCTTCGTCACGCCAGCCGGGAGTCAGATACCGGATCTGTTCTGTCATGTAAACCTCCGAGTTACAGCTAAAAGTAGTATTTAATAAAACATAGTTGTTTATCTTCTGATAACATAGCGTAATTAAACCGGAATAGCAAGCGCATTCCCCGCAGAGAGCCAAGCAGGTTCTTCGTTTTATTAAAGAGATTGAAAGATGAACAGCATCCATGAATAAATATATGTTTTATTCGATGAATGAATAAATATATCTTGACTTCATTAAATGAATTTATTAACGAAATTATCATGCCATCAGACAAGATCGGCTTCCAAAAAACAAACATGTCCGGCAAGGAAACAAGGCAAGAGCTTTGCGTAACATATTATTAAAAGGTCTGAGGGGTAATGGGTTTGGCATATCGCAAGAAATTTTTATGGTGACATAGCAACGCCCCCAGATATCCGACAGGTATCGAGACCTTTGAAGAATATCCAATTTTGCTCAAGTACAAGGAAGGCGATAATTTTAACCACAGGAATACATTTAGTATTTCGAGGATTAAAATTTGAGCCTAACGCAGTAATCGGGCAAAAGGGGGTGTTATGCAAAGGTCTCGTATCATACAGGCGGATACTGTATAAGGCTTCTTGACTATTAATCCTTTTGGGGCTGTCAACATCCTAATGGATGCGGATATGCCGCCGTTGGCAAAGGCTGGATTGTATTCTTGCGAATGCCAAAACCCATTACCCCTCAGACCTATATTCGAGAAATTCAAAGCTTTCAAGGCTGTTAGGAAAGACATCATGCATCAGATTGAATCCAAAGTAAATATTCATTCAGAAGATTACAAGAAAAATTATGCGGCAATGGAAGCCCTGGTTGAAGACCTTCGGCGCGAAATGAAACGGGCCCGGGACGATCGATCCCGGAAAGCGCTGGACCGCCTGGTTGAATCAGGCAAACTTCCGGCGCAAAAAAAGCTTGACCTGCTTCTCGACAAAAACACGCCTTTTCTGGAAATCGCACCGTTGGCCGCCAGGGATATGTATGACGGGAAAGTCCATGCCGCAGGACTTCGGGCCGGAATAGGTGTGGTTGGCGGAAAAGAGGTAGTGGTAAGTATCAACGACGCCACCATAAAGGGTGGCTCAGCATACCCCATTTCTGCCAAAAAAACCTTGCGCCTGCAGACCATTTCAATGGAGAACCGTTTGCCCAGCGTCAGCCTCGTTGATTCGGCCGGGGCATATCTCCCCCTGCAGTCTCAAATCTTTCCGGACATCGACGGTGGAGGAAGGGTTTTTTACAATCAGGCACTGATGTCCAAGATGGGTATCCCCCAGATTGTTGCGGTGATGGGACTTTGCACAGCCGGTGGCGCCTATGGCGTAGCTATGAGTGATGAGATCGTCCACGTTAAGGGACATGGCGCCATTTTCCTCGGAGGTCCCCCGCTGGTCAAGGCCGCTACCGGTGAAGAGGTGACGGCTGATCAACTGGGCGGACCCTTATTGCATTGCATGGAATCCGGTGTGTCGGATTATATCGCCGAAGATGATGCCCATGCCATTGCCATTGTCAGGGACATAGTAAGGAACCTGCCTGAAAATGAAAAGATGCGCCTTTCTATGGCCGAACCCAAACCTCCTCTTTATGACCCCAGGGAATTATACGGAATTGTCAGCCGTGATCTGGCAACATTTTTCGACATCCGCGAGGTAATCGCCCGCATCGTTGACGGCAGCGAGTTCCTGGAGTTCAAGGAACTTTATGGTGCGACGCTGGTGTGCGGATATGCGTATATTCACGGTTATCCGGTGGGAATACTGGCTAACAACGGGGTGCTTTTCAACGACAGCGCTGAAAAGGCCACCCAGTTCATCCAGATCTGCGACAAGCGAAAGATCCCGCTTGTTTTTCTGCAGAACATCACCGGTTTTATAATCGGCTGGGACTATGAGCGCAAAGGCATCACCAAAAACGGCCACAAGATGGTCAACGCGGTGTCTACCTGCACGGTTCCCAAATTTACGGTCATTATCGGGGCATCTTACGGGGCCGGCAACTACGCCATGTGCGGACGCGCTTATTCGCCCCGTTTTCTTTACATGTGGCCTAACGGAAAGATAGGGGTGATGGGCGGCGCGGAGGCGGCCGGAGTTCTGATTTCAATCACCAATGATCAGAATCAGCGTCTGGGGAAACCTCCCCTGACCATCGAAGAGGAAAAAGCCTTAAAGGAACCTATAATCGCTGCGGCTGAAAAAGAGGGGAATGCCTATTACAGTACGGCGCGTCTGTGGGATGACGGCATTATAGATCCGGTTAAAACCCGGGATGTCCTCGGCCTGTCCATTTCGGCGGCGTTAAACGCGCCCATTAGGGATGATGTTTTCGGATACGGTATTTTCAGAATGTGAGCAACAGGGGAAACGCCATGTTTGAAAAAATTCTTGTGGCTAACCGTGGAGAAATCGCTCTGCGGATCATTCGCACCTGTCAGGAGATGGGGATCGCCTGTGTAGCTGTTTATTCGGACGCAGATAAGAAAGCTCTTCATGTCCTGCGCGCGGATCAGGCAATTTATCTTGGCGCGTCGGAACCTGCCGCCAGCTACCTTGATATTGAGAAAATTATTAACGCTGCAAAAAATGCCGGCGCCGATGCTATTCATCCGGGTTACGGTTTTCTATCCGAAAACGCCGGATTAGCGCGGCGCTGCGAAGAAGAAGGTCTGGTTTTTATAGGACCCCCGTCTCGGGTGATCCAGGATCTTGGGGATAAGACTGTCGCCCGGAAAATCATGCTGGAGGGCGGAGTTCCGATCATCCCCGGCATGGTCCGCGCCGAATCCGACCTCCAAATCCTCACAGATGAAGCCGGCCGCATCGGATACCCGTTACTGATCAAGGCTGCCGCAGGCGGAGGGGGCAAAGGCATGCGGGTTGTTCATGAAGAAAATGAACTTGCCGATGCCTGCCGCCAGGCTGCAAGCGAAGCTGCGGCGGCGTTTGGCAGCGGCGCCATTTATCTGGAAAAATACCTTAAAAGGCCCCGGCATGTAGAATTCCAGATCCTTGCCGATAGCCGTGGAAACATAGTTCACCTTCTTGAAAGGGAGTGCTCCATTCAAAGACGGTACCAGAAGGTAATTGAAGAGACGCCTTCCCCAGCCATGACACAGGATCTGAGGGCGGCCATGGGGCAATCAGCCGTGGACGCGGCCCGGGCATCCGGATACGTCAATGCCGGAACCGTTGAATTTCTGCTTGATACGGACGGGCAGTACTATTTTATGGAGGTCAACACACGGCTGCAGGTGGAGCATCCCATCACGGAAATGATCACCGGTATTGATATCGTGCAGCAGCAGATCCGGATTGCGGCGGGTGAGCCGCTTGAATTTGCTCAGTCGGACGTTACGGGCAGGGGCCATGCCATCGAGTGCCGTATTTATGCTGAGGATCCCGAAAATGGCTTTATGCCTTCTCCCGGAAAAATCACTTACCTGCAGGAGCCTTCAGGCCCTGGAATCAGGAACG
>JBFYVZ010000239.1:0-13992 GCA_041298995.1 Desulfobacteraceae bacterium
TAATAGATTTATTTTTTGCCTGGGATTCCTTAATAAAGTTTAAACAAAAGACTCCGGCAAGACTTCCGGCATCATCATGCCATACCACATTGTCGCCGATATAAAGTCCATCAAGCAATCGGTCTAATTGACTGACACCTGAACCTACTTTAAGTTTTTCGTGAACCATATACTTATACCTCGAGTTATAGTTTAAAGTTGTGTCTATGGATTAGGGGGGTTATCCTCCGGGAGATTAGTAATCGACAATTACCCGCCACTTTCATAAATCAAGATAACGTAATCGGATTAAAAAAACCAGAATCTTTTATTGATGCCTCTTTAACCGAATGGACCTAACCTGAATCATTTATAATATTACAGATAAGGGAATCAAGCGGAAGATGGGCTGTTCCGCCATGCACACCCGGCACGAAGACCCAGGTGGCTCCATTTTTATGCAAAACAGCACCATAGAAATACTTTTTTATGAAGTCATCAAGGCTGGAGCATCCCGTACCCATGTTCCCCGTGAAGAGACTGATCAAGACCGGTGTGTTCTTTTTCCCTATCAAGTCTGAATCGAAACAATTTTTCAACAATAAAGCAGATACAAAGCGTTCCCAGTGCTGCAAAGATAATCGTCACACCGAGCCCTTTGGCCTGGACAAAAAACTGGTTAAACATGGTCCAATCAGACCCGGCGGCAGTCGATGCGTCTCTCATCCAGCTATCCCTGATGAAAAAGCTCAACAGCAGAACCCCGAGGCCGCTGCCCACTCCATGAATCCCGAAACAATCCAAAGAATCATCATATCCGAGTTTCAATTTGACGCTTAACGCATAATAACAGGCCATTGAAGAGCAGGCACCAAGGATAAGGGCTCCATATGGCAATACAACACCGGCCGCCGGAGTAATGGCCACAAGCCCGGCAAGTATGCCCGATGCAAAACCCAGAGAGGTTGCTTTACGGTAAATAATCGCTTCAATAATTATCCAGGTCAATGCCCCGCTGGCAGCTGACAATTGAGTCATGGTCAGGGCCCGGGCTGTAGCCAGTCCGCTTTGAACAGTTGAGCCTGCATTGAAACCGAACCAGCCGACCCACAAAAGCCCGGCACCCATCATTGTCATAACCAGATTATTCGGCTGCATGGTCGTCTTGGGAAAACCTACCCGTTTTCCTAAAAATAATGCCACAACAAGGGCGCTGACACCCGCTGACACATGAATCACAAGACCGCCGGCAAGATCAATCACTCCGGCTGCGCCTGCATTAAACAACCACCCATCCGGCGCCCAGACCCAGTGGCACAGGGGACAATAAATCAACAGAAACCATAGCGCGATAAAAACACAATAGCTCCTGAAATACACCCGCTCCGCAAGCGCACCGCTGATCAGCGCAGGTGTAATGATAGCGAATTTTCCCTGAAACATGGCAAGGACATACTCGGGCACGCCATTGACCATGGCATCATCGATTCCTTTGAGAAAAAAATAGTCATTGCTCCATCCGACAAATCCTCCCAGCACGTTTTTCCCAAAGGTCAGGGCATACCCGCAGACCGCCCACAAAACACCGATAAGCGCCATAGCGACAAAACTGTGCATCATGGTTCCTAAAACATTTTTAGTTCTTACCAGACCGCCGTAAAACATTGCCAGACCAGGCACCATGAGCAATACCAAGGCGGTAGATGTCAGCATCCACGCTGTTGTCCCGGTATCTGCGGCTGCATTATCTGCTGCAAAGACCATCCCGGAGGATAACATACATAAAAACAGCCCCCAACAAGTTGTTGCAATTATCTTATTCATTGAATGCCTTCCATGGTTAAATTTTTGACTGCAATGTAACTTGCACATCATTGTTGTAGTCAAGATGCATCAAAAGATCTGAACGCCCGACCAGCTCTCTGACGCTTCGCATCCCAAATCTTTTCAAAATATCAACCAGGTCTTTCCTCCACGCATTGTAAAGATTGACGATCCGCTGTGTCGCCCATTCCAGGTTCATTTGAGTAACCAGTTCCGGATCGGTTGTTGCTATACCCCGCGGGCAGCCTCTACCGGATGAACAGCGTGAGCAGCGAACACAACCAAGCGCTACCAGTTCAGCCGTCCCGACGACAACACCATCTGCACCCAATGCAATGGCTTTTGCTATATCATGAGCTGTCCGTATGCCGCCGCTCGCAATAAGGGCAACCTTGTCTCTTGCACCCTCATCAACCAGAAATTTGTGAACTTTTGCAACCGCATATTCTATCGGCATCGCAATATTTTTTTTAGCGATGTCCGGGGCGGCGCCCGTGCCGCCGTATCCGCCATCCAGGTGTATAATATGAGTTCCTGCAGAATAACTTCCGACAGCAACCATATCTACATCTGTCGGCGTAGATACCTTAGTCGATATCAAAGCACGCCGATTTACATGTTTGATCCAGTCGATGTGTTTCATATGATCTTCTATGGAATAGACACTGTGGAATGGAAATGGCGAAAACAAGGAGATGCCGACCACCGCTTCACGGATTTTGGCAACAGCCGGCGTGTTTTTATCACCCAGCAGATGTCCTCCAAGCCCGGGTTTTGCTCCCTGCGCATACTTGAATTCTATAATACGAACACGCTGAATGGTTTCCTCGCGGACACCAAAAAGACCGGTGGCAATCTGCGTAATCATATGGTCATCGTATGGTTTCATCCGCTCCATATATCCGCCTTCTCCGGAGCAGGAGAAGGTATTCCATGCGGTAGCCGCCCGGACTTTGGCAAGCTGTGTGACATTGCTTACCGATCCGAAAGACATGCCGCCGCCATACCAAGGAACATCAATTTTGATCCGCGGTCGCCCGTCATCACGCCGGTTTAATATGATACTTGTATCAATATCATCGTCTCGCAATTCAATCGAGGGTTTTTCAGGAAACCTAAATCTGATGCGGTCAAAGCCGCCTTCGGATTTGCCCACACGGTAATCATATTCATATTCTTCCGGGGGCGGGCTGCCGGTCTCCGCCATTTTCCATGTTGACAAAAGCATATCTGCCGGCCAGCGATAATCTCCAAGCGCTTTAATCATTGGATTTTCAACCATTCTAAGCGCCTGTTTCGGGCATTCGGTTACGCAGAAATGATCTGTCTTCTCACAAGCCTTCCCGATGCACAAATAACTCTTAGGAGAGGCGAAGTATTTATAACCCGGTTTCAGCGCATGGACATGATACGGACATAAATCTGCACACTTGCCGCACCTGATACAGTCATCGCTTCGAAAAATAATATATTTTGCGATTTCGTTTCGATAACGTGATGGTGCCGGCTCAATCTCACGACTGATATCAACCTGCGGCACACGAGTCTTTATCGTGTTCTTCGGCAGGATATCCTCAAGCTTTTTTTCTTGACCCGAAAAGCGTTCCAAAAATCTCCTCCTCAAGGTTTTCAAAAAACATTGCACGCCCGACATCGCCACGCAGACGGCGTGCTTCACGCATTCCCATTGCGCCCATCAGTTCTATAAGCTGCAAATGCCATGCAGCAATCAGATTCCTTATTCGACCAGCTCCATAATTAAAATCGATGCTTTCAAGTCTTGCAGGACATATAAGTCCGGGTTTGCAGGTTTGGCAAAGTCGGCATTCAAGAGCTATCATGAACGGAAGGTAGGTTGACACCAGATCAGCGCCGCAAAGCAATGCCTTGGCCATATGTTCCGGCAAAGCGATTCCGCTGCCGGCAATGAGCGTCACTTCATCTCTTCTGCCCCTTTTTATCAGGGCTTTATGTATTTCGCGGATCATATCTTTTATAAACCTTGGGTGTTTAGCGCCAATCTCGTCACCATTGAAATCTGCGACAACATGAAGCACTTCGGCCCCCGAGTCAGCCAGTTCGACGGCGCGATCGACTCCACGCGAATCCAGATTAATTCTCACCGATACGATGATCCCTGGGTGTGTCGCCTTTAATTCTGTCATACGATTAATCGCATCGCCATTATCCGGTATTTGCACCAGCCTTGTTTTATCCAAAACTTCTTTCGGGATCTCCGGAGCATCCGGATTCAAGTGGAAAGCGATGTGCGGCAGATATTTGCCCATATTCTGGATCTGTCTGTCATCAGCGGCTATCGGCCATTTGCATGAATCAATGATTGCTATCAAATCGGTCAACATCACTGCTTCAATGATAAGTGATTCAAGCTTCGGGAGGGTGAATTCAGGAGGGTTCATATCAATGATCAGGGGCATCGGAATATCGATGAGCGATGGGATTTCAGTTCCTTTCGTATTTGCATCGAAGTTGAGGTGTGAAAGTTTTTTCCCGATATCGACCGATGTGGAGATATATTCCCTTCCATGTATCCCGTCCCTTGTTGGCCTGACGATTTCAGACATGTCGGTCCACATGGAATCAAAACCGTGGCCCGAAAATTTTCCTCTATAGCCTGCCCCTGAAACAGGAACCGCCGCCGTCTCAGCCTGCTGCCAGGTAATATGAATGATTTCAGGAGTCCAATATCTGTTGCCCATTTGCTCATATTCGGAATTAATCGTGAGGCACAAAAGGTTTTTAGTGCAATTCTGGACACAGGAAAAACACCCCATACATTCGAAAAACAGGAAATCCACGCATTCGAGTTTTCTTATATACTCCGCCTCCTGCCGATGACGGTCATACACGCACGCTTTTTTCACGCAGTTGTGGCATCTTGCGCAGTCTTCACGCCAATCCACGATGCCGTGTTTCCCGATACGCGGAAGGCGAGGTGGAACAGGTGTCGTATGAATATGATATTTGTCTGGCATTTTCTTTTCTCTCGTGCCGCTGGAGGGACACTCTATAATTTATAATCCGGATGCGGAAATGATTTCAGGCACGTTATTCTCCTTACCGCCGGAAAGAATATGTATCCCCCTTACCCCATCCATTCCTTTAATCTTTTTAATCGTCTCAATACAGATAGAAAGCCCCTCTTTCTTCTGTGCCGAATCATTACCCGCTGCCTTCAGCCTTTCTATGATGCTGTCCGGAATTGATAAATCCATATATTTTTCCCTAAGGAACTCCGCTTCGCTTGCGCCCGTCAATGGCAGAATACCTGCAATAATGGCTGTTTTTTCGGTTATCCCATGGGACCTAACCTCTTTAAGCCACTTATCAAAAGTTTCCGTATCAAACACGGCCTGTGTCTGGATAAATCTCGCGCCGGCTTCAACCTTTTTGGCAAGGCGCAGGAGGTTTAATTCCAGGGGTTTCATGTAAGGACTGGCTGCCGCGCCTGTAAGCACAGATAATGAACCCTTAATCTTACTACCGTCCAGAAGAACTCCTTCATCGCACATCTTCTTTACAGCGGCAATTAACTGGATCGAGTCGATATCATATACAGATGCTGATTCATGACTCTCCGTAAGGGACTGATGATGTCCTGAAAGGAACAAAATATTCTTAATCCCAAGCGCAACCGCACCAAGGATATCAGACTGAAGGGCGATACGATTTTTGTCCCTTGTAACAATCTGGTAAACCGGTTCAATTCCGTTCCTGCCCAATATCACTGAACCGGCAAGGCTTGACAATACAGGTCCATGAGGATTATCGGCAACATTAACAGCCGTCAGGCCGGTTTTAAAATAAACAGCCGACTCCTCGACAAATTGATTTTCCGCGCTTACCGACGGAAGAAGCTCTGCGGTAACTATAAATTCTCCATTTTTTATCTTGTTAGCAAGATTACTCTCTTGTTGCATTTCATTGTCTCCTAATACTGATTCCTTATCGATTTGCGCAGCGATTTTATTTCCTCAACAATCTGATGAATGGCGCCTTCATTTTTATTCCGGATAACACGCATGCGTTCTCTGCCCAGTCCTATTTCTTCAAGAATGGCGCCCACAGATTCCGACCTTTTTATCGCGCGAAGATTTCCCTCAAGAAATTTACAATCCCCTTGCCCGCATGTTACCAGCATCAAACAGTCAGCGCCATTTTCAAATGCTTTTAACATATAAAGGAGGTTCATTTTCCCGGAGCATGGCAAACTGACTGTCGTCAACTCATCCATTCCAATTTCACTTAAGCTTTGTCTGAGCGCATTCGCATCAAGACTGTTTGAGCAGTAAAACAAGCATACTTTTAATGGCGTATCTTTCATCATAAGCACCCTGCAATTAAATTCGGTGGTCTTCACGAACGATGACACGGCATCCGCCGGAAAGGCTTGACTCCCAATTCTTGGGCGGCTCTATCTTTTTAAGCCTGTCTAATTGTCCGATATTTTTCAAACGATGGTAGATGAGCTGCCAGGCACACGGGCGGTCAGGACGCACTTCGCAGCGCTCTTCACGGGAGCCTCCGCATGGCCCGTTCAGCATATGTTTCGCACATCGGGTGATGGGGCATATACCTCCGTATTTATGCAGCACGCAAGCTCCGCATGCGGCACATTTCTCGGTCCAGAGACCTCTTTCTTCAAGAATACCTATAAACGCCGTATTGAGTCCCGCATAAACCGGCTTTTCATTAAATCGCTCCGCGATGGCCTGGACACCGGCACCGCATCCGAGTGACAGCACAAGATCATTTCTTTTTATCGCATCCGCCGCTTCTTCAATGAACACATTGTCGCACTGGCGCTCAATGGTAAGTTCTTCAATTTCAAAATCAAGGCTTTCAACTTTTGATGCGATTCGCAATGCTGAAGAAATGATGCTCACTTCACGTTCTCCGCCGGCAAGACAAACGGTAACGCATGTACCGCATCCCAGCACCAGAATCTTTTTGGAGTCTCGTAATATTTCAACAAGCTCGGGTATTCTTTTCCTTTCCGCTACTATCATGGATCAATCTCCTGTTTCATTGATTTTTGAGTCCGGGCAGGTTTCACCGGGCTGGGCCCAAAATTGCGGACGGTCTCGATCATATCTTTGATGATCTCGACAAAACGACGGGCATCGGCGGCGCCGATATTCACCATTCGCAGGCGTTCCTTTTCAAACCCTGCTTCGGTCAGAATGGCGCGGGTATAATTTACCCGGCGCTTTGCCATCAGATTGCCTTCAATAAAATGACAGCTGCCCTCCTCGCATCCGGCAACGAGAACGCCATCCGCGCCGTTTTCGAATGCCCGCATAAAATATTCCACCTCCAGCTTGCCGGTACAGGGCGTTCGAATGATTCGAATATTGGTTGGATATTGAAGTCGCATGGAACCTGACAGGTCCGCAGATGAATATGCTCAGTAATGGCAGCAAAAGGCGACAATTTTAGGCTCAAAATTTTCCATATTTTTTCTTTTCTCTAATTCATCCGTAATTAGCCGACAATTCATTACGCCCGAACAGATCATCCAGCATGATATTAAAATGTTTTGTCTCAAAATGTTTCAGCTGCACAGCCCGGGCCGGACATTCGGAAGCGCATATTCCGCATCCCATGCACTTGGCGGCCGCGATTTCAGCTTTATGGTCCTTGTTTAAAAACGGTGCGCCATATGGGCATGAATGAACGCAAGTCATACACGAAATACATTTGCTCTGGTCGACCTGTGAGACCTGAGCGCCAACTTCAAGATGCGTCTTTGATAGCACGGCAGCAGACCTTGCGGCGGCGGCACGGGCCTGGGATATATTTTCATCCATAAATTTCGGCGAATGGGCCAGCCCGCACAGAAAAATTCCCTCATTAGCAAAATCGACAGGACGCAGCTTTAAATGTGCTTCTACGTAAAAACCATCGGGATTCAACGGTACCTTCAGCATATTCGATACCAGTTTATTATCTTCGGGCGGAGTGATTCCGGTGCTCAAAACAACAAGATCCGTTTCTATCTCAATTGCTTCCGGAAAATCCGGACTATTGAGTGCAACAAGAATACCATTGTCTTCTGAAACAACAGGCGGTTTTTCTTCATCATAGCGGATGAAAACCACACCTGCCTTGCGGGCCTGCTTGTAAAATTTCTCCCTGAAACCGTAGGTCCTGATATCTCTGTACAGAACAAAAATATTTGCATCAGGATTTTTCTTTTTTACGGCAAGCGCGTTCTTGATCGCCATGGAGCAGCAGATCCGACTGCAGTAGGCCCGTTCACTGTTGCGCGATCCAACGCATTGGATCATGACGATGTTCTTACCGGACCCGTTAAATGAATCATCATGCAGACATTTTTCAAGTTCCACCTGTGTGATCACATTGTCCGATTCATGGCGGTGATATTCAGAAGTATCAACCTGGTCAGCGCCCGTGGCAACGATTACAGCACCACAAGGGACTTCAACAGATTCACCAGGTTTTGATAGTTTAATGTTAAATTTCCCGACATGTCCTGCAATACCGGCGACCCCGGTTCTTATGTGGAGAATTATATTAGGATTATTTTCAACCTTCTTTACCAGGGTGTCTGTAAAATCCGATACATTATCGTGTTCAAGTGTGCCGTAAATATCGCGAAGGTGACCGCCGAGATTTCCGGTACGTTCAACTAAATGCACTTTAAACCCCTGTTCCGCAAGGGACAGTGCAGCCGTCATCCCGCTCAGGCCGCCCCCGATAACCATGCCGGATTGATTGACGGCAAGAGCTTCTCCGATTAACGGTGAAAGATGCCTGGCCCTGGCAATGGACATCCGCACCAGTTCAATCGCTTTTTGAGTCGCCGCTTCAGGCTCGGATGAGTGCACCCATGAACATTGATCCCTGATATTTGAAAGATCAAACAGATAGGGATTCAGGCCGGCCTCCCGCAACGTTTCACGGAATAACGGTTCATGAGTCCTGGGAGTACAGGATGCCACTACGATACGATTAAGTCTGTGTTCAATGATCGCTTCTTTGACCTCAGACAGGCTGGCATCAGAACAGGCATACATTGAATGTGTTGTAAAAATGACATCAGGATCACTGGTAATAGCCCTCGTCACCTTTTCAACATCAACCGTTGTGGCAATATTAATTCCGCAATGGCATATAAACACGCCGATCCTCGGCTTCTCATCCGTAATATCACGTTCAGGCGGATATTCTCTTTTTGTGACAAGTGTATCTCGTGATTTTGAAAGCAGTTCCATGGACATTGAAGCTGCTGCGCTTGCCTGAGTGACGGTTTCAGGAATATCTTTGGGTTCCTGGAATACGCCTGCAACAAATATTCCCGGCCTGGATGTTTCAAGGGGAAAGAAACGATCTGTAGCGCAAAAGCCGTATTCATTTAACTCTATGCCAAGTCGTGAGATAGAAGAAGAAACAGACTTTTTCGGATCGAGGCCAACAGACAGGACCACTAGATCGAAATCCTTTTCGTCGATTCCATCCTCCGTTATAAACCGGAGTCTCAAGTCTTTTGTTACTGGTATCTGAACTATCCGGGAGGGTATGCTTTTTATGTAGTTGATGCCGTCCTGTTTTTTTGCGCGTTCATAATATTGATCAAAATCTTTTCCAAATGCGCGGATATCCATATAAAAAATGGTTGCCTCAAGCCCTTTTACATGTTCGCCGGCAACCATCGCCTGTTTGGTTGTTGCCATGCAGCAAATAGATGAGCAGTATTCATTATTGCATCTTGAGTCACGTGACCCTACACACTGTATGAATGCAATGCGTTTGGCTTCATGCCTGTCAGACGGTCTTAAAATATGGCCATGAAAAGGACCCGCTGCCGACAGCATTCTTTCAAACTGGACACTGGTAAGGACATTCGCATATCGACCAAAACCAAATTCACCTTTTTCCTCCGCCTGAAATTCCTGAAAACCCGGCGCGAGTATGACCGAACCGACGTCAATCTCGATCACTTTTTCTTTCATACCATGGTAAATTGCCTTCTTTTCACAAGCATCCGCGCACTCTCCGCATTCGGAGCAAAGCGCGCAGTTCAGGCACCGTTCGCATTCTGCGAGTGCTTCTTCTTCGTTAAAAGAAAGTTCTATTTCTGAAAAATCTTTTATGCGAAGAGGTACCGGAAGTTCTTTGGCTATGGATCGAGATTTTTTCTCAACATCTTTCCCTGATGGAAGAAGTTCTGCAGGTATTGGTTTTATTGAATCCTCAAACCTTTGCAATTCCGGATTGATTCCGCGAACATATCTGTCAATGGACTCTGCTGCCCGTTTCCCTGCAGCTACGGCTTCAATAACAGTAGCCGGACCTGTTACAATATCCCCTCCGGCAAAAATCCCGGGGACTTCTGTTACGCAATATTTATCGGCGACAATATTGCCCCGTGTATTCACCTTTAAACCGGGTATTAAAGCGGATAAGGATAGATCCGGCCGGCTGCCGATCGCCAGGACTAACAAGTCGGCATTCATTTCAAACTCGGACCCTTCAACCGGAATCGGTCTGCGGCGTCCTGATTCATCAGGTTCCCCCAGCTTCATTCTGATGCATTTAACCTTGCCGAGTTTACCACTGCCATTGTCGATGAATTCCACAGGGTTTGTGAGAAATTCAAAATTGATGTTCTCTTCCAGGGCATGATGGACTTCCTCTTTAATCGCCGGCAGTTCTTTTTCACTCCTGCGATAGACAATGGTGACTTTTTCGGCGCCAAGACGTATGGCAGAGCACGCCGCGTCCATTGCAACATCACCTCCGCCGACAACGATCACATGCCCTTTTAGAAGGGGTTTATTTTCACCGGCGCTTGCATGGTAAAGGAAGTCAAGTCCCTCGACAACACCATCAAGGTCATCTCCTTTTATTTTCATGAGAGTGCTTTTTTGCGTGCCGATACCGACAAATACAGCGCTGTGGTCAGCCCGTATTTTTTCAAAAGGAATCTCTTTCCCGATCCTGCAATTATAAACAAAGGTGACGCCTTTTCTTCGAATCAGCTCAACTTCATAATCCAGAATATTGACAGGAAGACGATAATCCGGAATTCCCCATCGGAGCATACCGCCGGCTGCAGAGGATGTTTCATACACAGTTACGGCATATCCTCGGTCCGCAAGATCCTGGGCGACTGTAAGCCCGGACGGGCCTGCGCCGATAACCGCAATTCTTGGGGCTTCCGGCGAGGGGGTTTTTTCTTCCGGAAGGCTTATTTCACCCGATGCAACCATTTCCATTTCTTTATCAGATGCAAACCGTTTAAGCTGCCGTATGGCAATCGGAGAATCTACATTGCCTCGGATACAGGCTGTTTCACAGGGATGCGTGCAAACCCGGCCGCAGATTGCCGAAAGCGGGTTCCTCTCTCTGATTAATTTCACGGCTTTTACATACTCTTTTTTCTTGATCAGCTGTATATATCCCTGCACATTGATGTTTGCCGGACATTCTGTCTTACAAGGCGCGTGCCCGAGTTTAAGAATCCCGACAATGTTCGGTACTGCCTGAGCCGAATATTTGGCGATTGCCTTCCGCATTCCGAGATTTCTGTTAAACCGATCTTTAATATCAACAGGGCAGACAGGCAAACAGTCACCGCAATCATTGCATATTTTTGAATCAACATATCCGGGAGACTGCTTTACTGTTGCCGTAAAATGGCCCGGCGTACCTTCTACTTTTAACAATTCCGTATATGTCATGATTTCAACGTTCAGGTTTCGGGCACATTCCACGAGCTTTGGTGAAACTATACAGGTGGCACAATCGCCTGTGGGGAATGTCTTATCCAGATGGGACATCATGCCGCCGATGGCAGCAGAACGTTCGATAAGATAAACCTTGAAACCGGAATTTGCGAGATCCAGCGACGCCTGAACACCGGCAATCCCGCCACCCTGAATCAGCACCGCACCGGTCTTTTTCTTTTCCGTATTTGACATAATTTTTTTAAATTCCCTGAAACTTCAAATTAAGCAGCAGCCTTCACAGCATTGATAATTGTTGATGGAGATACCACAAGCTTGTTCAAGCCGAGTTCCTCAACAGGGATGCCAAGACATAAACCGATCAGTTGAGTAATATATAAAATCGGCATGTCATAATGCCTGCCGGTTTGCTTCCTGATGTCAATCTGCCTGAGATCTAAATTAACCTGACACAATGGACAGGCCACGGCGATACATTCAGCGCCGGCAGCCCGGGCCATGCCGATAATTGAATCGGACAAACTGACCACAAGCTCTGACTTTGTAGTCAGAGAAAGACTGTTTCCACAGCACTCAACCTTGTATGGCCAGTCAAGACTTTCACCTCCCATTGCTTTCACCAGATTGTCGAGCAATTTTGGATTTTCCGGGTCATCAAAATGAGTCACTTCATTAGGGCGAACCAGCAGGCATCCATAATAGGACGCAACTTTAAGCCCGGCTAAAGAACGGGTGAATGCTTTTTCAAGAGCATCTGCTCCATAGTCTTCGAGAAGAACTTCCATAAAATGTTTTACGTTGACCCTGCCGTTATAGTCCCGGCCAATGGCTTCAGCGATTTTTTTGCGCATATCTGAATGGTTCAAAACTTCGTAATTTGCCATTTTTAATCTGCTGTAACAGGCTGCACAGTTCACTACAACATCAAGGCCCATATCCTGGGCCAAAATCAGATTCGCTGTCGATAAGGCTGCTGCCAGAACACGATCCGTATGGTGTCCCGGAGTGGCGCCGCAGCAGGACCAGCCTTCTATTTCAACAAAATCTATTCCAAGCGCTTTTGCAACCGCAAGACTGGATGCATGCTGGTCACGGGCAGACGATTCCGATGAACACCCGGGATAATACGCATATTTCATTTTAAACTTTCCTTGTTTTGTCTGACTTTTTCAAAAATTCGCTTTACGGTTTTACGGTTGGTGCTCCATGAAGGCAGGATTGCAATTTTTTTCTTTTTTAAAATGATCGGGAGTTTTTCTGTATCCTGCCTATAGGATGATGTGCCTATTTTATACATCGCCATCAGCCCAAGATCATATGTGCGTCCGAAAATGTTTACCGTTTTAAGAAATGCTTTATTAAATAACGGAACATTTCCTTCCGGAATTGCGGCCTTTCTCTCAATCGCCAACTTGCGCAACGCATCCATAATGGATACCATGTCAATTCCCATCGGACATCGTGCAAAACATGTTTCGCATGAGACGCATGTCCAGATGAGATCATTGTTAAGCAGTTCATCACCGGCGCCCAGTTGAAGCCGTCTGATTATTTCCGAAGGCGGTGATTGCGCATGATTTGATACAGTACATCCGCATGAACATTTTTTGCACTGATAACAAACGCCCAGATCAACACCCGACATCTTTTCGACAGTGTCGAGTAAGCCTTTTCCCGTTTGGCCCTTTTTTATTCTGATCGTCATATCTTTCCTTGATTACCTCGTAAAAAATCGCTTCGCGTCTTTTTCCTCGCTTGTTGACGGACTTGTAAAAAGTCCGTCAACCTTATAAATTATATAAGTCGCCCACGGTTTCCATTTCAAGGATCAGGTTTTCCTCTTCTTTTAAAATGACGGCCCCAACGGCTGAAGGCACAACTTTCCGATAGACTTTATCAGGGGATAGTAACCGCCCCTCAACTGTCAAAAGATTCTCAATCTTTATGCCGAAAAGCCGTTCATTTTCTGAAAGGTACGGCGATATCAATTCCCAGTCTTTACTGATCAGGGGTAAAAACATGCCTCCGTTCAACTGTCCGTCAACCATGATTTTGTGAGGGTCGCGGATATAAATCGCTCCTCCTGAGGCAAGGGAGAATACATTGCCGCCGGGATAGGGTTCACGTAAGGCAACGATGCCGCCATCATCATCGAATCTGATACCGTTTAAAATGACAAAGCCTCCACCTTTATGCGGATCGCCCGCCATAAATGATTCCGCCAGAAAATCCAACGCGGTTCCGTTAATCACCACTCGTGGTCGCCCAACGGAGTTAATCAGCGGACGCCCTGCTGCATTGCCCATTATATAGACCTCACCGCCTTTTGCGCCGTACATGAAGGTCTGGCCGACATCTCCGCAAACGACCAGTTTGCCACACTTGATAATCTGCCCCAGCTGATCCTGAGCGTTACCATGAACCGTAATCGTTACACCATCAATTCCGGATCCCA
>JBFYVZ010000245.1:0-12057 GCA_041298995.1 Desulfobacteraceae bacterium
GGCACAATCTCTCAGGTATAGATTGATGAGTGTCTGGCAGGCGAATAGAGGCGCTTAATCCAAGAAAAATGAATCGATCCCCGTCACCACCCATCTATTCCGCAACCGTAAAGACGTCGGTATATCCGTCTTTTCTCAGAGCTTCTTCATATTCGGACGCCCTGGAAAGATCCCGGCATTCTCCGACCCTGACCCTGTAATAAATTCTGTCCCCGTTGTCATAAATCATGATATGTGCGTTCTGGTATTTCTCGTCGAGTTTAGCTTTGAGTCTTTCGGCGTTGTTTTTATCAATAAATGCCCCGACCTGAAATGTGAAATTGCCCGAATAATAATCTACAGGAATAATCTTGCCGGTACCCGGCGTTATTTCCTGGCCAATGGCAACAATCTCGACCGGAGCGGTTCCCGGACCCACCACTCCGATTCTCCTTGCAGCTTCATAGGAAAGATCTATTATTCTCCCGTGCACAAACGGACCTCTGTCATTGACCCTGACCTCTGTTTCCTTATTATTTTCCAGATTGAATACTTTAACGCGTGTGCCGAGAGGAAGGGTTTTATGGGCAGCCGTCATATCATGCATATTATATATCTCGCCGTTTGAGGTTTTTTTCCCGTGAAAATCGGCTCCGTACCATGACGCTATCCCACGCTCGCGAAAGCCTTTTGAATCAGGAACAGGCTGATACCATTTTCCAAAAACCTGATAGGGTTTTGGATATCCCGGTGTGCTTGTCGGATATCCTGGTGTGCTTGTCGGATATCCTGGTGTGCTTGAAGGAGGAATGCCTGAAGGAGGCCTGGCGGTTGAACAGCTGCATAATAAGAAAAGAACGAGAACCCAGAGATGGAAATATTTTATATTGGTTGATTTTTTCTCAAGTTTCATCAGTTCCGCTTTTTACGAAGCCGTCATTTTTCAATTGCATACTTAAGAACATCAAGCATGCTTTCAACAAAGTAAAACTTTATATCCTTCTGAACTTTTTTAGGAATATCTTCAAGATCCTTTTCATTCCATTTTGGCAGAATAATGGTTTTAATTCCTATACTATGGGCGGCAAGGACCTTCTCTTTTATTCCACCCACAGGAAGCACCTGCCCCCTTAAAGTTATCTCGCCTGTCATGGCAAGATTTTGTAAAACCGGTCTGTTTACCAGAAGAGAGTACAATGCCGTCAGCATAGTCACGCCGGCTGAAGGTCCATCTTTGGGGATTGCCCCTGCCGGAACATGTATGTGAATATCATGGGTTTCAAAATAATCTTCGGGGATATTGAACTGGCTGCTGTTTGTCCTGATGAAACTTAAAGCGGCTGTCGCGGATTCCTTCATAACATCTCCGAGCTGACCTGTGAGGGTAAGCCCCTTTTTGCCCTTCATTGAAGTTGCTTCCACGAACAGAATCTCGCCTCCGGCCTGGGTCCAGGCCAGGCCCGTGACAACTCCGGGAGTCGATGTTCTTATCAGGACTTCCGGATATATGCGTTCAGGGCCGAGGTACTTTGAAATATTCTGAACCTTGATTTCAGCATTCTTTACTTCGCCTTCTGCGACCTTTGTTGCAACGCCTCTGCATATTGTTGCAATCTCTCTTTCGAGATTCCTCAATCCGGCTTCCCGTGTATAACCGGTAATTATCCGCCTTACCGCTCCGTTTGTAAAAACTATCTGCTTTGATTTAAGACCGTGAGCGTTTCGCTGGCGTGGAATAAGATATTTATTTGCTATTTTTATTTTTTCATCCTCCATATATCCCAAAAGCTCCAGAACTTCCATTCTGTCTCTTAAGGCCGGTGGAATTGTATGGAGAACATTGGCCGTAGTAATGAACATAACTTTGGACAGGTCAAACGGAACATCGAGATAATGGTCTGAAAATGAATAGTTCTGTTCCGGATCAAGAACTTCAAGGAGCGCTGAAGATGGATCCCCGCGAAAATCGCTTCCGACTTTATCTATCTCATCAAGCATAAAAACCGGATTATTTGCCCCGGCGCCCCTTATACCCTGTATGATGCGGCCGGGGAGAGCTCCCACATAAGTACGCCTGTGACCTCTGATCTCAGCCTCATCGCGGACACCTCCAAGGGATATGCGGATGAATTTTCGCCCCAGAGCCCTTGCGATTGATCTTCCAAGGGATGTTTTTCCAGTCCCGGGGGGGCCGGTGAAGCAAAGGATAGGCCCCTTTGATTCAGGTTTAAGCTTACGGACAGCAAGAAACTCTATAATACGCTTCTTTGCCTTATCAAGTCCGAAATGATCTTCTTCTAAAACTCTCCTTGCTTTTTTAATATCGAGATTATCTTTTGTGCTTTCATTCCATGGAAGAGTGGTAAGCCAGTCAAGATAAGTTGACGCAACCGTATATTCGGCCGAAGAAGGATGCATACGCGAAAGACGGTTCAATTCCCTTTCAGCTTCCTTAAGGGCTTCCGGAGGCAGGTTCTTCTCCTTTACTTTTAATTTATACTCTTCAATTTCGACAGCGGTATCATCTTTTTCCCCAAGCTCTTCCTTTATCGCCTTGAGCTGCTGCCTGAGGTAATATTCCCTCTGGCTCTTTTCCATATCTCCCTTGACCTGAGACTGTATTTTATTTCCCAGTTCGAGTATTTCCAAGTGATGGTTAGTCTGTTTTGTTACCTCTTTTAACCTTTTACGCACATCTTCAGTTTCAAGTATTTTCTGTTTTTCTTCTGATGTTGTATTAATTGTTGAAGCTATCATATCAGCAAGTATTCCCGGCTCCTGAATCGATTTTGCCATGATGGCCATATCCTTCGGAAGAGCCGGAGTAAGCTCTACAATTCTTGCAAACAGCGTTAATACATTCGAGACAAGAGCTTCGGTCTCTTTCCCCTTCGAATCTTTGTCCCTGATATGCTCAACCCTGGCCTGGAGATATGGTTTTCCTTTTATAAATTCGAGAACCTTGAATCTTCCGAGACCCTGAACAAGAAGCTGCGCGTTATTGTCATCGGTCTTTGCCATCCGTAAGATCAATGCGGTTGTGCCCACAGCATGAAGATCCGCTTCCGGGTTTTCAGCTTCCTGGCTTGGTTTTTTCGATGCAAGAAGACCTACAATGCGGTCTTTGCTCATAGCTTCATCAACAAGCTTAACGGATCCGCCCTGCATAACAACGAGGGGCAAAACCATTTTGGGGAAAAGAGCCGTATCAAATAGTGGGAGAACGGGCAATAATTCCGGGAGTTTTTCAGTATTTGAATCCATCTGTGATTGCTGCTGAGTCATTAATCCCTCCAAGCGGCTGTCTTCAGAACTTCAATTAAAACCTCAAGTTCCTTCTCATGACGCTATGTAGAAAAGCTTTAAAGATCATCCTTCCGAAATTGTTATCTTATGCGTTTTATTCTGTGAAATCTTGGCAAGCCGAATTTGCAAAAAGCCGTTCAAGTATGAGGCTGACACTTTATCCGTATCTATTGGCGCCGGAAGGTATAGAATTCGCTCAAAGGTTCCATACTGTATCTCCGCAAGGCGGTAAGTAGTGTTTTCAACACGAGGAATTTCCTCGCGGTTTCCCCTGATTCGTATCGCCCTGCTGCTTATCTCGACTTCAAGATTGTCCTTGTCAACCCCTGCAACCTCGGCGAGAATAATTACCTCCTGAGGCGTTTCGTAAATATCCATCTGAGGTTTCCAAACTCGTTCAGAAAGAGAAAACATAGGGCTCATAGATCTGAACATATCTTCGATAGTTTTATCAAATCTGGAATCCGATGTTCCAAAGTCATTCCCAAATCTTATCTTGATATAGTCCATGTCAGTCTCCTGAATGAAAAGCTGAAATTCTAATCTTTACAACCTTTAATACAAGTTTAACATCATTATCAGATCATGGCAATAATTTTGTAATCAACTGTTTGTAATCAACAAGACCCCATATTGCAATTGCAGTCTGCTGCCAAATAACATATTACATGAACATGAATAAAATGAAATCTTCGGGCAGAGCAGTCCTTGCATCGCAGTACTTTCTGTACTTCGGTGTTATGGGAGTATTTTTACCCTATTTTAACCTGTACTGCTATAAACTTGGTTTCACAGGTTTTCAAATAGGAGTCATATCCGCTTCAAGGTCTGTTGTGATGGTTTTATCTCCACTACTACTTAGCGCTCTTGCAGACCGCTTTCAGGCCCGGAAATCGATATATCTGTCGTGCCATTTTATAAGCGCGGCGATCTGGTGCATTTATCTTTTCACATCTGATTTCTGGCCTATGCTCGCAGTTACCGTCTGTTACACAATATTTTATTCTCCGATCATCTCTTTTCTTGAAGCCTTCACGATAGACATCCTGGGGAGTATGAAGAAGAGTTACGGGAGCATAAGGGTCTGGGGCACTATCGCCTTCATCGTTACAGTTTTTTTACTGGGCAAAGTTCTCGACATTTACCCTATACGGATAATTCTGTCCCTGATTCTTGCGGGATCTGTAATCCAGGCAGCATTTGCATTTAAGATTCCTGAAATAAAGCCAAAAAACAGCAAATCTTTTTTAAGCGAGGCAAAATTCCTTTTTAAAAAAAAACGTGTTATCTTTTTCCTTTCAAGCGCTTTTCTTATGCTTGTAAGCCACGGAGCATATTACGGGTTCTTCTCAATTCATCTTGAAAATTTAGGTTACGACCGCACATTCATAGGAACTGCCTGGGCAGTAGCTTCAATTGCCGAAATGCTTGTAATGATAAATTCCGACCGTATTTTTAAACGTTTCTCAACAGAAACAGTTATCACTGTTGCATTCATTACAGCAACAGTAAGATGGTTAACGCTTTCCCTGGTGGAATCTCCTGCCCTTATCCTTATTTCTCAGACTACCCATGCTCTGACATATGGCGCTTTTCATATATCGAGCATTCTTTATATTGATTCCATGACATCGGATGAAACAAAGACCCTCGGGCAATCTTTAAATAATGCGGTTACATACGGGTTTGGCCTTATGGTAGGTTTTTTTCTAAGCGGTTGGATTTATGAGCAGGCGGGCTCTTTTACTCTTTTTGCTTTCAGCAGCCTTATCGCTCTCTCCGGAGGGATATTTTTCAGGATATTTAAGGCTGCCGATTGAGACAAAATATTGTTTTCACAGTCCGGGCGTCTAGTCGCCTTTCCTGGGAAATAAGATATAGCGAAGCCAGTGAATAAATGAATTTCCCCTGAGCGTTTCCCTGTCCATTGCATCAAAATAGATGGAAAGCCCGGCCGGGTCGGAAAAAAAGCTGTCTCTGGCAGTAATTTTTTCATTCGCGTCAAGAGATCTTACAACTTTTGCAGGGTTTCCCGCTGCAATGGAATTCGGAGGAATCTCGCTTACCACAACCGAACCTGCCCCTATTATGCTGTTTTCGCCGATAACAACTCCCTTGCATACGATAGCGCTGTCTCCAATCCAGACATTGTTTTCAATTCTGACGGGTTTGCTTTTTCCGGTTGAAACTCTGTCATATATATCATGCCAGTCTGAATCGGTTATATAAGAACCGCTTGCTATCATGCAGTTGTCACCGATAAGTATTTCGGAGGCTGAACTTATTCTGACACCCGCGCAGATTATGCAGAAGCTGCCTATATGAATCCGACCCATATCTTTTTTTTCAGACCAGACAGAAAGCCTGATTTTTTTATCGGGAGAGGCAATCACTGTCGCATAGTCACCAATTACAACAGGAGAACCGAATACCTCAACATGCCAGGGTCTCATGAAATTAGACCCCTTCCCGAGAGACTCGAAATGGGGCCTCAAAAAATGGTCAACGTAAAATCTCTGGAATTTAAGATGGAATTTTTTAATAAAATAGGGACGATGATCTTTAATCATATATGCACTATATTAGACTTCAGTTCCGAATCGACCAACTTACAGATATTGTTATCTTTCTCTTTCTCGCCTGAAGATGAAAGAGATGATAAATCCCATGAGTCATGGCAAAAAAGCCTGCCTGCAGGCGTAAGGTTATATATTGCGTCAGCCGCCATAAGGACAACGGCATTTGTCCATGTTATCTTCTCTTCAGGCCATATGGTCATATCGGGAACTGTAAAACCGCACCAGTACGATCCATCTTCGTATCTTTTGCTGCAAATCCAGTTAAACACAATCTGAGAAAGATTAACATTGCCTATTGCGGAAAGTGCAAGAGAAAGTTCGGAGGTTTCTGCGATTGTCACCCATGGCTCGTCTGAAACACATCGAACCCCCTGCCCCTTAACTATAAATTTTTCCCATGACCTGCTTATTCGCTTCTGGGCCTCAATGCCCGTGATGGCTCCGGTCAGTACAGGATAGAACCAATCCATTGAGAAGCGTGATTTGGTCATATTGAAAAGATACGGCATATTCCTTATGGCATTCCCAAGTTTTTTCAGCGAATCTTCCCATTCAGGCGTTTCATGTCCAAGCACCTGTGAAATGGATATGGCGCATTTCAGGCTCATATATATCGAGCTTGAGCCGGTTAACAAAGCCATGTGATCTATTTTACCTTCGGGGCTTATCGCCCAGTATATTTCTCCGCCCGGCGCCTGCAGACTTATTGTAAAATCTATTGCACGCCTGATGGTATCCCACATTTTGTTAAGAAGCCCTTTATCGCCGGTTATTAGATAATAATGAAAAACTCCAACCGCAACATATGAAGCCATATTCGCCTCACGGGTTTTGTCTTCGGGGACACCGTTCATGTAAGATGAAAACCAGCTTCCATCTGCAAGTTGCACATGTGAAAGCCACTCAAATGCAAGTTGCGCCTCTTTAAAATACCCTCCTATAGTCAGCCCCATTGCAGCTTCTACATGATCCCACGGATCTGTTTTCTGGCCATCACACCAGGGAATTTCACCGCTTTTCCTCTGTGTCGCTGCTATCAGATCGGCAATCGCATAAACGTCAATAGAAAGATCCTGTTTGATTTTTGCGACCTTGAATTCCATCTTTTCCCCTTCTGTTGTTATTTTAAAGAGGCCTTCAATAAACTAAAAGCCTGACTGCAAGCAAGAATAATTTTGGCTCTTTAAAACCGTCAATCATGGTCAAAAAGATATCCGATAAGCCTGAGACTTTTAAAATAGCGTGGTTTCTTTGGATCAACCTCGAAATATTTTCTGAAACGGACTATAAAATTATCTACTGTCCTTGTTGTAGTTATGCCGATATATCCCCATCCTATTTCGAGGAGCTTTCTTCTCGAAAGGGGTTTCCCCCTGTTTGCGATAAAAAGTTTCAGTAATTTGATCTCCTGCTCCGTAAGAATTATTTTTCCGACCCTGCATATTGCAACCGATTTTTCGAAATCAATTGTGTTGCCGCCAAAAGCATATATCTTATTATCTGAAACACCCTTTTTGATTTTTAGATTCTCTTCTTCAATTGACCAGGACACTCTAACTATGAGACGTTCGACCCTGAGGAGAAATTCCTCCAGGTTAAAAGGCTTTGAAAGATAATCATCAACACCGAATGAAAGCCCCTTTATTCTGTCATCCGGTTCTGCTTTTGCAGACAGTATCAAAATCGGAATTCTTTCATCCTCCAGACGAATATTCTGAAGGACGGACAATCCATCTATTCCGGGAAGCATTATATCGAGCACAATAAGGTCCGGCTTTAATTCTCTCCATTTCCTGAGGCCGGAGATGCCGTTTTCAGCCAAACTCACATCATACCCCTGAAGAGAAAGATTCAGCTTAAGCCCTTCGGCTATATGAACATCATCTTCTATAACGAGGATGCGCTTTCCCGCGAAACTCTTCATAATATTTTTCTTTATTCCTTTACCTATACGAAAACATAGGCATGTTATGATACTGATAATGCCTTATTCAGGCAATATCAGAGTAAAAATAGAACCTTTCCCGATTTCCCTGCTTTCAGCAAAAACTTTTCCCTTATGGATTCGGGCTATGTTTTGAACCAAATGAAGACCCAGTCCGCTTCCTTTTGCAGTCATATCCTTATATTTGCCGATCTGATAAAATTTTCTGAAAATCTTTTTTATCTGAGTCTTTTCAATTCCAATACCGTTGTCTTCAAATCTTATGAAAATTTGTTGTTTTTGCAAGTCAAAAGAAATGGCGATTCTCGGTTGTTTTGAATCATTATATTTAAACGCATTTGTCAGAAGGTTCATAATAAGCATTTCAAAAAGATAGAGGTTAACCTTATGTATAAACGTTCTTCCTGAAGGGTTATGAACAGTTATCTCACATCCTGGAAAAAGATGTTTGTTTGTCTTGCAAAAGGACTCCACAACTGCAACGAGATCTGACTCAATAAATCCGCCCTTAAAGCTTTTGCTCTCAATCCTGGCGAGATCAAGTATTCGCCCGATATTGTCCGAAAGCCTTACAACATCTTTTATCATGTAACCGATATATTTTAGTTGTTCGGCCCTTGATAACTCATGCTTGGAAAGAGTCTCAAGAAACAGCTTCAGGGAAGTTACAGGAGTTTTAAGTTCATGTGTAAAATTATTTATAAAGTTCTGCTGAAGCCGGTAAAGTTGATAAGTCTTAAGATTATATACGAATATGGTAAAAATCCCGAGGAGTATTATCCCGACAAGAAGGGATAGCACCAGAATAACTACCCATGTGTGTGATTCGAGAACGACTGATGGCTCAAGGTTAAACCGGGCAACAACGGCCTCAAGACCTGTGCTGACCTCCATATACCAGTATATAAAAAGGAAAAGCGAGGCTGCCAGAGCCAGGACGGAAAAAATAAAAACAATAATCGGATAAAACCACTTCGACTGGTCCATAATATAGATAGTTACTACAACACCTTACATTTTATGTCAACGCCTGAATATTTCGCTTTTTTAAACAAGGCTTTGACTTTGTAAAATATTTGTAAAATTTCAGATTTCTGTTTTTTTCACAACCTGTTTCCATTATCTTCTATAAATATCATGCGGCGGTATTTCATTAAGTAGTGTCCATCCGGAAGCCAAATTTGGACACATGTAAGTTTCCAATTCGGAAATAGGCAATTTTGGGCAAGCTCAAGAAAATCAAGGGATTGTGCGGAGACATACGCATTGTATGTCGCACAAGCAATCCCGCAGATTGACACAGAGATCGAACAAAAGTGCCATTTCCGGATGGAAACCAAGTAATCCGTGTCAATAAGGAGTAATATGAAAAACCTTTTACTTGTATATCCCGAAGTTCCAGGCAATACATACTGGAGCTTCAAGCATGCGCTTAAATTCGTGCATAAAAAAAGTTCTATGCCTCCCCTCGGATTAATTACCATAGCAGCTCTTATTCCTGATAAATATAATCTCAGACTTATCGATATGAATACCGGATCTCTATTGGAAAAGGATATTCTATGGGCGGACGCAGTATTTATATCTGCTATGAGCATCCAGAAGGAATCTTTCATTAAAGTAGTTGCGGCCTGCAGGTGCCTTAAAGTTCTGGTAGTTGCAGGAGGTCCTTACCCGACTTCAAGTTATAAAGAGATAGAAGATGTAGATCACTTTGTCCTTGGAGAGGCCGAAGATACCCTGAAAATTTTCCTCGATGATTATGAGAACGGGTGTGCCAAAAAAATATATTTCCCCGGAATACGGCCTGACCTTTCAAATTCCGCAACACCAAGATTTGATCTTCTTGACATGAGAACCTATTCATCGATGTCTATTCAATATTCAAGAGGATGTCCATTCAAGTGTGAATTCTGTGATATCTGGATATCATACGGGAACAATCCGAGATTGAAATCAAGCAAACATATTATTCTTGAGCTTGAATCTCTTTACAGGCTCAAATGGCGCGGCCCTGTTTTTATTGTTGATGATAATTTTATAGGAAATAAAAGCCGTGTAAAAAGCGATTTACTGCCTGCCCTTACTGAATGGCAAAAAAAACATGGCCATGTTTACAGATTTTTCACTGAAGCAAGCATAAATCTGGCAGATGACGAAGATCTTATGAACAGTATGAAAGATGCGGGTTTTAATGAAGTCTTCATTGGAATTGAAACACCTTCAAGAGAAGCCTTGAAGGAAACAGGAAAATTTCAGAATCTTAAAACCGATTTAAATAAAGCCGTACATAAAATCCAGCAGCATGGAATGGGAGTCATGGCTGGATTTATAATAGGGTTTGACAGTGATACTGAAGATATCTTTGACCGGCAGATATCTTTTATACAGAAAGCAGGTATTCCTCAGGCCATGGTGGGCCTCCTGATCGCTCTGCCAGGAACAACTCTTTTTTCAAGATTAAAAAAGGAAGGCAGAATAAAGACTGATTCGACAGGGAATAATACACATTCATTGAGCACCAACTTCACAACTAAAATGGACAGCACTAAATTGAAAGATGGATACAAAAGAGTCCTGAATTGTATTTATGACCGGAATTTAAAAAATTATTTCGCCAGGTGTAATGTTCTGCTTGACAACATCGGAGACACGCCTTTTTTCCAGAGAAAAGTGCGTACTGAAGATATAAGGATTTTTTTTGATTCTTTTTTCCGTCAGCCCTTTACGCGTTACGGCTTCCATTATTTAAAGTTTGTGGCAAGAAATCTTATCAGGCATAAAAAAATGTTTGCTGAAACCATTCGGTTTGGCATAATCGGACACCATTTTCATACTATCACAAGGGAAATGATAAAAATGGATAAAATTCAGTCTTCCCTTGAGATATCTTACTTCAAATTCCGCGAACAGATCGAAAAATATTCAGAAACAGCTATAATTAATTCCAAAGAAACACTCGGGCAGGCCAGACTCCTTTTTGAACAAAGCAAGAACTCTTTTGAATTACTCAGAAAAAAATCACTGAAAATTGACGTCGGATTTCGTGAACAGGCAATAAAGAAGTTTAATGAAGTTTCAAAAAAAGCGGAGGATCTGTTTAAGAAATTTGAACATACATTGCTAACCGGTTCATAACATGTTTTCTGTTATTATCTATTTTAGCAAGTTATACTTAATCTTATAAGGAATACCAATCATGCTTAGTTTTTTGCCGGCGCATCTTCGGGGAGCTTTATCACTTGCCCTCTATATGGTCAATACCATCTTCTGGACAATCCTGATTTTTGTTGTGGCATTTTTTAAGTTCATCATGCCCTTCTGGAAAAAGCATTACACCTGGCTCTTAACCTTCATTGCAGACAAGTGGATTCTGATCAATACGTTCAACCAGAAGCTTATGAACAATATAAGGTGGGATGTAAAAGGACTTGAAGGCCTTAAGCAGGATGGCTGGTACCTGATTTTGGCCAATCATCAGTCGTGGACCGACATACTTGTTCTGCAGAGAATTTTTCACCGGAAAATACCCTTTCTGAAATTTTTTCTCAAGAAGGAGCTGATATGGGTCCCTTTTTTAGGAATTGCATGGTGGGCTCTGGACTTTCCTTTCATGAAGAGATATTCCAAGGCGTTTCTTGATAAGTACCCACATTTAAAGGGGAAAGATATAGAGATTACCAGAAAGGCATGTGAAAAGTTTAAAACACTTCCTGTATCCGTAATGAATTTTGTTGAGGGCACCAGATTCACTCCTGAAAAACATAAGAGGCAAAAATCCCCGTATTATAATTTGCTGAACCCCAAGGCAGGAGGAGTAGCCTTCGTTCTTTCGGCAATGGGCGAACAGCTTCACCAGATAGTAAATGTCACGATTGTATATCCGGGCGGAGTCAAGAGCTTCTGGGATTTTTTATGCGGAAAAATCGGAGAAATCAGAGTTAGTGTCGAAACTCTTCCGATCAGCAGGGAAATAATCGGAGACTATGTAAACAATGCTGAATTCAGGGAATATTTCCAGAAATGGATTAATTCTGTCTGGCAGCAAAAAGATATTCGAATCGATTCAATACTGAAATCATGAAGTGAATTGTAGCTGTTCCGGCCTTTTAATCAGATGTTATTGCAAAGCTCTCGGCAAAGGAGATGGATAAACAGGCGGGAGAGGGCATAACCCTGGGGAAAAAGATATCCTGTTAAGGTATTCTAACGGTACTGGTGAAAGTCGATATTATATTTTTTTGCTTT
>JBFYVZ010000247.1:0-3869 GCA_041298995.1 Desulfobacteraceae bacterium
GCAAGCAAAATCGCAGTCTTGAAATTATTCCCCATTCTGCCTCCGTTATTCGTAGATCGTTGTTCGTGCATCGTACTTCGAATATCGAAGGGGATGAAGGATTCGAGGGGCCGAGGATTCAAGGGTTCAAGTGAAAAATAATCTCTTTCCACTGATACCTGAGCCCTGACTTCTGACTCCCGATATTCAATCTTCGACATTCGATGTCCGATATTCTACATTCGCTTCAACCTTCTCATCACTTTCTCTGCCGATTCAATTGTGCGTTCTATATGTTTCTCGGTATGAGCCGAAGAGACAAAAAGAGCTTCGAACTGAGAAGGCGCAAGATAGATTCCCTCTTTGAGCATATCTCTGTAGAAAGCGGAAAACATCTTCAAGTCGCTCGTTTTCGCGCTCTTATAATCCGTCACCTTCCTGTCGGTAAAGAAAATTCCGAGCATCGAACCTACCCTTGCCGCTGAAATCTCTATGCCTGATTTGCGTGCAGCTTCAGCAAGCCCTGTCAAAAGTTTTTCCGATCTTTTATTCAGCAGGTCATAAAAGCCCGGTTTCCTGATCTGCGTTAAAGTTGCAACTCCTGCCGCCATTGCAAGAGGATTGCCGGACAAAGTCCCTGCCTGGTAGACCGGCCCTTGAGGCGCAATCTGCTCCATTATTTCGCGTTTCCCGCCGTAGGCTCCGACAGGCAGCCCGCCTCCAATTATTTTCCCGAGGCAGGTCAGATCAGGTGATATACCATATATTGACTGGGCGCCTCCGTATGCCACCCTGAAGCCGGTCATGACTTCATCGAAGATAAGAAGGGTTCCGGATCTTTCAGTTGTTTCCCTCAAAGTCTCCAGGAATCCTTCTTCCGGCGGCACAAGGCCCATGTTTCCGGCAACAGGTTCAACTATGATGCAGGCGACCTTCGAGCCGTGCTTTTTCATAGCCATTGTGACGCTTTTGATGTCATTGTAGGGAAGGGATAACGTGCCTGCGACAAAAGATTTCGGAACTCCGGGACTTCCCGGAATGCCTAAGGTCGCCACACCCGATCCGGCTTCAACAAGAAGAGAGTCCGAATGCCCGTGGTAGCATCCGTCAAACTTGATAATCATATCCCTTCCTGTAAAGCCGCGCGCAAGGCGGATCGCGCTCATCGCGGCTTCCGTTCCGGAATTGACCATCCGGACCATTTGAACGGAAGGCACGGCCTCTATGATCATTTCTGCCAGATTGATTTCAAGTTCGGTCGGAGCGCCGAAACTGGTTCCTTTTTTCAAAGCCGCGCCAAGCGCTTTTACAACGGATGGATGCCTGTGCCCGAGGATCATTGGCCCCCACGAACCGATATAATCGATATAACCGTTCCCGTCAGCGTCATAAACCATGCATCCATCGGCCCGGTCGATAAATACCGGCTCAGACCCGACAGATTTACATGCGCGCACCGGGCTGTTAACGCCCCCCGGAATCAGTTTCTTTGCCTGTTCAAAAAGTCTGTGAGAATTTTTCCGTTTCATTTTCAGACTATATCCTTTATATATTGTTCGTTATAAAATCTAAAAGGGCCATTTCCGGATGGGAAATGACTTTTACATGCTAAAATACATATAAATGATGTTAAACGCATAGTCAAAAAATATTACAGCTTCGTAAAACGTCATTACTGTTAACTATTAACTATTTTATGCCGAAGGTCCGCCAATCCATGTGGCGGATTCACTATTCGCTGATCACGGATAACTGATCACTGATCACTGATAATTGATCACTGCTTAATATGGATCCATTAAGATCTCTCAAAAAACTTGCAAACCTTATTTTATACATACTCGAAAGAAGACCGGACGAGTTCGGCCTTGTTCCCGACGATCAAGGTTATGTAAAAATAAAATCTCTTCTTCGGGCTGTCAACGAGGAAGAAGGCTTCAATTATGTGAGACTTTTCCATATAGATGACATGCTCGCTTCATGCACCGACTTTCAGGTTGAAATTAAGGATTCTTTAATCCGCGCGAAAAATATTGATAACCTTCCGAAAAAGATCACGGACGGTAATCCTCCTAAGCTTCTTTTTACCTGTGTTCGAAAAAAGGCTTATTCTTTTGTTTTGGGAAATGGGATTCATCCTGTCGGAAATGACAGAGTTGTTCTATCGGCAACAAAAGAGATGGCTGAAAGAATTGGAAACCGATTCGACCAGTCGCCGGTACTCCTTACGGTTCATGTCAGGAAAGCTCTTGATGCCGGCGTTCTCTTTTATTCCTCAGGCGAACTTTATTGCTCGGGCCATATCCCGCCGTCATGTTTCACCGGACCGCCTCCCCCGAAACAGAAAGAAGAGCCCAAACCGGCCGAAAAGCGGAATGAATCTTCCTCAAAAGCCATGCCCGGAAGTTATATCCTGAATATCGAGTTGGATGAAGAGAAAAAACGAAGAACACAGCTTCAGAGAAAGAGAAAAGAGGTTGACTGGAAGAAAGAGAGAAAACGCTCAAGCAGGATCAAATATTGAAGATTTTTGCATAGCCGCCAATTTTGATAATTTGAATTGACAACATGATGTGACTATGGTCATATGACCATGTTTACATGATTGTCAGGAGGATCAAAAGATGGAACGTATTATATCGAAATCTCAATTTAAGCCGCGATCTCTTGAATATTTTCGTATGATTGAAAAGAACGGAGAAACGCTGATCATTACAGATCGTGGACGGCCCGTGCTGAAGATCATTCCTTATTCTGCCGATCCTGAAAATAGTCTGAAGATTCTCCGCAATTCCGTTCTGAAGTATGATGATCCGACACTACCGGTAGCTCTTGAAGATTGGAAGGCGCTTGAATGATCGTTCTGGACACGCATTCATGGATCTGGTGGGTAAGCAGCCCTGCTTTTCTTTCAGAAACGGCAAAACAGATTATTGATGAGGCGGTGACGGAAATGAACGTTTTTGTTTCCTCCATAAGCGCCTGGGAAGTAGCCGTTCTTGTATCGCGGGGCAGGCTGAAACTTACGATGAGCGCGGGCGATTGGGTAGCCGCATCTGAAGCTCTTCCATTTGTTGAATTTGTGCCTGTCAACAGCAGTATCGCCTTAAAATCAGTTCAATTGCCGGGTCCTCTGCACAATGATCCTGCTGATCGTATAATCATTGCCACAGCCGTTTCCCTTGGTGCGGTTCTTGTCACAAAAGACGAAAAAATCAGGAGCTACCCGCATGTTAAAACGGCATGGTAAGAAAAAGGAGGGCGGGCATGAAGTGCAATCCGCCGCCGCGGACAGAATGACTTTTTACAAAGCCGTCAAAAATAAGAGTTGCAACATTCTGCTAAAACAGGCATAAAAAATTTGACAGGATTGATTAAAGCTGGTACGAGCATACCCGCTTTTTTAAGGAAAAAGGAACATCCGGGCCGTTAGCTCAATCAGGTAGAGCACCTGACTCTTAATCAGTAGGTTGTTGGTTCGATTCCAACACGGCCCACCAAATAATTCAAGGGGTTAACCCCTTTTTCTTTGGAGTGTCGATTTTTACCACTCCTTTACCACTTTTGGAATTTTTTTGGGTCATTTTTACTCATAGGGTTGATTCCGAGAATGCTATTCTGAACAGGCTGAATCCGATGGTTTTTCGTCCAGCTTGGTGATGTCTATGTCAGCATTGCAATCCTCGCCGGTGGTGCTTCCTGCCATCAAGGGAAAAAGAATGCTTATTCCGACCCAGGGGGGAGACCCGAATTTGAGAAAGCAGAGGGTGTAGGGAACCCTTAATGGGTGGTATGTTTTTAACTCACGCCTTAGAAAAAAGGATGCTTCCTGAGATGCCCACCATTGTCCAAATTCATATTCCTGTCACACAAATTCAATCCCAGGAAAA
>JBFYVZ010000301.1:0-2671 GCA_041298995.1 Desulfobacteraceae bacterium
AGTAATTCCAAGAATTTTGGCGGTATCTCTTACTATAATCATCGGAAGCTCAAAAAACTTGTCCTTATCGACCGAAACTGAAGCCGATCCCTGAACATTTCCTTTTCCTGAAGAAGCAAGGGTAGTCACGGCTTTTATGCTTCCGGAAGAAAGATTTCCAACCACTAGGTTTTCAGCCCCGAGAAGTTTGCCCACTCTTGGAGCAGTTTTCGGATCAACTATGCCAGTCTGACCGAGCTTCATCTCTTCGAGCAATGCCTGTAACCTGACCCTTTCAACGACTTTGAGGGATTTAATCTTGGACAGATCCGTTATTACCATAGATGCAAGCCCTTTCTGGAAAGCGCGAAGGCTCTTATCCGGCGAAAGATCCTGATAATAACAAACGGCAACGGTATTTGAATCCGGTTTCAGTCCCGCCAGTTTTTTTTCTTCGGCCAGAGCTTTCACAGCAGCCTTATGGCTGTAGGCAATCTGCAGCAATGTAAGCTGCCGCCTGATTTCTGCTTCTACCTGTGGCTGTAAGCTGTTTCTATAACCCTGCCATGTCTCTATAGTCTTTTCATAATTCTCTTTGTTAAGCCAGGCAAGTCCGAGGTAATAAGTTGCGTATGGCTCTCCCGGTTCCTTTTTTAAAGCTGTTTGAAATTCAGCAATAGCTTCATCAAGGCGGCCTGTCTTTAAATACGCAAAACCGAGCTTGCTGTGTCCGATAGCTGAATCAGGCTGCTTTGCAAGGTACTCTTTGTAAAGCGGAATAGCTTCATCATATTTCTTTGACCCGAGTTTGAGTTCTGCTTTGGTCAATTCTGCAAATCCGCCGCAGCCGATGAAAAATATAAGACCTGCGATAAGAAACCCGTTCATAATCTTTTTGGTGTTTAACATTGCCGTCTCCCTCCCGTGCTAAAATGTATAGACATTACTTTTTATAGCCAGATTAAACCATTTAAAAATCTCTTAAGACCAATCGTCAAACTACTGCGGAGACCCTGCGCCCATTGGTGGCGTATATGTCTGCTCATAAACCGGCTCTTCCGTTCCGCCAACAGGAGCCATACCTTCAAGATTGACTCCGCTGCTCCCAATTGCGCCTAAATCAACTCCGACATTATCTGGCAAGATATATCCGCTGCCTGACAAAACCTCAGGAATAGATGTAACAACAGCCTTTGGGCCTCCGGCAGCGCTGACGGACGACTCAACTCTGGCTGAAAGCCTGGCGCCTGACATTCCAGAAAGAGAGTTTAAACCTGGAGAATCTATACCTGGACAGGTAGCCACACCTTCCTTTGCTAAGTCAAATCCAGGGTCTTCTCTATATGCCATGTTGAAAAACTCATTTGCTTCTTTCCATTTTCCGGAATCAATGGCATCAAGGGCTTGTCCAAAATAAACAAGAGCCTTGTAAACTTTTGTATGCGGAACTCCGATTGCTTTTTTCTCATCATCGGTAAGGGAGACTCCCAGGATATTGGCAGTCTCTCTTACAATAGCCATCGGGAGTTCAAAGAATTTTTCCTTATCTACAGAAACAGATGCCGTCCCTATGACGGAGCCCTTATCAGATGAGGCAAGGGCAGTCACAGCTTTTATGCTCCCGAGCGTCAGGCTCCCGAAAACTATATTTTGAGCCCCGAGAAGCCTTCCCAGCCTTGGAGCTGTTTTGGAATCAACAAGACCTGTCTGTCCGAGTTTCATCTCCTCCAAAAGCGCCTGCAGCCTGATTCTCTCGACCACCTTAATGGATTTTAATTTTGTTAAATCTGAAATCACCATAGCTGCAAGCCCTTTCTGGAATGCCCGCAGACTCTTGTCAGGAGAAAGATCCTGATAATAACAAACGGCAACGGTGTTCGGATCCGGTTTAACTGTTGCAAGTTTTTTCTCTTCTGCTACAGCTTTTAGAGCAAATTTACGGCTCTGGGCAATCTGAATCAGGGTTAGGTGCCTCTCTATCTCTTCCTCAACCTGAGGATTTGTCTTGTTTCTGTAACCCTTCCAAACCTGTATGGTTCTTTCAAAATCCTCCTTGTTCAGATATGCAAGTCCAAGATAGTATATTGAGAACGGATCTCCCGGTTCCTTTTTTAAAGCGGTTTCAAACTCGGCAATGGCTTCAGCAAGGCGGCCTGTTTTCAAATACCAGAAGCCCATTTTGCCCGGTGATTTATTTCCATCAGGGCTTGAGGCAAGATATCCGCCGGAAAAAGAGGTTGCTTCAACATTATTTCCTGTTTCAGGCTTTGTTGAAATTTCTCCCCCTCCACAGGCTGAGAAGAATGAAACAGTTACCAGCAAAATTATATAAGCGGTCTTTTGTAAATGCATTGCGTTTTGCTTATCTTTCCGGCGCCAATTTAATAAATCTTACAAGTATTCTGAAAATAGCGAAATGTTTTTTGTTTTTACACTCGCATCCGATTATTATCAAGTGCAAAAATCCCAGAATATTTGTATCAAAAATCACATTTATAACCAAAATAAATATTATATTCCCAATATGCTGAAAAAATTTGAAGTCTGATATAATTATATGTTATCAATTCGACAATATTCTTACTGTTTATCTTTTTATTTTCAATAATGGAGGATAGAGATCATGAAACCGGATTCTAATTTCAAATTGGATAAGAGATTCAGGTTGAAAACAATAACTTGCGTCATCTTT
>JBFYVZ010000023.1:0-11208 GCA_041298995.1 Desulfobacteraceae bacterium
AGTTTTCCCCTTCGTGATGCGCATCCCATTCCAAGATTTTTCAGTGTTCCTCCAAAACCCGAAAGTTCATGGCATTTAAAGTGCGCAACCGATATAAGAGAATCTGCCTGAACAATCTCGGATCCAATGTAAACCTGCTTAAAATGTTTCTGATTTATTACAACAGGTGTTTCCGATTTTCCGCGAAGGCCATCTGCTATAACAAGAGGGGCTTCCACAACGGAATATGCGAAGCCGTTTTGCGTGGCTGTTGTGAGATGATGGGGGGAGTCACTTCGTGTTCCGGCGTATAAAGTGTTTGCGTCGGTAAGAAAAGGAACACCGCCTGTCGCCTTCACAGATTCGACTATTTTGCGTAAGAATACAGGCCGTATAAAAGCGGTATTGCCCATTTCTCCAAAGTGAATCTTAACCGCAACAAGATCCCTTTTGCCGACAGTTGTTGAAAGGCCGGCGGCTTCGGTAAGCTTTTCAATCTTTTTAAACAGGTTTTCTTTATGTGTCGCTCTTAAATCGGTAAAATAGACTTTGCTTTTCATGCGTCCCCCTGCCCGGAAATAATTTAAATGGTTTGATTTTTATAGAAAATAACGACTGGGAGTGTTTAAGTCAAGACGTTTAATGTTAAAATTGCCCTTTGAAATATGTTGAAGAATTTAATGATAAGCTGATACATGAAACAACGGTTATTTAAAAACATTTTAAAGGATATATAAATGAATCTCAGCTCAAAGCTTACGGTGCTTGGGAAAATATATAAAATTTATGATGAATTTTCGGCTGGTTTGAATATTGCCTGTAAAAAAAGCTGCTGCCTCTGCTGCACGGGAAATGTAACCATGACGACTCTTGAAGGCTTTAATTTTGTGGAAGGGATTCTCGGAAAAGGTAAAAGTGAGCTATTTGAAAGAATAAAGAAATCCGGGAAAGCCGGTTTCAGGCCGCGAATAACGATAAACGAGATGGCGCAGATCTGTTCGGAAGAAAAAGATTTGCCCGAAGAAGAAATGACGGATGGCGGCGAATGCCCTCTTTTGACTGATAAAGAATGCTTTGTTTATGAGTACAGGCCTTTTGGCTGCAGATGCTTTATTTCAACCGTCAATTGTGCTGAGAGCGGAAGCGCCGTAGTTGACGATTTTGTTATTACGGTTAACAATATCTTCATGCAGGTCATAGAGCATGCAGATTCGGGCAGGTTTTCAGGCAATCTTTCGGATGTATTACAGTTTTTGGAATCAGCCGAAAACCGTGAGAATCTTTCATCAGGTAAAATCCGGAATCCCCCTTCCGGTCTTATAAAGAATCATCCTTTGAAAATACTTATGATACCACCTGAGCACAGGGAAAAAGCTGAGCCGATACTGGATGCTTTAAGAAAATTAACCTATTGATGGGTGAGCAAAAAACATTCTGTAAAATTGTTTATTTATATTTTGATGAACATCACCTGAATGCCCTCCGTCCCCTAAATGCCCCGGAATAGATCAAGTGGTGTACTTGCAAATTGAATTCATCTATTAAGGCAACTTGATTTGGGGGCTACATGGGGACGCCCATGTTTTTATGCGTTTCTATTTTTTCAGACATAAGAATCATATCTTATTCGTTTTTTATGTCTGAAATTATTTTTCCGCAGCAAATACAATGCTTCCTTTATATAAAAACAACCTTCAGATAACTTTTGTTCCGGATACGGATACTTTTTCGTGCACCCTTGCATGATAAAATAGCAAGTTATGAGCAAAATAACATTTATATGTAATGCGTAAACAGAACGCATGAGAATTTTGATGGGTCTGCTGAAAAGATGCAATATCATTAATGAGGTGAAATATGCTGCCTAAAAACAGGCGCCCGACAACTCCGGGAGAAATTTTAAAACATGAATTTTTAATCCCTCTTGGCATGATTCAAAAACAGTTAGCTGACGCAATCGCGATAACAAGAGTTCGCGTCAATGAGGTTATTCTTGGGAAAAGAGCCATAACTCCGGATACGGCATTCCGGTATTTAAAAATTTCTCCTGTAAACAACGGAATTTCAGTACAATAAAAACTTGTCTGACTGGATTTACAGAATTTGACGGATCAACAGTATCAGTCGGGGCGCTTTCGGGAGTATAGGGTACATCAATATATAAGTTAAGAACAAAAACCGTGTTTATTCATTTAGTTATTGGTTATTCAAAAAAATCATAGCTTAAGTAGGGTTCCGGCATTTATCCCTAAAATTTTTTCAATATCTTCATTCTCAAGACCGGCGCTTTTAATCTCCATAAAATATTTTTCAGGTTTTAAAAGAGGAAAATCGCTTCCGAAGAGAATTTTGTCCGCCCCGGCAAGGGCTTTTGCATAAAGATAAATATCAGAATCAAAAAGAAACGGGGATGCCGCCGTATCAAAATAGACGTTTTTCAGGTTTCCCTTCACCTCTTTCTTCAGCAGGTTAAAGAAGAAAATTCCCCCGCCCCAGTGTGCCAGTACAATTTTATTATCCGGAAATCGCTTAATCAGGTTATATATCTGAATAAGTGTGTTCGGGGTTTTCCCGGGATATTTATGTCCAATGGGTTCATTAGTGTGTATCAGTACGGGCAAATTCTTTTCCATGCATATTGTCATGACGGGATTTAATCTTGATAGTGATTCTTCATCAATACCGGACTGATAAAAGGCAAGTTCGCCTGCTCCTTTTAGTCCTGCTTCGGTACATCTTTCCGTTTCATTTCCCGCCTTGTCATTAAGCGGGTCAAAACAGGCAAAACCTATAAACCGGTCAGGATATTTCAGGACCGACTCAATTATATAGTCGTTATGCATTCTGAAAAATTCGTCGTTTTTCCATGGAAAACCGAAAATGACTGATTTGTCTATTCGGCTTTCATCCATGACATCTATCAATGTTTCCGCGTTGACCAGTTTTGATTTGGGAGAGTCGTATAAAATTTTAAAAGCAGGTTCTTTTGGAAAATAATTTTCCCTCTTTTCAGATACTTTAGCCGGGAAAATATGTGTGTGAAAATCGATGATCAATGTCGGCCTCCATTATAAAAAACTCTGATTTATTACGAAACCGTCAATGTTACCCGTGCTTTATGTTATGAGAGCGCAGAACTTCACACTCTTTGTTCCATTTTTCCGCTATTCTTACAATATCTTTTCTCAGCTCAAGATGTTCTGTTTTACATGTATCGGGAATTTGCCCTCTTATCTGAGCGCTTGAATTTTCTACAAGCTGAATAAGTTCTGTCGCTATTATAGAGTTGATTTTAATAATATCTTTTAAAATATCCAGAAGTTCCGGATCATTTTTATCCATAATAGCCTCCAGAATATTTATAGGGAGTTCAAAGAATGTTGACTGAAAACGAAATTATTATATATATCTTCAACAACATGTTAATAAGGAGGTCAATATGTATTTTGATAAACCGGAGAAAATAAATACAGACGAAACCATAAGCTTAAGGCATTTTAAGTGATGTTTCTTATAGCCGGGGTTTCCCCGAAAACCAATATAGTCGATGAGAAATTTCAATTATGCCCGGTCTGCGGGCTGGTTCGTGCGCGCTACAAGCGGGTGGATCATTATTTCAGCCTCTTTTTTATTCCACTCTTCAAGGTAAAAAAAGGCGAAGCATTTCTTATGTGCGACAAATGTGAGCAGGAAATAAAAGAATTCGGATACGGTCATGAATCTTTACCGGGCGACAAGGAAGCGCTGTGCGGCAATTGCGGAAAAGGATTACGCGGCGATTTCAGGTTTTGCCCTTATTGCGGGGAAGACATGCGGAAGGGGTGAGGCACGAGGCGAAATGCGTGAGGCATGAGGCGAAGAATAGAGAAAAAGTCTGCAATTGGTCAGGTGGGGAAAAGTCGATTCCGGCTTTATCATAATAGCTCAATTTAAATACAAATACCGAGGTGATCAAAATGCCTAAGAAATGGGTTTATTTGTTTAATGAAGTTGATCTTGCAGAGACGTATGTCGGCGGAAACTGGGACGGTGTCCGGGGATTGCTTGGCGGCAAAGGCGCCAATCTTGCCGAGATGGCGCGTATCGGAGTCCCCGTTCCACCGGGATTTTCAGTTACAACTGAGGCATGTAATGCATATCTGGCGGAACATGGCGCTTTCCCTGAAGGAATGTGGGAGCAGGAAAAAGAGGCCCTTAAAACGATAGAGATTTCGACTGGAAAAGTATTCGGAGATCCCCATAATCCTCTGCTTGTTTCCTGCCGGTCAGGCGCTAAATTTTCAATGCCGGGCATGATGGACACAGTCCTCAATATTGGTCTTAACGATGAGACAGCCTGGGGGTTGGCAGAAATTATAGGCGACGAACGTTTTGTCTATGATTCATACCGCCGTCTTGTACAAATGTTCGGGAGTGTCGTTATGAACATACCGGATGAAATATTTGAGGAAGTAATTACAGCAACCCGAAGGGATTACGGAGTTAATACGGATTCCGAACTTCCTGCAGAAGCATGGAAAATGGTTACAGAGAAATTCAAGCGGATTTTTAAACATTACGCTCAAATGGATTTTCCGACAGATCCCTATGAGCAGTTACACCTCGCTACAGAAGCTGTTTTTAAAAGCTGGAACGGGAAACGGGCTGTTGACTATAGGAATGCCGCCGGTATTTCACATGATCTTGGAACCGCTGTCAGCATTGTGACAATGGTTTTCGGCAACATGGGAGACGACAGCGCCACGGGTGTCGCAATGACCCGAAACGGTTCAACCGGTGAAAAGCAGATTGAAGGAGATTATCTGATAAATGCCCAGGGTGAAGATGTTGTCGCCGGCATTCGAATGACCAAGGACCTGTCAGAAATGAAAACGGACATGCCGGTTGCTTACCGCGAATTCGAAGAAGTGGCAAAACTGCTTGAAAAACACTGCCGCGACATGCAGGACATGGAATTCACGGTTGAAAAAGGCAAGCTTTGGATGCTCCAGACAAGGGATGGAAAGCGAACGGCCCAGGCTGCCGTCCGGATTGCAGTGGATATGGCCGAAGAGGGACTTATCACCCGGGAAGAGGCGGTTTTAAGGGTTGCTCCCGAACAGGTTGACTTTTTTTTGCACCCGCAGTTTGATCTAAAAGCCGTTGAAGCAGCGAAGGCAGAAGGAAGATTGCTGGCAAGAGGCTTAAATGTTTCTCCCGGCGCTGCAGTAGGCGTAGTTGCTTTTGATGCGGACCGCGCCGAAGCATGGGCAAAGGAGGAGGGAAAGCAGGTTATAATGGTTCGGCCTGAAACGAGGCCGGATGATGTTCACGGAATGCTCGCAGCAAAAGGTATTTTAACCACACGCGGCGGACGCACAAGCCATGCCGCGCTTGTTGCCCGCCAGTTCGGAAAACCTGCCGTAGTCGGAGTCTCTTCTCTCATTATAGATCTCGGCAGGCGCAGGATGAGCGTTAAGGACACAATAGTTCATGAAGGAGACTGGATATCAATTGACGGAACAACAGGGGAAGTATATCTGGATAAATTGACAACCACAATTCCGGATATTAAAGATCTCTGGCTTATTAAGCTTCTTTCATGGGCTGATGAATTCAGGCGGCTCGGGGTCTGGGCAAATGCCGATTATCCGCGCGATGCTAAGCGCGCCCGCGATTACGGTGCTGAAGGAATAGGGCTTTGCCGTTCCGAGCATATGTTTTTTGAACCTGAACGCCTCCCTTTTATCCAGAAAATGATCATGACCGATTTTCCGATTGAAAGGCGCGAAGCCTTAAATTCCATCCTGCCTTTCCAGAGGGAGGATTTTGCAGGGCTGTTCCGTATTATGGACGGCCTTCCTGTTATTATCCGCCTGCTTGACCCGCCGCTGCATGAGTTTTTACCGAATCATGTTGAGCTGATGCGGGACCTTTCTGATTTGAAGATCAGGATAAAGAACGCAGGAAATTTGTCTGATATTGATGATCTCTTGCAAAAAATCAGATTGAAGGAAAAAATACTGAAGCGGGTTGAAAGCCTACGCGAGCAAAATCCAATGCTTGGCATGAGAGGTGTCAGGCTTGGAATTCATATCCCGGAGCTTACCAAGATGCAGGTCCGGGCGGTTTTTGAAGCTGCCTGCATTGTCGCAAGGGAAGGCATCAAGGTTTTTCCGAAAATAATGATACCGCTAACCAGCCATGTTAACGAGCTTAAAGCTCAACGGACGACACTGGAAACAGAAGCGATCAAAGTCATGAATGAACAGGGCATGGAAATTGAATACAAGTTCGGGACAATGATTGAGCTCCCGCGCGCGGCTATGACTGCCGACCATATAGCGGAATACGCTTCTTTCTTCTCCTTTGGGACAAATGACCTTACCCAGACCACTTTTGGAATATCAAGAGATGATGCCGAATCCGGTTTTCTGGTTGAATATCTCGGTTCCGGGATTCTGCCGGAAAATCCGTTTGCCACGATTGACAGGGATGGCGTTGGCGAGCTGATGGATATTGCAGTCAGGAAAGGGAGGTCGGTAAAACCTGATCTTGAATGCGGAATTTGTGGTGAACACGGAGGCGATCCAAAATCAATTATGATATGCCACGAGCTTGGACTTAACTATGTTTCGTGTTCTCCTTTCCGTGTTCCGGTTGCAAGGCTTGCTGCAGCGCATGCAGCGCTTCTTGATAAGAAAGCATAGTTTTCTGGTTTGCGAGGGGCAGAACAACAGACTGCCCCCTGCACAGCAAAACCTTCCAAATAATAACGACTTCCGATTGACATAGCTTTTTCCGTGTTTATTCTATTGCTTAAGAATAACGCACAGCTAAAAAAGTTTCATGAAATCAGGAGGCATTTATGCGTTTTGATAAATTTACAATAAAATCACAGGAAATCATTCAGAATGCCCATTCTGTGGCTTCTCAAAATAATAACCAGCAGATAGAACCCGAGCACCTTCTTTCCGCAATGCTGAACGAGCAGGAAGGAATAACGAGAGCCATGTTAAACAAGCTCGGCGTTTCCCCCGATTCTGTTGCCAGAGAAGTTGCTCTTTCGATCGACAGGTTGCCTAAAGTCAAAGGCGCTGGAGATATCCGCATCTCCCAGAAAACCAGCAATGTGCTCGACGCTGCTTTCGCTGAAGCTTCAAAAATGAAGGATGAATATGTCAGCACCGAACATATTCTTCTCGCTGTTTCAGATGACCATACCGGAGAAGCATCTAAGATATTGAAACGAAATAATATTACACGGGAGACGATATTAAAAGTTCTTGTGGATGTCAGGGGGACCCAGAGGATAACAGATCCGAATCCTGAGGAAAAATACCAGGCTTTGAACAAGTTCAGCAGGGATCTTACCGACCTTGCAAGACTTGGAAAACTTGATCCGGTAATAGGACGGGATGATGAAATAAGGCGTGTTGTCCAGGTTCTTTCAAGAAGAACAAAGAATAACCCGGTTCTTATCGGAGAACCCGGAGTTGGAAAAACAGCCATAGTTGAGGGGCTTGCTCGCAGGATTGTTGAAGGGGATGTTTCGGAAAGCTTAAAGAACAGGCGTCTTGTTGCCCTTGATATGGGCGCTCTGATTGCCGGCGCAAAATACAGGGGTGAGTTTGAGGACCGTTTGAAGGCGGTTCTCAAAGAGGTTGAGAATGCTGAAGGCGAGATAATTCTTTTTATCGATGAACTTCACACTCTTGTCGGGGCAGGAGCAGCCGAAGGAGCAATGGATGCATCCAACATGTTAAAACCGGCTCTGGCAAGAGGAACCCTTCGCTGTATCGGAGCTACAACGATAAACGAATACAGAAAATATATAGAAAAAGACGCGGCCCTTGAAAGGCGCTTTCAGCCGGTAATGGTAAACGAGCCTACTGTTGAAGACACCATTTCGATTCTTCGCGGGTTAAAGGAAAAATACGAGGTGCATCATGGTGTAAGAATAAAGGATTCGGCAATAGTTGCTGCCGCCACTCTTTCCAGCCGCTATATTTCCGGCAGGTTTCTTCCGGATAAGGCAATCGATTTGATCGATGAATGCGCTTCAAAACTGAGGATTGAGATTGACAGCATGCCCGCTGAAATTGACGAGATTCAGCGCAGGATAGTCCAGGCTGAAATTGAACGGGAAGCCATGAAGAGGGAAACAGACCCTGCTTCAAAGGATCGGCTTTTAAGGCTTGAAGCAGAGCTTTCCGGTATGAACGACGAAATAAACGAAATGAAATCTCACTGGCATAAGGAAAAAGACCTGATTCAGGTAATAAGAAAGATAAAAGAAGAGATTGAGCAGCTTGGCATAGAAGAGCAGCAGGCTGAAAGAGAGGGCAACCTTGCCAGAGTTGCTGAGATAAGATACGGAAAGGCTTCTGATTTAAGAAAAAGGCTTGATGATGCCAATAAAAAGCTTTCTGAATTGCAGCAGGACAGAAAAATGCTCAAGGAAGAAGTCGATGATGAAGATATTGCGGAAGTTATATCAAAGTGGACAGGAATTCCGGTCAGGAAAATGATGGAGGGAGAAAAGGAAAAGCTGGTTAAGATGGAAGAGAGGCTTGGAAACAGAGTAATCGGTCAGGACGAACCTATAACGGCGGTTTCAAATGCAGTTCGAAGAGCACGGTCCGGTTTGCAGGATCCGAACAGGCCGATAGGTTCCTTTATTTTCATGGGACCGACAGGGGTTGGAAAAACCGAGCTTGCGAAAGCTCTTGCCGAGTTTATTTTTGACAGCGAGCAGGCGATAGTGCGAATTGATATGTCCGAATATATGGAGAAACACTCTGTATCGAGGCTTATAGGCGCTCCACCGGGTTACGTTGGGTATGATGAGGGAGGGTACCTCACAGAAGCTGTAAGGAGAAGGCCTTATTCTGTTGTCCTTTTTGATGAGATAGAAAAAGCGCACCCGGAAGTTTTCAATGTTCTCCTTCAGATACTGGATGACGGCAGAATGACGGACGGACACGGAAGAACGGTTGATTTTAAAAATACGATAATCATAATGACTTCCAATGTAGGAAGTCAGTGGATACAGGAACTGGGTGCTTCAAAGCGCGAAGAGATGGAAACCCGGGTTATGGAAGCTTTAAAAGCAAGCTTCAAGCCCGAGTTTTTAAACAGGATAGATGAAACAATTATTTTCCATAATCTTACTACCGGGCAGATAGGTGAAATTGTAGGGATTCAGATAAAGAGGCTCGAAGCAAGGCTTTTGGAAAGAAACATCAGGCTTGTGCTTTCGGATGAGGCAAAAAAAATGATAGTCGAAAAGGGATATGATCCGGTTTACGGTGCCCGTCCGTTAAAGCGCGCAATCCAGAAATATCTGGAGAATCCTCTTTCCATGGGAATACTTAAAGGCGAAGTTGCTGAAGGAAGCACGGTAAGGGCTGAGATAAAAGGGGATAAGATAGTATTTACCTGAGGTCTTTATTTTTCAGGGTAATTTCTAATGCCTGATTGATCATATCTGTGCGAAGTTGTTCCTTTGCCTTCTGAAGCTGATTTTCAGTATTTCGTTTCGCCTTTTCAATTATCATAATGCTTTCTTCACCGGCCTTATTGATAATTTCTGCTTTTTCCGATTCACCCTGCTTGACAATATTTTCTTTCAGCCCGGCTAAACGGGTTTCGCTTTCATCAAGAATTTTTATAGTCTCTTTAATTTTACCCGAGATTATTTCTCTTTCGGCTTCAAGACGCCTGAGTTCACCTGATATTTTCTCTTTTCTCCCCCTGAAAAAGTCCATGAGCGGTTTTCCGGCGAATTTAACTATTAGAAAAATCACGATAAAAAAGTTGACCCATCTTAATACAAGATCGTATTCGGGCTTCCAGGCCTTTTCTGAAGCAAAGGCAGCAAAAGCCGAAAAATGCAGAAAGAGAGTCCCCACCATAAAGCAGAAGCAAAAGAGAAAAATTTTGTTACCGTTTTTTATCAACATAGCCTCCCGTTCAGCTCTTCAAAAGACTTGCTTCCCATTGATATTGAATTTTTGTCCGGCATGCCCCCTCCTGAAATTCTTCATTAAATCATTTTCTCTTGCGTTGCAACCGCACTTTATATGGTTTTATTTTTCGGCAAATTCCCTGCATGATAAATATCTGCTTGAGCTTTACGTACAAACCGGACGGTTTACGTGCTTCTGACACATAAAGACTTCTTATTAAAGACTTTTTAATTTGACAGCGCAGTATTTTTAAGGAATAATCAACTCATGATCAAGTTCGAAAAACTGCCGTCAAATATCCTGTCGAAAATTCCCGCAGTCCTGGAAATTATGTCGACGGATCAACGCGTTATTTTTGGCTATCTCTTCGGAGGGCTTGCCGCAGGCCGCGTGCGTCCTCTTTCCGATGTGGATATAGCAGTCTACCTGAACGATACCGGCGAACTCGCTGATTACAGGCTCACGCTCTTCGACAAGATCACGGACGCGCTCGGGACCGCGGAGCTTGACCTCATTGTTCTGAATACCGCGTCAATCAGCATTGCTGGCAGGATACTCCAAAACAAGCAACTGCTTATAGATAAGGACCCTTTCAGGCGCCATATCTATGAATCGCTGACCCTTCGTGAATTTTTTGATTTTCGGATAACGGAAGAAGCATTTTTTACGCGGAGGTATGGGATTGGTTGATAAAACTGTTATCCTGAGAAAACTCTCCGAGCTTGAGACGTACCTGAAACAGATCCGGGAATTTGCCGGGGTGACGTTTCAGGTCTATAACACAGACTGGAGGACGCAGCGTATTGTGGAGCGAACCCTCCAGATGATGATTGAGACCTGCGCCGACATTGCCAACCACATTGTTTCCGACAAAGGCATGAGGACGCCGACGGGGTATGCCGACACATTCAGCGTGTTGCTGGAGAACGCCGTTATCGATCCGGACCTGAGCGCGATGATGAAAAAAATGGCAAAATTCAGGAACGTCGTCGTCCATCAGTATGAAAATGTGGACGCGGAGATCGTGATCGCCATTCTGACAAAACATCTCAACGACTTTGAGCGGTTTCGGGAAGCAATCCTGTCATATCTGAATAGACCCGTATCTTCAATTTGACATACAAGCCGATTAATGCAATAAACCAAGACATGAAAAGCAAAGTCTTATTTATCCCCGAAAACCACCAGCATACCCTCTGCAAGATAATGTGCCTGCTTAAACTTGACATACAAGCCGATTAATACGATAAACCAAGACATGAAAAAGCAAATTCTTATT
>JBFYVZ010000059.1:0-9450 GCA_041298995.1 Desulfobacteraceae bacterium
TTCCGGTCATCGGAAAGAGCGGTAAGGGCGCTTTCGGCAATGAATAAATACCGGGAGAGAATTTCACGGTAAATAGTACCATTAACACGAGATTGAGAGTGCAGCAGGGTTGGGGACGTTCATCAAAATATAAGTACAGCTTTAACTAATTTGAATTATTGATATAATCTTTTAATAAGAAAGTCTGATTTCGGTTCAAAATAATTGACTGACGAGGGAAAATTATCTGATTAAATGAGCTTCATGGAAGTAGAATTTTAAGGTCTATGCCGCCTTGGTTTTAGACCGTTCGGTTGAGTTTTTTTTCAGTTGCCGCTTTATAGGGTTCATCAGAACATATAAGCAGCTATAATATATTTGAATCATTATATAATAATTTAATAAAAAAGTCTGTTATGGTTCAAAATGATAAATGGGAAATTTTATGGGATGTTTTAAATTTTTAAACTTGCCGTCAAGAATCAAACATTTATTCGCCTTCGCGAGTTTATGGCCAGGCATCACAGCTTTTCCGGTTTTTTGCTCCCGATTGAACCAGCCGCCTGAGAGATATCATTAGGCAGAGATTTCTATGCTACTTTACCATTAAATCAATATTGGCAAACAGTGGAAAATGGTCGGATGGGTAACATTTTTTCCATTGCGGCTGAATAATTCTTGCGTCCTGGACCCTGGCAGAAGAAGGGACAAAAATATAGTCAAATTTGAACCGGAAAAAATAACTGCGAAACCCGTGAAAGGTAGCGGCATGCCGGCCACCTGGATATAGCGCCCGAAAGACGTCCGTTAATGGTTCGGGATTTAACACACTCCCTGTTGTTTTGATTCTTAAAGGAATTTTACCTTTTAAATATTGTATGGGCGCGCTCTTTTCTCTGGCATTAAAATCACCTGTCAATACGAAAGGGTCCGGAGAAGATCGCGTATGAATAAACCGGGTCAAAAAAGCTACGCTGTTTTTTCGTGAACGCCAGGAAATATGATCCAGATGAACATTGTAAAAATAAAAAGCCTGTTTTGAGTCTTTTTCAATCAGGCGCTCCCAGGTACATGTTCGCGGGAGTATATTTCCCCACCCCTTTGACCCCTGAATATCGGGGCTGTCTGAAAACCAGAATGTGCCCCCCTCAGATAGGAAGAAGCGCCTGGCATCATAAAAAATGGCATTGAACAGCCCCTTTGTGCCACCCAAACTTCCACTGCCAACCGCCTCATATCCGGGAAGCATGGTGCGAATTTCTGATACTTGAAAGTCCAACGCTTCCTGCAGACCTAAAATATCCGGGCGATAATGATTCAGCAGTTCGGACACACGGTTACGTCGAAATATCCAGTGATTTTTGCCGTCTCTTGCCGTACCGCGCCTAATATTAAAACTCATGACATTTAAGTTCAATCCTGACTTTGGAATTTTTCGCAGGGAATTGAAAACCGAAGGCCAAACATTCGGCTCACAAACCGGCTTACGAATTTTAGCAATTGATTTTTTTGCGAATATGAGACCTTTCTGTATTTTCTTAACCATATATTATATAACCTGTTTACAATAAAGTTGAACCGAAACAAATAGTTAATTAACCGCCAATGGCACGCCATTAGGAAAGGCGGGCAGACTTGCGCCGGGTTAGCTTCGACCCGGATAGGTTCTACCGATCCGGTGAGAAAGAATATAGGTAATTCCTCCGGAAAAGTCTTGAATGGCAGACAGGAGGAATTACCTATACATGATTGGATGAGTCTACCGCATGTAAGATGGAATTGCAAATACCATGTTGTAATTGCTGATTGATTGTTTATTTGTTGTAATATATAAAAGATGAAAGATTAGCTGCCATTTATATGGAGTAAGCCGCAATGACCTCTCAACTGATCGAAAAATATCAGGAAAAAATCGAATTTTATGAACTGGTTTTAGACAATATCCGCAACGGCGTGATGATCACCGATCCTGACGGGAAAATCATTTTCTTCAGCGCTGCCTACGGAAATTTCATAGGTATTGATCCGAAATCGACAATTGGAAAAAATTGCGCCGACGTTGTTGAAAATACCCGCATGCCGACGGTAGCAAAGACCGGAATTCCCGAGATCAATCATCCCCACCGGATAATGGGCCAGGATATGGTGGTTCAGCGCATCCCAATTAAAAAAGACGGAAAGGTTATTGCCGTCTACGGCCAGGTTATGTTCGAGGATGTCCGGGACGTGCAGACTCTTGCTGGAAAACTCAATTTTCTGGAATCCAAGGTCAAGCTGTACGAAAAAGAGCTGGTAAGCCTGAGAGCTTCCAAATATACGATCAAAAATATTGTCGGCGACAGCAAAGCCATTACGGAATTAAAACAGCTTGCTTTAAAAGCCGCCCATACCAATGCTCCGGTTCTGATCCTTGGAGAAAGCGGGACAGGTAAAGAGCTTTTTGCACATGCCATACATTATGCAAGCGACCGGCGGCCATTCCCATTTGTCAGGTTGAATTGCGCGGCTATTCCAAAAGAACTCCTTGAGGCCGAACTCTTCGGATATGAACCGGGCGCCTTTACAGGAGCAGGAGCCAGGGGAAAGCCGGGCAAGTTTGAACTGGCTCACCGGGGAACTATTTTTCTGGATGAAATAGGGGAGCTTCCCCTGGAAATGCAGCCCAAGCTTCTGCGGGTAATAGAGGAGAAAGAGATTGAACGCCTTGGAGGAACCCGTGTTTCCCGCTTCGATTTCCGGTTAATTGCCGCCACTCAGGAGAATCTCGGACAGAGTGTGGAACAGGGAAAATTCAGAAAAGATTTATACTATCGCCTCAATGTAATTCCCGTTCAGATACCTCCTTTAAGGGATCGTATGGATGATGTCCGGACTATAACCGAGCATCTGGTTCAAACTCTAAACAAAGACCTCGGTATGAATGTAATACGGATTTCTCCGGAGGTTATGAGCATATTCGAAAAATACAACTGGCCGGGTAATGTCCGGGAACTGAGCAATGTTCTGGAGCGTATCCTCTATTCTATTGAAGGAGATACAATCAGAATAAATCACTTGCCTTTTTTTCTACAGTCATTGGGAGCCGGCGTTACTCCCCATAATCCGGCCTCACTGAGGAGGCTGCGGGAAGACATGGAAAGAGAAGCCCTTGTCCGGGCAATAAAGCTTTCAAATAATAATAAGAAAAAGGCCTCGGAAAAGCTCGGCATCCACCGCACTGCTTTATATAAGAAGATGAAGAAGCTGAATATTCCTGTCAATCAAACCTGAATTTTGAAACAATATGTAGCCATTATTCTACATGTAGATAATCCGCCACTTTCTATTAAAGATTGATATTCCCGTATTAAATCGCATGGGGCTAAATTTATGTAGAATATATTCTACATATTAGGAAAATGAGGCTAATTCATTAATATTTTATAATTCATTTAAATACAGGTATTTGGGTGGTTTTTTAATTTAATCTTATATTTGGCCTCTCTTTTGCAACATCAATTAAAGTTCCCAACAAATACGATTTCCTCCTTAATAAAAAAAAGGAAAGATGTTTCATGGACATCAGCGAACCTGCCATCGAAAAAAAAGACATCCTTTATCTTTCAGATAATAATTTTAATGTGGGCAACGTCTGTCTTGTTACAGGAGCCGGAAGCGGAATAGGGCGGGCAACAGCCATTGCATCGGCAGCCAACAACCTTATGACGGTCGGCCTCGATATCGATGAAAATGCCGGAAAAAAAACGCAGAAGATGGCCCGCGACATAGGCGGCCAGATGATTTTCATCAAAGCCGATCTGACACGTGATGATGATATGGAAAAAGCCGTTTCCGAGGCCGCAAAACTTGGACACATAAGATTTCTTGCAAACATAGCAGGAATACAGCATATTGATTCAATCGAAAATTTTCCAATGGAAAAATATGATATGATGCACCGTCTCATGTTGAGAGCGCCACTCTATTTATCGAAGCTGGTTATTCCGCACATTAAGAAAAGTCCGGAAGGAACCGGCGCCATCGGGAACATGACATCTATTCACGCTCACGTCTGCACAATCAACAAGCCGGCATATAACATAATGAAATTCGGTCTGCGCGCGCTTACCCAGTCCATAGCCGCAGAAGGTATGGGTAAAATACGCGCTTTTTCAATAAGCACCGGTTTTGTAAAAACAGCCCTTGCCCTGAAACAAATTCCCTCCCAGGCTAAGCAGAGGGGTATCACGCCTGAAGAGGTTGTAGAAAAAGTCATGCTTGGCAATTCAAGGGTCAAGGAGATGATGACACCCATTGAAGTCGGGAATCTGTTTGTTTTCGGTTTTTCCCGTTTTGCAAAATATCTTGTCGGCGGAGACCTGCTCTTTGACGGCGGCATGGTTCTGACATATGCGGAAAAATAGTTTGATTCCAGACATACGATTACGGAGGAAGCAACATATTGCTTTTTATGGATAACTCAAACTTAAGGGAGGTATAAGATGAAAAAATTGGCCGGTTTAACAGTTTTTTTATGTGTTTTTACCATGCTCCTTGTCCCGGTAACGGTAAAGGCCGCAGAACCATATAACCTCGGCGTAGCACTCGGTCTCACCGGCGCAGGCGCATTGTACAGCGCTGACGGGGTTGAGGGAATCAAGCTTGCTGTTGAGGAGATCAACGCCAAGGGAGGCTTTCTTGGCCAGCACAAGGTTGAGCTTTTTATCAGAGACTCTCAGACCAAGCCTGACGTGGGTGTCCGCGAAGTGAAAGATCTCATCCTCAGGGATAAAATCAAGGCTGTCATCAACGACTATTCCAGCGCAGTAGCTATGGCTGTAAAACCGATTGCGCAAGAGTACAAGGTACTGCATATTGCTTCAATCAGTAACTCCGAGAACATTACGAAGATCAACCCAAGCCCCTATACCTTCCAGGTGGTTCCCAACAGCTATATGCAGGGCAAGGCGTCCGCCGTCGCCGTCGCGAAAATAGCCAATCAGAAGGGCTGGAAGGAGTACATCACCATTGCTTCGGATTATGAATGGGGCAGATCAACCCAGGATGAGGTCGTTAAAGTCCTGAAAGCGCTGGCCCCGAACCTCACGCTGAAAAAAGAGTTCTGGCCCCGCCTTGGAGAGGCGCAATTCACCTCCTACATCACCGGCATCATGGCCATGAAGCCCGATTTCGTTTTCGGCATCCTGGCCTCCAATGATAACGTCGCATGGATGGAACAGGCAAAGACATACGGTTTCTTCGACAAGATCCCCTATCCCGGCTCACTGATCACCGTGACGGAGCTGCAGCTGCAGGCAAAGACGCTGCCCCGCAATATGATCGCACTTACCAGGGCACCGTTTTTCGCGCACATGGACATCCCGATGATGGCTGATTTCGTTAAAAACTATCGCGCGAAATACAACAAATACCCCAGCGATTGGGCGGTACTTTGCTATGATGCCGTATATACGCTGAAACAGGGCGTTGAAAAAGCCAAAAGCATAGATACGGAAAAGGTAAAGGATGCGATGAAGGGCATGACGGTCGACCTGACAAGAGGCAAGCTGACCTTCCGGACAATAGACAATCAGCTCAGTTGTTCGTCCTATGTGGGCACGATCACCGACGACCCCAGATACCCATTCCCTATTTACAAGGATATCGTCGAGGTCAAAGGCAGTGAAAGCGAACGGCCGGAGAGTGAGATACTGGAAGCAAGAAAAGCAAAATAACCCCCCGGGAAAACTGATGTGGACATAACCTCATTATTTACACAGTTTCTAAGCGGATTGACCTACGGCACGATACTTTTTCTCGTTGCCGCAGGTCTGTCCCTTATTTTCGGCGTAATGAACATTTTAAATTTCGCCCATGCGGCCCTCTGGCTCATGGGCGCCTATTTTTCCTATACCTTCTGGAACCTCATGCAGGAGCATTCATTCGCGTTCTGGCTCAGTATCCCTCTCGCCGGCTTTGCAGCGGCAGCGGTGGGGTGGTTTCTGGAAGTGGTGCTGATAAAGAGGATATACAAGCGCGAACTGCACGAGCAGCTCCTCATTACCTACTCCGTCGCCCTGATACTGAGCGATACGATCAAGCTGACCTGGGGCGTAACGAACAAGCTGATCGTCCGGCCAGAGATGATCCGCAAGCCGGTCTTCATATTTGGAGCGCCTCTCGATTCCTACTTCATTTTCGTCATCATAGCCGGCGCAGCAGTGGCAATCGGGCTCTGGTGGTTTCTGAAGTACACGCGTTACGGCCATATCGTCAAGGCCGCCGTTTACAGCCGTGAGATGGTCGCCGCGCTGGGCATCCCCATTCCACGAATCTACACATGGGTATTTACGTTAGGTATATTTCTGGCCGGCTTTGCTGGGGGCATACAGGCCCCTATCGGCTCGATAACCCTCGGCATGGACAATGCTATCATCATTCAGGCCTTTTGCGTGGTGGTGATAGGAGGATTCGGCAGCTTGCTGGGTACCCTCGTGGGCTCGCTTATTGTGGGAGAGGTCATGTCGTTCACCATTCTTTTCTGGCCTGAGGGAGCGATGGTACTGATTTTTGTGATCACCGCCGCCATACTGATCGTGAGACCATGGGGCCTGTTCGGTACACCGATGAGGACATGAATTTTATGAAAAATAAGTATCTTTTCCCAGCAGCCCTGTTTCTTCTCGCTGTTGTTCTGCCCTTTATCGTGCCTGAGTTCTGGGTTCATGTGCTCACCGAGATTCTCATCATGGGGCTTTTTGCCGCCAGTTTCAATATGATATTCGGCTACATGGGGCAGCTTACATTCGGCCATGCCGCCTACTACGGCGTCGGCGCCTACACTACGGGCCTGCTGATTGTTAAGGCCAACGTCCCGCTGCTTGTCTGCCTTCCCCTGTCAATGCTTTCGGCTGGCCTCTGCGCCGCCGTTCTCGGATATTTCTGCGTCAAGCTAAGAGGTATCTATTTCGCCATTCTCACGATGGCATTCGGTCAGCTCGTCTATTACATCATCTTCCAGTGGTACACCTTTACCGGCGGCGATAATGGCCTGCAGGGCATCGTCCCCCCGGCGTTTCTCGGAAAGGCTGCCAACCCTTATTATTTTTTCACGCTGATCGTCGTTACCCTCGGGATGACCGCGCTCTGGATCATCAGCGAATCGCCTTTCGGCTACACCATGCGGGCCATCCGCGACAACGCCGAACGGACCGAATTTATCGGCATTAACATTCAACGGTATATGCATCTCAACTTCATCATCGCCGCGATGTTTGCCGGGCTTGCAGGCGCGCTCTGGGGACCATTCAACCGAAGCGTCGCGCCGGATCTCTGCAACTGGCATCACTCCGGCATGCCGGTATTCATGACGGTCATGGGAGGACCATTCAACTTTCTCGGTCCGTTGATCGGCTCCGCCATCTACACCATGCTCATGGCCTTTGTAACCAGTTTTACGGAGTACTGGCCAATGGTGAGCGGGATTGTCATCATCGTTGTAGTTCTCGTTATGCCGGGAGGACTGCTTGGACTGCTGAGCGACAAACTTCCGTTCCTGAAGCAAAATGATGAGGGCAATGCTAAAGAGACCAAGGGATAGGGTGAACAGGACAATGGACGACACGGGTAAATTCGTTTTACAGATCGAGAAACTCAAGAAGTCTTTCGGCAAATACAAGGTACTGACCGACGTCAGCTACAGCCTGCCGAAAGGAGAGATCGCGGCCATCATCGGACCCAACGGCGCCGGGAAAAGCACCTTTTTCAATCTCATAACAGGTTATCATCTCGTGGACGGCGGGACCATCCGTTTCATGGGAAGGGAGATCACAAACTGGCCGCGCCACCGCATCGCCCGTAAAGGGATCAGCCGCGCTTTCCAGGTCAGCAACATATACCCGCGCCTGACCACCTTCGAGAACGTAAGACAGGCCATCCTGACACAGCAGAAGCGTACACTGAACATCTTTACCCCGGCGCACCGGCTCGCCCGGAAAAATACGCTCGATCTGCTCGAACTGACGGGACTTTTGTCGCATGTGGATACCCTTGCCGGCATCCTCTCGCAGGGCGACAAGAAAAAACTGGAGCTGGCTCTGGCTCTGGCGGGAAAGCCTGAACTGTTGCTGCTGGACGAGCCGACCGCCGGCATGTCGTCTGAAGAAACGCACGAAACAATGCAGCTTGTGAAACGACTGAACAAAGAGATAGGACTCAGTATCCTTTTTACGGAACATGACATTTCGGTCATCTTCGGCTATGCACGGAAGCTATCGGTACTGTATCAGGGAATGGTCATCGCTGAAGGCACACCTGAAGAGGTAAGAAAAAACGAAGAAGCCCAAAAATGCTATCTTGGCGAGGAAGTATGATGCTGGAAGTATCCGGAATAAATACCTATTACGGAACAAGCCATATTCTGTTCGACGTGGCGCTGAACATGAAATGCGGCGAACTGGTCTGCCTGCTGGGCAGGAACGGGTCCGGCAAAACAACGACCCTGCGCAGCATCATGGGTCTCACCGCCCCTAAGAGGGGTACCGTGATGTTCCACGGCGAAGAGTTGCGGGGCCGGCCTTCCTATTACGTTGCCCAGAAGGGCATTGGCTATGTTCCAGACAACAGGCTCATCTTCCCCGACCTTACGGTGCGAGAGAACCTTGAGATCGCCCGAAAAAAGTCTGAACACTACCAGGGCGAACCGTGGACGGTTGAAAAGATCTACGACATATTCCCCCATTTGAAAAAGCTGGAAAAACACCTCGGCGGCCACCTGAGCGGCGGCGAGCAGCAGATGCTGACCATAGCCAGAACGCTCATGGGAAATCCTGAATTGATACTCCTCGACGAACCAGTTGAGGGGCTGGCCCCCCTTATCGTGAAAGACTTTGCCGAAAAGCTCATCATGCTCAAGGAGATGGGGGTTACGATACTTTTTTCAGAACAGAACATCAGGTTCTCCCTGGCCATTGCCGAGCGGGCTTATGTCATCAACAAAGGCAGAATAGAATACGAAGGCACTATCGCAGAGCTGAGCAGAAATGAAGATATTAAGCAGAAATATCTGATGATATAATTAGTTTCCATCCGGAAATGGCCCTTTTGTGCGATCTCTGTGTAAATCTGCGGGATTTCTTGTGCGACATACAATGCGTATGTCTCCTCGCAATCCCTTGATTTCCTTGAGCTTGCCCAAAATTGCCTATTTCCAAATTGGAAACACATTAATGTCCATAAGTTGTTTTCGGATGGACACTAATTAAATGGGAAATCTATGAAACTTGGCACCCTCCTGACACGTCATGCCCGGTTCCGCCCGGATCACACGGCCGTAATTTTTCAGAACAGCCGGTTGACCTATTCCGAGTTCAACAGAAGCGTCAACCGCCTCTCAAATGCATTCCGGTGCCATGGCATCCGCAAGGGAGATAAAATTGCAACCTTACTTCCCAACTGTCTGGAACTGTACGAGGTTTACTGGGCCGTAGCCAA
>JBFYVZ010000060.1:0-5904 GCA_041298995.1 Desulfobacteraceae bacterium
GTTAAAATTGAAGTTGAGGTCTCCGATTTACCTTCAGTAAAGGAAGCCCTTGAAGCAAAAGCAGATGTTATCATGCTCGATAACATGGATATGGACAGGATAAAAGAAGCTGTCTCTCTTATCGGCGGGAAAGCGCTCATAGAAGTTTCGGGAGGAATCACCAGGGACAGCCTGAAACTTCTTTCCGGTTCGGGTGTTGATATTGTTTCAGTAGGAGCCTTGACGCATTCCGCAAGGAGCATGGATCTTAGTATGCGGATAATCTAATGATACCCCTTCGGGACACAATATCGTCTAAGAATTATCCGGTCGTAAACAACACAATAATTGGTATAAATATTGTTGTTTATCTTGTCCAGATGGCTCAGGGCTCAGATCTTTACAATTTTACCTACCTTTACGGTCTTGTGCCTGCACGGTACTCGGCGCCCGAAATTGCGTATTATTTTTCAACACCGGAACAGCTATTCCCCTTCATTTCTTTCATGTTTCTTCACGGTGGATTCCTGCATATCCTGGGTAATATGTGGACCCTCTACATATTCGGCGATAATGTGGAAGACCGGCTTGGACCTTTACGCTACCTTGCATTTTATCTAATCTGCGGCCTTTCGTCGGGATTAACCCATCTTTATTTCAATTATTATTCAGATTATCCCACCATAGGCGCCAGCGGCGCCATAGCAGGTGTGATGGGCGCTTACTTCATACTTTATCCCAATTCAAAAATTTTAACCCTGATCCCTATCATTATTATACCGTGGATTGTGGAGATATCGGCCTTTTTCTTTCTTGCATTCTGGTTTCTGCTGCAATTTCTGAATGCCGCCGGAAGCAACGGGCAGGCAGGCGGAATTGCGTGGTGGGCTCATATCGGAGGGTTCCTGTTCGGTATGCTCTGGCTCAAAATATTCACCATTATACCTGAAACCGGCATTTCCGGAGCAGTACGCGGCTTTACTGAAAAGAAAAAGAGTAACAGGCTGCAGATTATAAGGCCGGTTGTCTCAGCAGATGATAATAATCTATACGGGACAATTCACATCTCTAACCACGAGGCGCTTTTTGGAACACAGAAAATCGTCAGCCTTTCCTCGGGGTTCCGGAAGAAGATCTACAAGGTCGTTGTTCCTCCGGGGTTGTCCGAAGGAAGCATTTTGCGCCTGAAAGGGCTGGGGCAGGAAATAAAAAATGGACCGAAGGGGGATCTTCTCCTCAAAATGGCCATTAATCCCTGAACCGGATACCTACCGCAGGTCCAGCCTGTAAGATTTGATCCTCATGGCAGGATGATACGACATTTTTACTTTTGCAAGACCGGGGATATTCATGTCGCTTTCCTTGTTAATGTATGTGTATCCTTCAAAAAGACGCTTTGCGCACAAATTGTCGAAATACTGGTAGAGCCCTTTTACACCGGCAAAAGCCTTTTCAAAATGAAGCACACCCATATCATCGGTAAGGTAAGAAGCAATTCCGAAAGCGCTTATCTCGCCGTCAACACGGAGATATATTCCCCTTACATCAATAATATCAATATTTTGAATTGTATTTACAGCAGCCTTTTTTTCGCAGGCCAGATCATCATTCCCGCCTCCATCGCAATCCCGCTCTTTACACCATTTCTCCAGAAAATCTATGCATTCTGATGAAACTGATCTGTCTATTTCACCGGCTTCTGCACGCCCTCTTAACAAATAATCCCTTTCAAACTGATGAATCAGATTTCGCTTCTGCGAATATTTATTCCCTTTAAGTTCAGCAAGATCGACTGTATTATAAACATAGTCCTCATATTCTTTTTGAACAGTTATCTTAAATAAAGATTTGATCTCGCTTTTTTCGTATCTTTCCATGTATTCACCCGGAACAAACCAGTAACTCTTAAATCCCAGCTTTTCAGCAAGCGCGTAAAGCTCTTTGGGAGAATATTCCCTTGAAGGAGAGACAGGAAGTATGAGGTGCCGGTTCTCTTTCTGTTTTGCAAATTCCGCGGCAACAATTAAGGCGTCATTCTCAATAGCGCCATAGGGCATGTAATATTCATTGCTCCAGGCCAGGATTGAGGGAAGCGAATAAACGCAAAGCGTATATCTCTGGCGCCTGAAAAATTTTTTCAGTTTTGGATAATCGGAATATTCAATATGTTTCATTGTCATGTCAGAATCTTTATCATCGGCATCGAATCGGGCATTATCTTATATCCGAAATGCTCATAAAATTCGTGCGTATTCCTTTCGGCGATCAGGGCTATCCATTTAATGCCGTCTTCTTCAAGGCGTCTTAAAATTCTTCTTACAATCTCTGTGCCGACCCCTATATCCCTGTATGTTTCCATAACTGTCAGATCCTGAATATATGCATCGCTTGCCCTGTCGCTGATCGCTCTTCCCATACCGACAATTTCTTCACCTTCAGTCGCAACCATGAAGCAGTGGCTGCCGGCAATAATCCGCTCAACCAGGTGCGGATCATCCGGAACATCCCTTTCCCACCAGCCTGCCGTGCGATATAGAGAGATGATATGCCTGATTTGATCTGAAGATGGGGTAAGCAGAAATTTATAATTCAGCATTTTATGATTTAACTTGTTCCAATTCTTTTTTATAGAGGAAGGAAACTCTGTTACGGCCGTTCTGTTTTGACAGATACATGGCTTTATCCGCCCTCTGGATAAGAGCAGTTACATCCTCTTTATAGGAATATTGTGTTGCTCCTATACTTATCGTTACGTTCACCATTTTGCCCGGTAAAGGATTAAACATCTCTTCTTCAGTTGCACTCCTTATTCTTTTACCGACATTAACAGCCTTTCTGCCGTTTGTTTCCGGCAAAATAATCGTAAATTCTTCTCCGCCATATCTGTGGGCTGAATCCATAACCCTCAGACAGGAAGTAATAATCTGCCCTATTCTAAAAAGCACCTTATCACCTTCAAGATGACCATAATTATCATTGTAATCCTTGAAACGGTCGATATCAATAAACAAAAGAGAAAGAGGACGCCTGTATCTGTTCGCCCTGTCCAACTCTATTTCAAGCTGCGAATAAAAATGCCTCGAATTATAAAGAGTTGTGAGGCTGTCTGTAACGGCAAGCTTTTCAAGTTTGCCGAGCAACATATGCCGTTCTTTTGCCTGCTGACGTTCCCTCAACACCCTTTTCAGTCTTAACAGAAGCTCTTCCAGGCGGAACGGTTTGAATATAAAGTCGCTTGCTCCTTTTCCTATGGCATCAACATAGGAATAATCACCGCTGTAGCCTGTAATAACTATAACCTCAGTATCAAAATCTTTTTTTATTAAATCGGTAAGCTCAAGTCCGTTCATGCCCGGCATCATGATGTCTGTTATAACCACGTCAACATGATGTTTTTTTAAAAGTTCAAGAGCATTAAAACCGCTATCGGCCTGTAATGATTTATAACCTGAAAAATCAATGAAATCACTCATTGATTTTCTTATTGCCGGATCATCGTCAACTATTAATATGCTGGAATTCATTTTTGCGATTGTTTTATCGGCATTAGAAGGTTATAATAACTCAATTAAAACCGGCCCGTCTTGACACGGTTTGAAACAATCTGATAAAAGGCCGTTTTTCGACGTTTTTAAAGGTTCTCAAGGTTACGTACCTCGAATTTGAAGCAATGTCAACCCGCACCCGGAATAAAATATTATTATCAAATACTTTTTTTCGGAAAACTTAAAGTTTGATGAATTCGTAAAAAGTCATATGCGAACGGACTTGAGATTTTTGGGAAATCCCCAAAAAGCTCATTAAGTGAGCATATTTCGACTTTTTACGAGTTCATCAAGTTTAATCATTACCATATGTCCATAAAGTTTTGAATAATGAATAATATCAGAAATTTCAGCATAATTGCACATATTGATCACGGCAAATCGACTCTTTCAGACCGCCTGATCCAGGCTACCGGAATTGTTTCGGACAGAGATTTTAAGGATCAGATTTTAGATAACATGGACATAGAACGGGAAAGAGGCATTACAATCAAAAGTCAGACTGTTTGCCTTCCTTATACGGCAAAGGATGGCAGGCAATATTTTTTAAATCTGATCGATACCCCTGGACATGTCGATTTCTCATATGAAGTCTCGAGGGCGCTTAAATCGTGCGAAGGAGCGCTTCTCCTTATTGACGCAAGCCAGGGCGTTGAAGCCCAGACCCTTGCAAACCTTTACCTTGCTATGGAGCATAATCTTGTAATCATACCGGTAATCAACAAGATAGATCTGCCTTCAGCCGACATCGAAAGAGTAAAGCTGCAGATCGAAGAAGACCTGGGGCTTGACCCCTCAACCGCATTACTGGTATCCGCTAAGGAGGGTATAGGAATAGACACCGTGCTTGAAAGCATAGTCAAAATTCTCCCCGCTCCTTCCGGTGATTCCGAGGCTCCCTTTAAAGCCTTGATTTTTGATTCCCATTATGATGCTTTCCGCGGCACCGTTGTTTATTTCCGGGTATTTGAAGGAAGGATCCGTCCGGGAGATGTCATAACTTTCATGTCCAACATGATTTCACACAAGTCCGAAGAGATTGGAATATTTCAGCTTAAACGAATTCCGAAAAAAGAAATTTCGGCCGGCGAGGTCGGATATGTTATTGCGGGCATAAAGTCCGTTACCGACACCAGGTGCGGCGATACCATAACTTTAAAAAACCGTCCGGCAGACAAACCGCTCCCCGGATTTAAAGAAGCAAAACCTGTTGTTTTTTCGTCCATATATCCGGTTGCGGCCGATGAATACCAGGAACTGGCAATAGCCATTGAAAAACTTAAATTAAATGACGCCTCTCTGCTTTACGAAAAAGACATGTCTGTTGCCTTGGGGTTCGGTTTCAGGTGCGGTTTTCTCGGACTTCTTCATCTTGAGGTTGTGCAGGAGCGTCTTGAACGCGAATTCAATCTTTCCCTGATCCTGACAGCACCCTCTGTTCAGTATGTCCTTATAATGAACGACGGCGCCGAAATGATAATTGACAATCCGGCTCTTTATCCGGATCCTACAAGAATCGGAAGCACAAAGGAGCCCTATATTCGCGCCGCTGTTATCGTACCGGAAAGATATATGGGCGCCGTTATGAAGCTCTGCCTTGACAGACGCGGGATCAATAAAAATTACCAGTACCTGACAAGCAACCGCCTTGAGATGATATTCGAAATTCCTCTTGCCGAAGTAATTTACGACTTCCACGACAAGCTCAAGTCAATTACTCAGGGGTACGGATCTTTCGACTATGAAATAATCGATTTCAGGGACACCGACCTCGTTAAAATGGATATTCTGATTAATGGTGAACGTGTAGATGCTCTGTCCCAGTTGGTTCACAGCGAAAGGGCCGTTGAACGGGCAAGAATGGCTTGTGAAAAGCTTCGTGAAGAGATTCCGAGACAGATGTTTAAAATAGCCATACAGGGAGCAATCGGGGCAAAGATAATTGCCAGATCCACCGTATCCGCTTTCAGAAAAGATGTTACTGCAAAATGCTATGGAGGCGACATCACCAGAAAACGGAAGCTCCTCGAAAAGCAGAAAAAGGGGAAAAAACGTATGAAGATGGTGGGGAAAGTAATGATTCCGCAATCGGCTTTTCTGTCGGTTTTAAAGACGGACTCGGATTGATTTTATTTTGAAGATATTTTTTGGGCGCAGATGGGCAAGGCATGAGGCGAAAGAAAAAAGTTAAAACGCGGTTTTTCATCCTTCACTTGACCCCTTGAATCCTTGAATCCTTTTAAGAATAAGCATATTTAAATGGGTAAAACAATAGCTGAAAAAATTTTTGAATCGCATATAGTAGATAATCCATGTGATGATATTTATGTAATCAGGCTTGATGCCGTTTTCTGTCATGAGATTACTACTCCTATCGCCA
>JBFYVZ010000063.1:0-14045 GCA_041298995.1 Desulfobacteraceae bacterium
AGGCTCCTATCGCCTGAGTAGTCACAAATATTATTCTTTAATTTTATTCCCCGATTTTATGCCGCCTGTCGAATCGACATTTGACTTCGTAAATCCAGGAAACGCTGCCGGTTCAATCGTCTCAATTTTAAAAACCTTGTCATCTTTGAAAAATACATTTACCCTGTGCAAACGTGCGTACCAGTAATGCCAGATGTCGCTCGTCAGGAGGGGTGTCTTGTGAGTGGGAGGATATCCGTAAGCCATGAGAACCGCTTTTTTGCTCATTCCCAGAGTTATAATGCCTTTTTTTATATTTTCCCGGTCGGCTTCGGTTGCCTGGTAGTAATCACCGACTCCGGCCTGAACCGCTTCAACGGAAAAATATCTGTTGAAAAGCTCATCGATGCTTATCGTATTTGTCTGTTTGTCGTTTACGATCGTAAACATCTGCGCGCTTCCGTCAGGGGTAAACCGAATTCTCCTGTTATTAATACTGTGAATGCTGACTTTTGTTCCGACAGGCAAAATGTTTCCTCTGTGGTAATTTGTGGACAATATGTCGTTCGGTTTCTCATACCATATATTTGTCTTCGTATAGTATGTTTTACCGGAAAGACTTTCCGCATAGAGGGAGGAACAAGCTAAGGCTAAAACAAACATGAGAACAAGGCTTATAGTAACTTTGTAATTTTTTTTCATGGGCGACTCCTTATTTTTGCAGTCTTACAATGGTTTTTATTTCGGGTCTGCAGATCTTGATGCAGTATATCTCATTAAGATTTTTTGCAGAAGTTTCAACACACAATTTTGCTCCAAAGGGATTATCCTTAAAAATGCATTTGTAAGCAATCTGATTTTTTAACATAAGCGCGGCGGCAGCAAAATTAAACGCGCTTCCAGTCAGCATGCTTCCGAAAACAGGAGAATATCCCGTGATCACCATATCATAATTAATTATATCTTTGTAGTCCATTTCGTATGCGGACATTCCATCGGTGTCAATTACAAAAAGATCGGGTTTGCGGGTTATGTTCTGGGAAAAGGATGTTTCAACAACCTTTCCATAATTATTACTGCCTTTTTCTTTAGACAGCATAACAAATACCGATCCTTCGCCTGGAACAGAAACCGGAGAATCCGAAAAGGCAAACGGATTGATTTTTCCGTCTTTTGCAATATCCAGTTTCATTTTACATGCGTACTCCATTACCGTGCCAAGTTCATCAGCGCATCCGCACAGAACATGATCGCATCGGCCTTCAGCTATCCATGACTTAGCAAGAATAAGTGCGTTTTGAAAAGCAAACTTAAATTGTGTAAGCGTTACTGTTGGCCCGCGGCTTTCAAGTACGGCAGATATATATGATGCCGCGGCATTATGAACCGAGTTGGAAAATTTCGTCGGAGATACATTCGCGTCTCCATATTCGAGTATATCGTCAATAAAACTGAAAGTTGTCGCATGGGGCCCGAAAGCCGTTGCAAGAATGATTCCGAGTTTCCCCCTTTCATTAAAGGTAATGCCGCTGTCCCTGCATGCATCCACAGCGGAAAGAACCGACATTCTGCTGAACCTGTCAGCCCGTCTTATCTTTTTTGACAAGGAGGCATCTGTCAGAGTTTCCTGATCGACCCGGTACGCCGGAATCAGGCCTGTCCATGAAGGCTCTCTCCATCCCTCTTTCAAGGCATTTTCGAAAGAATCGATTCCCCGCCCGCGTGTAAAAACTATTCCTATTCCGGAAATATACATATAAGGTTCTTCACCCTTTTTTTCACTCGAAACCTTGATCCCTTGAATCCTTGACTCCTCATAAAAAGTCCTATGCTCTTTCAATTACTATAGCCGAGTTGTTTCCTCCAAATGCAAGAGATGTTGAAACGGCAAAGCAACCGTTTATGGGCGTATTGGCTGTAACAGGGCTTATGGGTATTTCATCATCTTTACATCCAAATCCTGCGTTTGACGGTATCCATCCATCTTTCAGAGCGGCTGCAGTGTAAACCGCCTCAATACCTCCAGCGCCGCCAAGGGTGTGACCGGTATAACCCTTTGTAGAAAGAAATTTTATTTTATTGCCGAAAACTCTTGAAAGAACTGATCCTTCAACCTTGTCGTTATCAAGGGTGCCGGTTCCGTGGGCATTTACGAAACAGATATCTGCCGGTAATACTCCCGCATCGGATAACGCCTTTCTGATGGCTGACTCAAGACCTGTTCCGTCAGGCCTCGGGGCTGTCAGGTGGTATGCATCGGCAAATGACCCATATCCTGAAAGATACAGGGATGGTCTCCCGCATCTTTTAATATAAAAATCCTCTCTTTCCATAATAAGAATTCCAGCGCCTTCACCAAGATTCAGGCCGGACCTGTTTTTGTCAAATGGAGCACAAAGGGAGTAGCTCAATATTCCGAGAGAGCCAAAACCGCATAATGGAACGCGGTTTATTTCATCGGCGCCTCCGGCTATGGCGATATCGCAGAAACCTGCCTTTAACCATGAAAGCGCTATTCCGATAGCATCGGTCCCCGAGGAGCAGGCATTTACCACTGTAATGGACGGCCCTGAGGCATTGAGAGAGCATGCCACAGATTCTGCGAGGTTGCCTTTTAAAAAGAGGTCAACAGGTTTTAAGTCCGCAGTTCCGGATTTCCTGAACTCGGTGTAAAAAGCAATGTCATTAAGCTGGCTTGCGACCGTTGTTCCGATACAAACTCCGGTTCTGAATCCGGAAAAAGGAGCCTGCAATCCTGCGTTGTCCAATGCTTCCTTCAGGGCGGCAAAAGCAAGACTTCGGGTGCGCATCCCTTCATTTTCCCGTTTTTCCGGCAGAGATTTTGCCTCAAAAACCGGATAGGGCAGAATAGTGGGAAAAGCAGAGACCGGAGCGCCATTCCTCTTTCCGTTTTTTAACGCGTCAAGGTTTTGTTCAAGATTAAACCCAGCGGCTGAGATTATTCCTAGTCCTGATATTACTATCTTCATAAAAGACAATATGGATTTGGGCAAAAAGATTAAGTTGTTTTTTTGTTTTCATATATGTACCTTGCAAGGGTATCCACAGAATAAAAAATTTCCCTTCCCTGCTTCATATCTTTTACTTCAAGGCCGAAGTTTCTCTGGAGCAGCACAACAATTTCGACGGCATCCAGAGAATCAAGTCCCAGCCCTTCTCCGAAAAGTATTTCATCGTCTTGAATATCTTCCGGCCGAATATCTTCAAGAGATAAATTTTCAACCAGCAGCTCTTTCAGAAGTTTTCTGATTTCAGCCAGATTTTTTTCCTTACTTTCTTCCATTAATTCATCTCCTTAACAAATTAAATTAGGACGCGGATTTTCGCCGATAAACGCAGATAATTATTCTATTAGTTTTTATATTTATAATCCTGGCAATCTGCGTTCATCTGCGTCCCAAGTACGAATTTCTATACTATCAAGTAACAACTATAAGCATTAAAATTGACGGCTTCGTAAAAAGCGGTCCTCACACAAAGATCACTGAGAACACAAAGACAAACCTGAATGTTTTCAATAAGTTTTTCTTCGTGCCTTTGTGCCTCCGTGTGAAAATTTACTTTTTACGAGTCCATCATTTATTATCAGATTTTCCATATATCATGAAAAAGAAAACACTGGTATGGGTACTTTTGAATATATTTTTCAAGAATATTTGCATATTCCTGCACCCACGGAATAAGCTGTTCATTTCTTTTCCTGCTGCTTTTACAGCAGGGAACAAGTATATTAGTTACATCAACAGTATAGCTATAGGCAGAGTCTTTTGAAGCAAGCAGAATCACGACAGGGCATTCTGCAGCAGCAGCTATGGCAAAGGCACTGAACGGGAAAAAGGCTTTTTTACCCAGAAAATCGATTTTAAACGCTTTTGCGCCATAGCTCCTGTCACCCATTATAGAAACGATGTGTCCTTTTTTAAGAACGTTCATGATTTCAATAACCCCACCGAATGCCTGTTCAGGGGATATGATCCTTATGTCTCCTTTTTCATTCCCAACATTTAAGGAATCCTTTACAGCCTGGTTTTCTTCTTCACGCATCAGAAGATAAACCCTTTTCCCAAGTTTGTTAAGAGAGGTGAGGGCGATCTGCCAGTTTCCGAAATGGGATGTGAGCAGTATAACTCCCTTATCTGACTTTTGAAAGAGCGCCATGAGTTTATCGTAACCATTAAGCTTTATATCAAATAGCTGTTTTTTTGAAACAACAGCGGCCAGCCGGTCAACAAGCTGTTTTCCCTGGCTTACAAAAAGTCTGTATGTATGAAAATTCCTTGCCAACATACCACTATCAGGGAATCTTTTGTTAATATAAGACATGGCGGATGACACGGCATGCCTGTCAAAAATCAGATAGTAAAGGCAGACAAAGTATAAAAAGCCATATGCGCCGCGAAGCCCGGAGATGCGAAGAAATATTTCAAAAAACCAGAAACCAAGCCTGTTTCCTCTTTTACGGGGTCTCGTTTTATCAGCCAGTCTATCCGTTTGCATGGTTAACACCCCATGTTTTTTGCAAAAGGCGCCTTGCGACAAGCCTTGCGTGCATGACCGAAATACGGAAATTGTCCAGAAATGGTTTAAAGGATGACACCCTTGATTGCGGCTCAGGATACCAGACTTCTATAGGGACCGTTTTTAATTTAAGTCCTGCCCATGCTGCTCTTGCAAGTATTTCAGCCTCAAAGTCGTAGTGTGATCCATGCATCTTTGTCATCGAGAGGTATTTTACTGGATATGCCCTGAATCCGCTCTGGCAGTCTCCGATTGAAATTCCGGTTTCAACCCGCAGCCAGAAATTGGCAAATTTTCTTCCGAACCGGCTTGATGCCGGAACATTATTTGTTTCAAAATTCCTGCAACCTATAATAATGGAGGAATCATCACCTGACAGGAGGGGGATGAAATTTTTTATGTCTTCAGGATAATGCTGTCCGTCCGCGTCTATGGTTATCATGAAAAGGCCGCCATTTTCAGCTATGAATTTCACGGCAGTCATTATCGCTCTGCCTTTTCCCAGGTTTCTTTCGTGGCGGATGACTTTTATGTCGGTATCCTGAAACAATCTGAAAAGATCTGTGTCCGTGCTGCCGTCATCAACAACAAGAATATTTTTCAAGTATAAACGGCATCCGGTGACAATTGATTTTACGGTGTTCCCGTTGTTATAAACCGGAATAACACACCAAATGGTGTCACTGTTTATGTGGTCAGTTTTTTCCATGGGCTCTTTGCCTGCCGGGTTTTTTATCAGCCGGTATAAGCATATCCCACAGGGAACCCGAATACCCAAGTTTATGAAGAAACCGAAGACTTTCATCCATGGCATCCGGAGGGAAAACACAATGTCTGATTCCTGAGAATCCTTCTGTCAGGGTTTTTTCCAGCCACTCTTTTTCCAGTCCGGGAGCTATATAATAAGCCGATTCAAGCAGTGTATTTTCCTGGGGAATAATGCCTTCCTTTATCGCGATCCTGTGGAGGGCTGTATCTGGAAGGATCCGTATGCCCATGAAAATAAAAGAGACGGTTTTATCGATGTTCTTTATGTTTTCGAGCCCCTGTATCACTGTCTCTTTTGTTTCACCAGGGCATCCAAACATATAGAAATGAGCAGTTGCAATGCCATGCCTTACGAACAAATCATTGCATGCAACTATGTCCTTAAACCTGAATCTTTTCCCCAGCCTCGCCAATGTTGTATCCGTAGAGGCGTCAGCGCCTATTTCAACCCCTTTGAGCCCCGTCTCTTTCATAAGCTCTACATGCTTGTCCTTTAATCCTTCGGGCTTGAAAAAGGCGGTCCAAGGTATATAAACGTTCCTCTTTTTCATTTCCTTTACCACTTCAAGATAAGATTCTTCATCATCGTTAAATACTGAATCGGTAAAGAATATGTACTTTGCATTGTGATCTTTTATCAGAATTTCAATATCATCAACTACTGAACCCGGATTTCTCGGGCGAATCGCAGAGCCTTCCAGAACAGGATATGAACAGTAAATGCACTTGTGGGTGCAGCCGCGTTTTGTCTGTAAAGAGGCGATACTCCCGCTTTTAAGATAAAACTGCATGATGTCCGGATCGTAGCAGGCCGCAGGTATATCCTCCCCGTCCATGTAGTTTGAAGACCGGAAACACCCTTTTTCGGGAAGCTTTCCAAGCGCGGCTTTATTGACAAGCCCGACCATCAGCGATTCGCCTTCTCCGATGATTCCGTAGTCGGCGCCGACTTCACTTAAAATTGTTTCAGGCATTATTGAAAAAGCCGACCCCCCCAATACAACGGGCGAATTTGTGACACCGCGGATATTTTTAACGATATCTTTGACGGCATCAATATATCTTTGCTCATTCATAAGGTTGACATTATCTATGTTCCTCATGGATATGCCAATAATGTCAGGCGCAAACGATCTCAATTCCTTGTCCAAAGCCTCGAGGGACATATCGTTTCTTAAAAAGTCGAACTGGGTGACAACATGTCCGGCTTTTCTGAGTGCCGTGGCAACCATGCTGAGTCCCAGCGGATATACATAATATGGCGTGCTGGCGACATTCGCTCCGATCAGCAATACCTTCATTGAGCTATAACCCCGCTTTTTGATAACTTTCTGGTGCGACCTGAGGCAGGAGATCCTTTTTTATATGTGCCGTCACGCTTTTCTTTTTCAATCACTTTTATGTACAATCTTGCCATCTGAATTTCCTTGCACAGGCCGGCATAGAAAGCTTCCCATGCATACTCATACATTTTCTGAAGTGAATCAACGCTCATCTTTGCAGGTCTGAAGACAACCTCGCCTGCCGTATAACGGGCCCAGTCATTATGGAGAATCCGGTTCTCTTTTTCGAGAGTGGCTCTTATCGGGGTATGCGGGAAAGGGGTCAGAATAGTAAATTCGGCAAGATCGAGATCGATTTCCAATAGAAAATCAACGAGCCTTTTTATGTAATCCTCGTCATGATCATCGGTTCCAAGTATTATGGTTCCTTCAACACCTATACCGCGCTCCTTGAGCCTTTTGACCCGTTTGCGGATATGGTCCGATGTATCAACAATTGCCTGGTAAACGTACCAGCAGCCTGCTTCAGCCGCCAGATCGAGTATTTCATCATCGTCCTTTATGGGATGGGATATCCATTTTATTTTCAAAGGGGCAATGGCTTTAAACAGGGCTTTTTCCCAATCGTCATTCTGCGCCAGAGAATTATCGACAAAGAACAGGCGGCTGTTCTCAATGCTTTCTATTTCCCGGACAACAGCATCTATGGGGCGCGGCCTGAAATTTCTTCCCCCCAGGTAAGGTGTGCAGCATGGAAAACAGTTAAACCTGCAGCCGCGGGATGCATGAATAAGGTCGACCATCTGGACTCCGCGAAAATTATAGAGCTCGCGGTTTAGTATGCTTCTGCGCGCTGTTCCTATCAGAGAGGTCTCCGGAAAATCAAGGTGGAAATCATAGATTTTTTTCAGTTTACCATTTTTGAAATCATTTATAACTGCGTCAAAACGCCCTTCAGCCTCGCCGATAAAAACCGAATCGGCGTGCATGGTTGTCTCCTGGGCGTGAAGCATTGTTGCAATTCCGCCGAATATTACTTTTTTGCCGCGAGCCCTGTATTTGTCGGCTATCTCCCATGCGCGGGGCATCTGGCATGTCAGCATGACAGAGATGGCGATTAAATCGGCATCCTCGTCGAAATCAAGCTGCTCGACATTTTCGTCACAGAATGATATTTCTATATCATCGCTTACAGCGGCCGCAAAAACGACAGGCCCGTGAGGAGGAAGGTTAAATTCGGGCTGGTTTTTTAATTTGGGCCATCCGGGGTAAACAAGCTTTATTTTCACAAAAGTCCTCTTTTAAACAATACCTTTAAAAGCATTTATCATTTCATCAAAAGTATATGTGTCCCCTGCCGCGGCAATTACATTTTGAAGATCAATATTCTTTCCGGGAGAAATATCGTCTTCCTGTTTTAAAACAAAACAGATCGCGTCGGTTTCTTCCGCGCTTACCGCAAGGATTGAGGGTGTTTCGCCTCCCGTGATGCTTTCTCCGGCAAAACTGAGAAGTGAAGGTATTCTTTTCTCATTAAAAAACAAATGGAGCAGGGGGCCGCATAATCCAAAATGAATTGAGGCTTCAGCCAGGGGTATGGACGGAAGCGTGTAGATGAACAGGTTGCCTCTAGCAAGTATTCTTCCGCTTTCTATGTAGTCCTGAAAGTAATTCAGATTTGACTCAAGACATCCCGCTTCATTTGAGCCAAAAATGCCGATATCTTTTTTTTGATCCGCCGAATAGGATATTCCTGCATCTTTTAATGCAAGAGCCGCGCTGAAACATGTCATTTTCGATATAGTGTCAAATCTGCTGAAGTTTTTTACAGGACAGGAAAAATAGGATTTATCTTTAAAATAAGAATAAAGAGTGTCAAACCCTTCGTGAGGCTCATTAATCTTGCTGAATAAACAGCCGTATTCTTTCCGGGTGAGCCAGCCTATGCCGGTTACAGCAATCATAATATCGTTTCCGCTTTTTTTAAGATAAGTGCGGAGTTGACTCCTCCAAAGCCCGAGTTTGTTGAAAGCGTCACAGGACTTTCAAAGGATTGCTGTTCCGAAGAAACCCACCCTTCCGCTTCCTGGTCGGTATCGCTGAGATTTACTGTAGGAGGAACTATTTTTTTATTCAAGGTTTCGAATCCGATTATGATTTCAAGGAGGCCTGCGGCGCCCATTGTGTGGCCGGTTCCACCTTTTACCGAATAGAGTGGCACCGGATTATTACCGAAAATCTTTTTTATCGCTTTCATTTCCATCGAATCATTGTAGATGGTCCCGGTTCCGTGGGCCGAAATGCAGCCAATCTCCTTTTCGGAAATTCCAGCCGATTTCATGGCATTCAGAACGGCATTTGAAAGGCTGCTTCCGTCCTTTGATGGGCCTGTTATATGATTAGCGTCATTTGTCAGTCCCCAGCCCGCAATTTCTCCAAGTGAATCTCTTTTTTCCCTCACAGCTCTCTCTTCGCTCATAAGAAGCATGAAACCTGCCGCTTCGCCAAGGCTTAAACCGCACCTGTTCTTATCAAAAGGCTTTGCCATATGCCTGTCTAAGGCCATCAGGGAAGAAAATCCTGCGGTAACAAACTCCGATACGGAGTCACATGCCACAACAAGGATAGAGTCATGCTCTTTATTGCGTATCATCGATGCGGCCCTTAAGACGGCGGCGCTGGAGGAGACACACGCTGCCGAAACAATCATTCCGCCGCCGCATGTTCCTGAAAGAAACATAATGTTGTTCAGCAAATGATCTGGGCGGCTTTTTATTGCTTCATGCTCTCCGTTTATTATGGATCTTTGCAGAAATTCTATTTCACCTGTAGTCGTTGCAAGAATAACAAAAGTATCGGAAGGTATTCCCGGAGCAATTTTTTTGAGAAGTGGCGACAGCATCTGCATTACAAGAGATTCATCCCTGTTTGGCTTCAGATCAGGCACTGTTGCCGCATTATCGGTTTGCATCAGGCTAGTTGAAAAGCGTTCTATGCGGCGAATTGCGCTTGTTCCGGACAAAAGCCCTTCCCAGCATGAATCGGTTCCCCACCCGTATGGGGTTACCATGTCGAATGCTACTGAAACAGCTTTCATCATTCTAACTCTCCAGCCTTCCATTTTTTCCTGCATCTTTCAAGGAGTTCTGGAGATGCTATCCGGACTTCGCCGCTTGCGCCGTCCGTGAACATTTGTACAGTGTACCCTGTTGCGGCGATGCTCCCGTCATTTTTAATTATCGAGTATTCCGTATTGAGCCTTGCTCCATCATTCCATATAAGCGATGCTGTAACGGTAAATTCTTCGTCGAGTAAAAGCGGCTGAAAAAAATCTATATGAAGCTGAACTATCGGAGCGCGGAGGTTTGTCTCATAAAAATTCACATATGAAAGGCCGCAGCGCCTTCCGAGCTCGGTTGAAGCATCTTCAAAAAAGATGAGGTATCTGCCGTGCCATGCGATCCCCATCACATCTGCTTCACTGATATTGACACGTCTTTTCACGCTGAATGAAACGGGCTCCGGCATTCCTTCTATACGTTCAAAATAGCCGTTTTTCTTACGGCGCAAAGTCGGTGGTTTATGGTCTATGGTCTCTGGTTTCTGGTTCATGGTCTCTGTTTCATGGTTTCTGGTTACTTTAACCAGCTAAAAAAACGACAATATTAACTGAAGGTCAGAAATTTTTTTTCCGTTACTTGTCACAGATGCTTTTATCTTTATTCCGCCGGCTGTTTCAGGCAATCCGGTTATTTTGTTAGTTGTAACAACAATTTCCTGATTGTCAAATACAGGCGCAAAAAATTTTGCCATTGAAATCTCTTTTATACAAATACGTTTTTGATGCCATATCTCAAGCATTGCAATGACCGCCTGAATTTTACACACGCCCGGCAACACAGGCCTGCCGGGAAAATGGCCTTTAAATCCGGTAAAATCAGGCGGAAAAAATAACCTGGCTTTTATGTTTTCCCCGCTTTCCTCAAGGTTCGATATAGAATTTTTTATTTCCCGCAACAGTGTGTTCATGACCGGATTTCTTTTAATCTCATTATTAATTTATAGCCATATTTTATATTTTCAAGAATGATTCCCGCCGGATGCAATTTCCCATTTTTTTCGCGGTATTCATAATAATTTGCTCTCCATATGACCTTATTATCCATAATGCAGCGCTTTTCAACAAGAAGATTGTCGGGTCCGGCAAAAACAAACTCAATGACCGCCCCCGGTTCATCCTGCACAAAGACAATTTCGTGTTTTTTCTTATATACTTTTGAACTGTCTGCCGGCAACCGGTTAAAATATATCTTTCTAATATCTCCGGCAACAGCTTCAGCAAAATTTCCTTTTTTTGTAAACTCTTCGATCGCAAACCTTAAGTCGGTTTTATCACTATCCCCGGTTATTTCAAATAGCTTTATACCAACCTGGTTTATGCCTGCTACGGTAAATGTTTTTTTCTTAGCATCGATATCAGAATACCCTATAAAGGACACGGACTGTCCCTTATATTCAAAAGCTATAGTGCTTATGATTTGAAACCTGTCCGGAAGCATGAGCAAAAACCGCTCTTTTACGAAGCCGGGTTCGACTTTTTCCATCGACATAACGGGAGCCGACTGAAACGGAATACCGGCGCAACCGGCAATAAGCAGTAGAATTATCAAAGGAATTGCGAAATATTTAAACATATGTAACTATTGGCCTGCCTTCCATGCAGAAGCTTCAACAGGAATATTGAGGCTGGTGTCAACAAAGAGAAGGTTTGTTGTGTCACCGCCTTTTTCTTCAATGAATATCCTTTTGATATACTGTTCATCTTTTCTGAAATCGACTGTCACGCTTTTTATCACATTGCCTGCAAAGGTTGCAGCCCTCGGAGTAAATTTCAGAGATGCCGGATTTTCTTTTAACAGCGTTATTTCATATTCTTTCAGAAGAGGGGTATATGCGCCGGAAAACCATTCCTGCATCTGGCCTATCGCAGCTTCAAAAGCAGGATTTTTGGAAAGGGATATTTTCTGCACTTTATTTGTATCCTCATCCCATTGACTGATCATGTTTTGCGAAATAACCATGATATATTTCATAGGTTCATTTACATGCCAGGCAAGCCGCGCAGGTTTTTCTATATAGACAGTTCCCTTCAGGACAACTTTCTGTTTGAATACAGCAAGCTCTTTCTCCTGAACAAAACCGGTTTTTAAGGTTTTAATCCCCGACATTTTTTTTTCAAGCCTGCTCAAAACCGAGTTTAAATCTGATCGGGCCTTTTCAGGAACCTGTGAATCCTGGGCGTATCCGCAAGTTGCATTGAAAAAAATAAGCATAAAAGTAGTAACTATCCTGATTATCATTATTTTTCCTTAATCTGATTCATCTGTTTTATGCCAGACCTTAATTTCTCCCCTTGCGAGGATTTCGCTGTTTTTTGATACGATTCCTTTTACAATGCCAAAACCACCGTAACGCGCATACTTGAAAACCATTATGGAAAGCCTGTCTCCCTCTGATGCTCTGCCAAGTATCGCGAGGTTTTTTGCCCCAAGCAGATATCCTTCGGGAGAGGATCCGGATTCATTCATGTTTCTGAACCCGTTTAATGCGGCAATGGACTGGGCTATCATTTCAAGATACGCAACGTTATCAACCGATCCGTCCTCTTCAATGAATGGCATATCTTTTTTTATCAAAGCAGAGCAGGAAGCTGACCGTTCTGCCAGTTTGTCGAGCGTGTCTATTATCCGCATAGGCGGCTTTTGCGGTATTATTCCATCAACCGGAAGAGGGAGAGAAACAGTTTCGTGCTCACCGGTTTTATTTTTTATGCATATCAGATCAGATGCGAGATAATCCCCGGTTGCAAGGTAAGCTCTTCCCCTGCACCCGCAGCATATTCCGATATTTTCGCAATAGCGACAAGGGCCTTTTATATTGTTTACAGGGTCTTTTAAATCAGAAAGAATTTCACTGTCTTTTAATATATCGCTCAGCTTCTGGCTGCGTATGTTTCCCAGAGGAATTTCAAGTCCGGGACAGGGTAATACATAACCGTAAGAGGTGACAATGCAGGAAAACCTGTGCCGCATGCAAAATGGCGGATCATTTTTCCCGGAAGCCGCAATGCATAAATAGTCATCTTTTACTACATCTGTTTCCATATCAAAATTACGGGCAAAAAATATAAGCTCCTTTGTAGACGCGCAAGATGAAACTCCTTTTCCTGAAAAAAGAATTTTTTTAACACCGAGAGCCTTTGACTGGGCAATCACATCGTGCAGTTCTTCTTCTGTAAGTCTTGTATCAGAAAAAGAGCCTTCATCCATGAAGATCGTTGAGAAACCAAAGTCCCGGGAAGAGTCAAGATTTATTTCAAGTGCAAGAAGCACGTTTTTTTGTACAGACTCATTCATTGAATCCTGAAACTGTCCGGAGCCGAATATGTCGCGGCAATAAATCATAGGCTCTTTTTTCCTTCCATGGCTTCAATCTCGTCGGCTATTAATTGGCGAAGCATGTTCTTTAATTTATAAGGGGTAAACCCTATGTATTCATCATATGTTATGGGAGAAAGCTTATGTATCTTTATTGTGCCGGGCCTGAGCAGCAGTGTTCCTCTTGCAGGAATCTTTTCGTTGCCGGTTATGCATACGGGTACGACAGGATAGCCCGTTTGTAGAGCCACCCTGAAAATTGAGCCGTGGAACTGCCCCAGGGAGCCGTCCGCAGAGCGAGTTCCTTCGGGGAAAGCGATAATCGAGACTCCTTCATTTAAAAGATCGGTCGTCTTTTGGGAGAATTCTTCAAAAGGCATTTCTCTTATACTCAGATACCCGGCCAATTTTGCCATAAAACCGAGCACAGGGAGCTTGAACGGCCATATATTTACAACCTGCACGCACTCATAAGGAAGACAGGCCATCAAAAAAGGATCTGAGGCAGACCTGTGATTGGAGACAAAAATAAAGGGGCCCTCTGTTTTCGTTTTGTCCAGATCTTTATATATTATCTTCACAAACGGGTATGGGAGTGCCTTGATGATAACAATCCCGTACCAGGAAATGGCTCTGCGGAATTTTTTCATGCCGGTCCGGTGAGAGATAAAGATAGACTGGAAAGCAACAATTGCTGAAAAAACCGGAATTCCAATGAGTGAAAAAAGAATAAAAAGAATATAAAAAATAAAGTTAAAACATATCAGTTTCAAAGTTTCTTTCATTTCTGCCGCTAAAGTGAAGGGGACGCTCCTTCTGCTTTCAATGAGAGAATAAACTTGTGTATGTCCCCCAGCGTCCGTATGTTCTTAATCCTGTCATCGTTTCTTATTTTCACACCGAACTTTTCCTGCAAAGCAACCACGAGATCAACTATATCGAGACTGTCAAGTCCGAGATCCAGAAAAATATTCATCTCAGGCTTTAATCTTTCTTTTTCTATTTCAAACGAATCTTCAAAAACCTGATTCGATAATTT
>JBFYVZ010000074.1:0-9479 GCA_041298995.1 Desulfobacteraceae bacterium
AGAAGAATCCGACAGGAAAATTGACGGAAGGCTTGTTCGTATTGAAGAGGAAGCCGGGACATACAGGACATACAAAGATCGTATTGCGCGGCTTGAACAGTATCTGAGCCTTGAAGCAAAAGAGAAAGCCGGAGCTTACGATTCGGCAGTGGCTAAAAAAAATGATCAAAAAGATATTGCCAAAGAGATTTCCGAAGATGAATTATATGCATCTGCATTACAGGCTTATGATAATGGAAATTATTCAACAGCCCGTGAAAAATTTCAGGAATTGATGGCAAAATACCCTAGATCTGATAAATTAGATAATTGCCAATTCTGGATCGGTGAAAGCTTCTATCAGGAAAAATGGTATGAAAAAGCGATTCTTGAATATCAGAAGGTAGTAGAAAAATATCCGAAAGGTAACAAGGTTCAGGCTGCATTGTTAAAACAGGGGCTCTCTTTTTATAATATCGGCGATAAGCAAAATGCGACTCTCGTGTTAAACGAACTTATACAAAAATATCCAAAATCAAATGAAGCCATAGTTGCCGCCAAGAAGTTGAAAGGATTTAAATAGGCTTGTATTTAAGCGTTTAAAGAGCATAAGATGATAAAAATCATCGGCATAGATCCGGGCCTCTCTTCTACGGGCGTTGGAATAGTGAGGGGCAGAGGACTTAAAGTCCAGGAATACGCTTTTGGCAGCATCAATACTTCAAGAAGTCATATCTTGCCTGAACGCCTCAATCACATATTCTCAAAACTAAACTCCCTCCTTGCAGATGAAAAGCCCGATCTCATGGTTATAGAAGATGTATTCTCCCTTGAGAAATATCCAAAGTCCGGAATAAATCTAGGTAAAGTAACTGGCGTTATTCTCCTGTCGGCTTGTCATGCCAGTATTCCGGTGATTGAGGTTGCTGTGCGCGAGGTAAAACATGTTTTGACGGGCAATGGGAATGCAAGCAAGGAACAGCTCGAGCTGACAGTGCGGCGATTATTAAGCCTTGCGGACCGGATAAAGCCTTATCATGCTTCAGATGCGATTGCACTGGCTCTTTTGGGTTTATTCAGGTATAAAAATGAAAGAACGCAGAGTAATCCGTTATGATTGTTAACTGCAGAACATCGAATTTCGAATGTCGAAATTCAGATGGCAAAGTAAAAAGCTCATTATGCAAGGCGCACGAACCGAAATAGCGAGCGCATAACCCGCTGCTTTTTGCGGAGTTAGCGAGCGCATCTAAAATGATTAATATTCCTTACGGTCGAAGCTCAATCGCTGCTTGCGGCGAAGAGCTTCAATCTTGAGGAATGAAGCGTACCTTTCGTACGCTGCAATGACGAAAGATGAAGTGCAACACAGCAGAATGACTTTTTACGAAGCCGTCAAGGATTGGAGAAGAACTTAATGATAGGATATCTGGAAGGAAAGCTGTTAAAAAAAGAGAGTGAGCGAATACTTCTGCTCGTAGATCATATCGGATACGAAATAATGCTTCCACCCATAGTTATGGAGACATTGAGTACAAAATCGGTCGGTGATGAAGTATCCTTTTATGTCTATTTCCATCAATCTGAAAGACAACCCAAACCTGTATTGATAGGTTTTAATCTTGAAATCGAAAAAGAATTTTTTCAGAATTTTATTTCTGTGGAAGATATAGGACCTATGAAAGCTCTCAAGGCCATGAATATTCCGGTGCGCGATATTGCTGTTGCAATAGAATCGAAGGATGTTGCCAGGCTTATGCAGCTGAAAGGTATCGGAAGCAGGACGGCGCATAAAATCATAGCCACGCTTGAAGGCAAGATGGATAAATTCGCCCTTATCAGAAAAACAGAGCACAAACAACAAGCGTCTCAAACCAAGGACTTGGCTCAGCAGGTGATTGAAGTGCTTGTAACCCAGCTCGGTTACAAACCGTCCGATGCCAGGAAGCTGGTTTCTGAAGCAATGTGCCGAAACAGCTTTATTTCAACACCCGAAGAGTTGTTTGAAGAAGTCTATCGTGGAGAGCATGCCTTATGACCGACGATATCCTGACATATACCTCCGGGAAAAACGAAATACTTTCAGGTTCAAGCATGTCGATTGACGAGGAGCCTGAAATACTCTCTCTGCGCCCGGGATCCATATCCGATTACATTGGTCAGAGCGAGGTGGTTGAAACTCTTAAAATAGCAATTGAAGCTGCAAAGCTACGCAGCGAGCCGATAGACCATGTCCTTTTTCACGGGCCTCCGGGCCTCGGCAAAACCACTCTTGCACATATTATTGCCAATGAAACCGGGGCAAGTCTGACTGTTACTTCCGGACCGGCGCTGGAAAAAGGAGGAGATCTTATCGGAATCCTCACCCACCTGGAGGAAGGAGACATCCTGTTTATAGATGAGATTCACCGGACCCCTAAAGTGGTTGAAGAGTTTCTTTATCCCGCCATGGAGGATTTTGCCATTGATTTCGTGTTTGACAAGGGAGTTAATGCGAGAAGCCACAGGTATCGTCTTAAGCGATTTGTCCTTATCGGCGCCACCACGAGGGTCGGACTGCTGTCCGCACCCTTAAGAGAGCGTTTCGGAATATTCAGGACTCTCGATTTTTACAGCGAAAAAGAGCTTATGGTTATTGTCGGGCGATCGGCCTCTCTCCTGAAAGTTGAAATAGGTGAAGATGCCACCTATGAACTTTCGAGGCGTTCAAGGGGCACTCCAAGAATCGTCAACAGGCTCTTAAAACGCGTGAGAGACTACGCCCAGGTCAGGGGAGACGGTGTGATCAATAAAAAAACCGTTCAGGAAGCTCTTGCGCTTGAAGGTGTTGATGATAAAGGGCTTACAACTCTCGACTGTCGGTACCTTAAAACGGTAATCGAGTTTTATAAAGGCGGACCTGTAGGGATAGAGGCAATTGCTGCAACCCTGCAGGAGGAGGCGGATACTCTTGTGGATGTTGTGGAACCGTTTCTCCTGAAGATAGGCTTTATTGTGAGGACATCTTCAGGCAGAAAGGCCTCTGAAGAAGCATACCGGCATCTTGGATATCATATCAGAGATGGAAGCCATTAGACGCTGATAATAAAAAGCCTCAAAGGATTTAAAACAGATTTATTTAAGCTAAAGGAATTCCGGTGGGATATTTTTCAAGAAAGCTTGAGAAGGCAGTAACCTTTGCGGCATCCCTGCTGAAATCAAATAGAAGAAAGTACCATACACTTATATTGCTGGGAGATAATGGAAAGGTTAAGCATATAAGAATAATAAAAGGGATGATAATTACTCTTCTATTGTTACAGATTCTGGCACTGTGTTCAGGCGCTTATTTCTTTTCTTCAGGAATTAGGTTTCTGGAAGATAAGAGGGCTATGGAGAAGGATCTGATTATTGCACAAAAGAACTATCTGACTATAAGAGATGAAAAAGACATGCTGATGGCGCGGCTGGTCCTTGCAGAGTCTTTGGTTAATAAGGAGACAGGCAGCGCCAGGATTTCAAAATTGGCAGAGGTATCAGCAAATGCTTCTTCTGCTCAAATACCTCAAACTCCTGTAAATAACGGCAGTGTTTCAATTGGTAATATTGATATTTATCATGAAGCAGGCGCAAGCAGGCTGAAAATACAGTTTGACTTGAAAAGTAATCATAATTCAAAGCAGATATCGGGGTATTCTTTTGTTATATTGAAGGAGAATGAGATTGATGAGGCAGGATGGCTGCCCGTTCCTTTTATTTCGCTTGTTTCAAAAAAACCGACAGCAATTAATAAGGGACGATATTTTTCCACTCAAAAATTTACTACAGTAAATTTGACAACAAATATCAGATCTGTCCCGCCACGATTCAAACTCGCCACCGTTTTATTATATTCAGTTTCCGGCGAATTGCTTTTGGAAAAAGACTTTCCTGTTTCTCTTCGTGTTAAAAAGGAGATATAGTGGTGAGTAAGAAGTCGGACATATCAATTATAGATGCGGGACTGAAAATAAAAGGGGTTTTTTCCTACAAGGGGAAGCTCGTTGTAAATGGTATGGTTGAAGGGATTATAAATGGAGAAAATCTTGTAATTGCTGAAGGCGGTGTTGTTGTTGCGAATGCTAATGTACATTCGGTGTCTGTCGGGGGGAAATTTGAAGGTGAATTAACTGCTCTAAATGAGATTGTAATAATGCCTACGGGAATTTGCTCAGGAAAGTTTTTATGTAAAAGCCTTGTTGTTCAGGAAGGGGGATTGATAGACGGCGACGTTAAATGTGCCACGTGATATACAAGCGCCTGTTGAACGACTTATTACGACTCCGTCGGTATTCCGCCTGCTTTAACTTCATGAAAATATTTTGAAAAATCGGTTTCAACATTTTTAAAATTATCAAATGTAATATCGGAAAAAGAAAGAACGAGACTTTTTTTTAATATATCAAACAGTTCAAGATAATTTAAAAGAATTCTTTCTTTCCAGTTAAAGCCAAGCAATGAAGCGTATTCCATGATCTCTTCCTTGTTGCCTTCTATCTCAAGAAAATCTCCGTAAGGTATTTTGTCTATACAAAAATATGTGCTTCCCAATACGAGTGTTTCACGCCATTTTTCATATATCCGCTCTTTAGTAAAACCCAGGAATTCAAATATTCTGATTGCAGTAGAGAAATCGCTGACCTCAACTTCAAGCTCCCTCAACATCTTGAAACGACTGTCTGCATCAGAGGGTTGGGATTTGAAGGTAAGAGTCGTTTTTGAGTCTTTGCGAAGCCTGAGCAATGATTTGTTTTTAATGAGGTTTTTGTCTTTGTCTTCGAAAATGATGTTGGTTTCAAAAATATTGCCGCCGGAAAGAGCTCTAAGGGAGATAAGCTTTTCTCGCAGCTTCATTGGATCGGTGATAAAAAATTTTACTTCGGTTTCTATGTGCTCCATCTTGCCCGTTATTCCTTTATTTTATAATTAGTGTCCGTCCGGAAACAAATTTGGGACACAGTTGTGTTTCCAATCAGGAAATCGGCAATTTTGGGCAAGCTCAAGGAAATCAAGGGATTGCGCGGAGGCATACGCAATGTATGCCGCACAAGAAATCCCACAGATTGACACAGAGATCGCTCAAAAGGGCCATTTCCGGATGGAAACCAATTAGTGTGTTGTTTTCAGGATTGATTATATGGTAACAATAATTAAACAAGAAATACAACAGGATATTTTTGTTAATAAACCTTGAAAAAAATATTAATTTCTCTTGACACAGGTATCTAAATTATTTAAGAAGTCCTGATTAATAAAATACAGGAGTTGAAGCTGTGAAAAAATATACAATTAGTGCAAAAGAGATTGATATAAAAGAAAAATGGGTAATTATCGATGCAAATGGAGCCATCCTTGGAAGGCTTGCATCAAATGTGGCTTCCCGGCTGAGAGGTAAAAATAATCCTTTGTTTACACCTCATGTAGATACAGGGGAAAGCGTTATTGTAATTAATGCTGATAAGATTACCCTTACCGGCAACAAGCTTGATCAAAAACGCTATTACAGGCATAGCGGCTATACGGGCGGACTTAAAGAGATTACCGCCAAAAAACTACTTGAGACAAAACCGGAAGATGTTATCCGGTTTGCTGTCAAGGGGATGTTGCCAAAAAACAAGCTTGGGACAAAGCTATATAAAAAGCTGAAAGTTTATGCCGGAGAAAAGCATCCCCATGAAGCCCAGAAGCCGGAAACCAGAAAGCTTTAATATTACAATTTTGATAAATTCGTTATTACCGAGGAATTAAATGGATAAACAGAACTTGTTTTACGCTACTGGAAGACGAAAAAGCGCTATTGCCAGAACCTGGCTAAAACCGGGAACCGGTCAATTTGTCATTAATGAACAGCCCGTAGAAAAATACTTCAAGGTCGAATCCTCAAGGGTTGATTTAATAAAACCCTTTGCAATTACCAATACGCTTGGCACATTTGATGTTAAAGTCCGGGTAATTGGCGGAGGAATTACCGGGCAGGCAGGAGCTGTAAGGCTTGGAATTACAAGAGCGCTTCTTATAGCCAATCCTGACTTTAGACAAGTCCTGAAAAAAGCCGGTTTTGTAAGACGCGATCCGAGAGCCAAGGAAAGAAAGAAATACGGTCAGCGGGGCGCAAGAGCGAGATATCAGTTCTCAAAGCGATAGAAATTATCCCGGTTTTCATACCGGCTGTAATACAGATTACAAAGGGAAAAGCTTTATAGCTTTTCCCTTTTGTTTTGAGACCATTACATAAAGCCCCATTTTGTTCGATTACTATAAAGGTTGGTTTCCGATCTCTGGTATTTTTCTTTTAACAAGAAACCAGAAACTATAAACAAGAAACCTTATTTTCAAGTACTGCCTTCAGCCTTCAGCCTTCCGTCTTTCATATTCCTGCCTTGCTTCCTCGTACAGAAGATTTTCGCTATAGATATTCCTGGGAGAAAAGTGGAAGATTGTAAATTGTTTTGCCCTTGCTTTGGCCGCAATATACCCGGCCTGTCTTGCTGTAAGGTGAAGTTTTTTTTCAGCAAGCGCCATGTCCTTATCAAGAAAACTTGCCTCAATATAGAGGTGGTCTGATTCATCGGCAAATTCAATTATTTTATCCAGATTCGATTTGCTGCAGGCAGCATCCACAACATAGGTAATTTTCTGTCCCGGTGTAATAATAGCAATTTTATCGGCAAGTTCTCCGAGAATGAATTTATCGGTAAATGTTTTACCGCTTCCAGAACGTACCTCAAATTCCGAATCAGGATCTTGCCGGTTGAAGAGAGCCTCCTTAAATGTTCTCAACCACGGTCCGATTTCAAGTCCTAAAGATTCCAAATTATCTTTTAATATATTAACATGAAAACGTTCTTTCATCGAAAAACCGAGGCAGGGTATTCCGTGATCAAGAATTATGGTTGAAACCGTAAGGCCGGATTCTTCGTGCAGTATGCCATTGAAAGGAATTGTAATTGTTTCAGTGTCGGGGATAAACCGGTTAGCGCATCTATATGTCTTTGTTAGAAGTTCGTTGCTATTTATTTCTGTTGCATAAAGGACCAGATGCCGGCTGTAATTTTCAACAAGATTCCATGAATATCCAGCAAGCTTGCCTTCGATATTTTTTAAAAACCCTTCCGGCCCATACAGGTAAAGATTCTTGCTGCGCCCGAGAAAAAGTCGAAGCAACCTGTCAAAATCGGAAAAATGGTCCATGTGAGTATGTGAAATAAAAACATGGCTTATTTTCAGGATATCCCTTGGAGAAAGGGAATAGATATCACCAAGATCGAATAAGACCGCTCTTTTTTCAAAAAGGAAGGGTATAAATAAACACGGGTCGCCGAAAGGGCCGTTTACTGTTCTTGGATGGAAGAATTGGCGCATTATGCCGGCAAAAATTTCATAACCTGTTTGTTAATACAAACGTATATGTCTTCATCAGATCCGAAAATCTCAATAATATCTTTATGTTTTATCAGTTGCTCAATCACAAATGCAGTAACATATAAAGATACTACATTGGGTTGAGATACCAGATTCCTGAAAGGGGCTATGGTATAATCGATATCAAAATCTTCGGAGCGGCTTAATTTTTCAAGGCAGTTACGGATCTGCTCATCCGTGCTGTTCTTGTTGGTGGTTTCTATGAGATTATTTTCGATGAGTTTCATCGATATGGAGTTTGAAAGAGGTTCCAGACAATCTTTTATGCCGTGTATTGCCTGTCTTCGCGCATATTCTTTTGATGATTCTATTTTTGACAAGATACTTGCTTCTCTATTACTTGGCCGAAAGACCTTAGCCATTATATTCCACCTTTTTAGTATGTATTGGGTTTAACATAAAATTAAGACTATGATTTATTTCATCGAATATTATGAACATTTAAAAAGCCATATTGTAAACGGCAAAGTAGAAAGCTTATTGCCGGTTGGTATAATAATTACTGACCAATTTAATTGCAAGGAAAATCTAAACATCTTCAATAATGGCCTGAATGGTCTTCTTGCCGTTCCAGCGGTTCCATCTTAATCGAAATACCATTGTTTCAAAGAAAATTTTTTCAGATAAATACGGATCGATATTAAAGTGTATGCCGTTCAGAATCTTTTCTCCTTTGAAAGCTGTCTGGCTTAATGCCATTTTCCTGTGATTTCCTCCCACAAATTCAGAAGACAAAACCTTTATGTTACGCGCAAGAAAAAGAGGTTCAGGATTACCTGTCCCGAAAGGCTTTAAAGATTCAAGCTCATCAGTTAATTCGACATTTATATCATCAAATCCTATCTCGCAATCAATGTCAGTTAAAGGCAATGAATCTTCTCTTCCTGCATTTTCCGTTACTGTTTTTTCGAATTTATGCCGGAAAAACTCGATATTTTGAATCTTTATTTTAATACCGGCCGCCATGGAATGACCGCCAAAGGCATCAAGTAGATCAGAACATGCAATGAGCCCTTCATATAGATTAAACCCGGGGACACTTCTGGCAGAGCCTTTAGCAAAACCATCTTTTTGTGCAAAAAGAACAACAGGCCGGTTAAATTTTTCAACCATCCTGGAAGCAACGATGCCAAGAATTCCTTCATGCCAGCTTTCGTGGGACAGGACAATAGACCGATTTTGAAGAATCTCCGGGTTATTGTTTACATGCTCAATGATGTATTCATAAATTTTTTTTTCAATATTCTGTCTGTTTGCATTCATCAAATTCATTCGCTGGGCAATACGGCCTGCCGTATCAGAGTCGTCGGTTAACAACAGCTCGACTGCATCCTTCGCATGATCCACTCTTCCAAGCGCATTTATCCTGGGAGCAAGCCTGAAGGCAATGTCTTCGGAATCTATCGGGTACTTGTTCGATCCGCCCGCTTTTATCAAAGCGCTGATTCCGATTCGGTTTCCTGAATTAATCAGGTCAAGACCTGTTTTTGCAAAAATTCTGTTTTCCCCGACAAGAGGAACCATGTCGGCCACTGTTCCCAGGGCAATCAGGTCGCAAAGATTTCTAAGGTTAGGCTCCGGACGGTTGTCCCAGAAATGCATGTCCCGGAGATATTTCCGCAGAGACATGATGAGATAAAAAGCAACACCTACTCCTGCGAGGTCTTCAAGCCCCGAGTTGCAGTCAGATCTTTTGGGGCTGACCAAGGCTATTGCTTCGGGAAGTTTTTCAGGGACGATATGATGGTCTGTTATAACAATATCTATACCGGCACCGCGGGCGGCTTTCACAGCTTCATGGCTGCTTGAGCCGCAATCTACGGTTATAATCAGATTTATTTTGTCCGGTATGGCAATCTCAAAAATATGGTTTTCCTGGAGTCCGTATCCCTCCTTTGTTCTGTGGGGAATGTAATATGAGACATCTGCGCCGGTATGCCTGAAAAACTCCATAAGAATAGCGGTTGATGTTACACCGTCAACATCATAATCGCCGAAAATGAGGATCTTTTCATGGTTTATGACAGCATTATAAATTCTTTTTACTGCTGTCTCCATGT
>JBFYVZ010000054.1:0-29670 GCA_041298995.1 Desulfobacteraceae bacterium
GTGCGGCATACATTGCGTATGCCTCCGCGCAATCCCTTGATTTCCTTGAGCTTGCCCAAAATTGCCTATTTCCGAACTGGAAACGCAATAGTGTCTATAATTTGTTTCCGGATGGACACTATTTAGTTTCCGTCCGGAAATGGCCCTTTTGTGCGATCTCTGTGTGATCATTGAGCCTTAAAGGAAGCGCCAACATGTAAAGTGACTTTTTACGAAGCCGTCAATTCTAATCCGGCAGCATATCATAAAAATAGAGCATCGAATCGGATCGAGTAATAATACCTATAATACGTCCGTCTTCAACGACGGGAAGACGTCCTATGTCATGCTTTACCATTATACGCGCTGCCTGAATCGGGCTCTTCCCTGGTTCGATTGTCATGACATTTGTGTTCATGAACGCCTTTACAGGGGACTTCAACTGGGATTCTCTCTTTACTTTTTTAAAATCCCTCCTGGAAATTATACCTACAAGCTTTTCTCCTTCGACAACGGGAAGACCTGTACAGCCTTTTTCCTTAAGTATTGAAGCAACTTTTTCCATTTTTGTATCCGATTCAACGGTAAACACCGGAAATGACATTATGTCGCTTATCTGCACGGATGCCTGCTGATTCCCTTCTATGAGTTCTCTTATCCATTCCTCAACCGCATCAGGATTAACCGATTTGAGCATTGCCGAAGAAGCGCCCGGATGCCCTCCCCCTCCCATGCTTCGCATGATTGCCCCCACGTCAATGCCTTCTGCATTGCTGCGCGCAATAACCATGCACTTCTCTTTATCCCTGCTTGTAAAGATCCCGAATGCCGCATCCACATTCAGTATTTCCCTGTACATTCCGACAACAACCGCGAGACTGTTGACATGGCCGTCTATTTCCAGCTTGTTGATGCTCACATTATAGCCGTTAATTTTTGATCTATCTGCGTTCTGAAGCATCTGAAAAAGTATGTTTTTCTGTTTTTCACCGTAGGCCTGGCGCAGAAAATTGCCGATAACATTAATATCTGCCTTGTTTTCAAGAAGGAAGCCTGCCGCATAAGCATCCTCTGCCGTTAATGACGGAAAAGTGAGATTCCCCGTATCCTCATAAAGCCCGGTCAGAAAAAGGGTAGCCTGTATTGGCGTGATATGTTTTTTTTCTTTTTTCAGACTTCGTACCATCAGGGTTATATTTGCGCCTGTTTCCTCCTGACAATTCCATGTCGCTTTAATATCCCCTGAACCCTTATGGTGATCCCAGACAATAATTTCAAGATCATCTCTTTTTGCAAGAGCGCTCATACGGTCAAGGCGCCCCCAGCTGTTTGCATCCACAACAACAAGACTTGTCACTTCACCCAGATCAATCTCTTCCGGAGAACGCAGGTCTAAGACATCCTTGTGTATTGAAATAAAAGCCCTGACATTTGGATTCACTGTTTTAGGGAGAACACAAACTGCTCCGGGATATAAAACCATCGCCGCAACCATGGATGCGAGTGCATCAAAGTCTGTGTTTTTATGAGTTGTGATAATGCGCATTTTAAATGACACCTTTTGAGTTTTTTGATATTGTATGATATTATGACACTGAATTGATCAAATCAACAAAATATGACGGCTTCGTAAAAAGTCATTCTGCTGTGTTGCGCTTCATCTTTCGTCACTGCAGCGTGCTAACATGTACGTTTCATTCCTTAAGATTCGCGCGTCTTGCATAATGAGCTTTTTACTTTGCCGTCTGAAATTTGATTTTTTACGAGTGCATTCTGTTTTTTAAAAAACTTCAACAATATGAGCTTGCAAATAACACTTTTTCCAGTAGTATAAAAATCATTATTCAGATGGAGAAAAATAATATGGATAAATCAGTAATTTCCGTTCTGGGCCAGGACAGGCCGGGAATCATAGCGGCTGTCACAGCCACGCTGTTTAAACTCGACTGCAATATTGAAAATATTAACCAGACCATACTCCAGTCGGAATTCTCGGGAATATTTATTGCTTCAACACCTTCGGATTTATCCAACGACGAGTTATGCTCACAATTAACAAGAGCTCTTGCTCATCTTAACCTCAATGTGTATGTGAAATCTCTCGAACATAAAGAAGAAGGTTTTGAATCAGGCAGGTGTGAGCCTTTTATAATAACCACTATCGGGCCTGACAGAAAAGGGCTTGTTGCGGGAATAACCGAAATAATAGCAAAACACGGCGTAAATGTTACTAATCTAAAAGCCATATTTAAAGGCGGTGACAATCCCACCGACAACATAATGATTTATGAAGTAGATATTCCAAATGACATTGATCAGCAGATACTCCGGGCAGAATTAATGAAAAGAGCCTCCGAACTCGGACTTGACATAAGCATCCAGCACAGGAATATATTTATGTCGATAAACAGAATTTAATCCTGACGGCTTATTGAAAAGTTTGGGATATCATAAAGAGTCTTTTATTCAATGAGGATTCAAGGGGTCAAGGATTCCAGGGTAGAAGAACCAAAAGTATAAAATAAGAAAGGCGATTCAATGCTTAGCGAAAAAGAAATCATATCGACACTTGAGATGCTCAAGAATGAGCATCTCGATGTAAGAACCATAACCCTCGGAATAAATCTTTTCGACTGCGTCAGTCATGATCTGAACACACTGAAAAAAAACATACATAATAAAATAATAAATATTGCTGGAAATCTCGTTAATATCTGTGACAGGATTGGTGAAAAATACGGCATCCCGGTTGTTAACAAGAGAATTGCCGTAAGTCCTGCTGCCGTTTTCGGAGCGCCATTTTCAGCTTCCCAGTTTGTTGAAATTGCCAAAACTCTTAATCTCGCAGCAACAGAAGCAAATGTCGACTTCATAGGAGGATTTACCGCGCTTGTAGAAAAAGGAATATCAAAAGGTGACAGGGCGCTGATTGAAGCCATTCCGGAAGCTCTTGCAGAAACTGACCGCGTATGTTCTTCCATTAATGTCGCTTCATCACGTGCCGGCATTAACATGGATGCGGTGCTGATGATGGGAAAAACCATTAAAAAAGCGGCTCAGCTTACCGCTGATAAAGACGGCCTCGCATGTGCCAAACTGTGCGTTTTTGCAAACATACCTCAAGATATACCATTTATGGCTGGAGCATACCTGGGGATAGGAGAGGCTGAAGCGGTAATCAATGTGGGCGTAAGCGGTCCGGGTGTTGTTAAAAAAGCAATCGACAGAGCTATAGCCTCCGATCCCGGCATAGATCTAGGACGTATAGCTGAATTGATTAAACGGACATCATATAAGGTAACACGTGTCGGAGAGTTAATAGGCAGGGAAGTTGCCGATCATCTTAAGATCCGTTTTGGAGTAGTTGACCTTTCACTTGCGCCGACTCCAAATGTCGGAGACAGCGTTGGAGAAATATTCCAGAGTCTCGGCCTTTTGAGCATAGGAGTACCCGGCTCAACAGCCGCATTGGCACTTCTTAATAATGCCGTAAAAACCGGAGGAGCCTTTGCAAGCTCCCATGTCGGAGGTTTAAGCGGAGCCTTCATCCCTGTGAGTGAAGATTTGAATATATCTGAATCTGTAAGGGCCGGTTATCTTTCTCTTGAAAAGCTTGAAGCTTTGACAAGCGTATGTTCGGTAGGATTAGACATGGTGGCAATTCCCGGCAATACCTCTGAAGATACCATTGCCGCCATAATAGCAGATGAAATGGCAATAGGAGTTATAAACAAGAAGACGACAGCGGCAAGACTCATCCCTGTGCCTGGCAAAAAAGCCGGTGAAAGCGCTTATTTCGGGGGGCTGTTGGGAAAGGCCACTATTATGCCTGTTAATAATGCAGATGGCTCAAACAGGTTCATCAGATTCGGAGGACTTATCCCCGCGCCTATCCAGAATCTTACAAACTGATCATTTCATGAACTCGTAAAAAAGTCGAAATTCAGTCGGCAAAGTAAAAAGCTCAGTATGCAAGGCACACGAATCTTGAGGAATGAAGCGTACTTTTTGTACGCTGCAATGACGAAAGATGAAGTGAAACAAAGCAGAATGACTTTTTACGAAGCTGACATCATTTAACGGTCACAACAGGACAATGGGCTTCCAGAATAACGTACTGTGCTGTAGAACCGAAAAGCAGTTTTCCAACTTTTGATCTCCTTTTTACTCCTATTATGATTTCATCTATCTTGTTTTCCTTTGCAAACGAGACCAGATCCTCTCCCGGTGTTACTCCGCGAATCATAAGATGAGTTTTGCAGGATATTTTCTCTTTCTCAAAATATAGTTTTATCTTTTCAAGGCCCTTTTCCGCTCCTGAAATATCCTTAATATCATTTTCTGTTCCCTCTTCCAGCGATGCCAATACATCAACTTCTGCATCAAAAGCTTTTGCATGTTTTAAAGCAAGAGCTATGGCACCGCTTACAGCACCCAATTCATCATATCCTACCAATATCTTCATGCCGGTTTTCCTTTCATAAAATATTTAGGTTCTTCTCCCTATTACAATCACCAACTAACCTGGAGATGATCATGCTTTTATTACAAAATATATTAATCAAATTCAAGAGATAAGGTTGTTTTTATCCAAAATTTATTACCAGTTCCGGCAAGAATTGAAATTATCGTGGTTTTTATGAAAGAATTATTTACTAAACTGTTTCTTTACGATATTACCATAAAAATGAAAGTCCGAAATATTATCTTTTCATCATATATAAATATTCATTGAGAGGTGATTTATGAAAGGAAAAGAAGAACATTATTTCACGGCACTTTATGAAGTCGCAAAGGTTGTAAACGCTTCGCTGTCCCCTTCCCAAGTCCTTGAGAAGATCGTCTCCCGCGTCGCCGAAGCCATGAATGTCAAAGCTTGTTCACTTAGACTACTTGAAAGTCGCCGCAAAAAACTGCTGATGGGCGCACAGTTCGGACTGTCGGACGGATATATACGCAAAGGCCCAGTGCTTGTTGAGGAAAGCGGTCTTGACAAGAGAGCGCTTAAAGGCAAAACCATCTGGCTGAAAAATGCCCAGAAGGACAAAGACTTTCAGTATAAGGATAAAGCAAAGGCCGAGGGGATCAAGTCGGTGCTTGTAGTTCCTCTTATGGTTGAAAATAAGGCTGTTGGAGTTCTGAGGGTTTACACAGAAGATGAAAGAAAATTTGATGCGGATGAAATAAGATTCCTGGAAGCCGTCGGAAACTTAAGCGCAATTGCACTTGAAAAGGCAAGGCTTCACCAGGCTCTCCGCAAGGACTACGATCTGCTTGTAGCCCACAAATACCGGATTGACGACAATTAACCAATAAATGAGGTGATATATGATTCGTGTAGGCATAAACGGATTCGGAAGAATCGGCCGTCAGGTACTGAAAGCTATTATTGAAAGACACCCGAAAAAGCTTGCAGTTGTAGCTATTAACGATCTTTTTGATGTGGAAACCAATGCTCATCTTTTTAAATATGACACAAATTATGGCCGTTTTTCAGGCAAAGTCGATGTCGCAAAAGAGAGCATAATCATTAATGGAAAGAGTATTAAGAGTTTTTCTTTCCGTGACCCCGCTGAAATACCCTGGGATGATGAAGGTGTTGAGATAGTTATCGAAAGCACCGGTCTTTTTAAAACAGGCCCCAAAGCCGCAGCTCACATTGAGGCAGGAGCCAAAAAAGTCATTATTTCAGCTCCGGCAAAAGAAGAAGATCTTACTGTGGTAATGGGTGTTAACCATAAAGAATACCGCCCGAAAGACCATCACATTATCTCAAATGCCTCATGTACCACGAACTGCCTTGCTCCTCCTGCTCTTGTAATCCACAGAGCTTTCGGTATTGAAAAAGCTTTAATGACAACTGTCCACTCATATACCGCCGACCAGCGCCTTATGGACCTAGCCCATAAAGATCTGAGAAGGGCGCGTGCGGCCGCCATGAATATCATTCCAACCACAACCGGCGCGGCAAAGGCCATCGCGCTTGTTATACCTGAACTTGCGGGGCGATTTGACGGTTACTCCCTGAGAGTCCCGACATCGACTGTATCTGTTGTTGACTTTGTGGCAATCCTGCAGAAAAAAACCGAAACAGATTTGTTAAGGGCTGAGCTGAGAAAAGCAGCTGAAACAGAGCTCAACGGAATCATGGCATGCGAGGATGAACCTCTCGTATCCATAGATTTCAAGGGAGATTCAAATTCGTCGATAGTGGACATGGAATTTACTCAGATACTTGGCGGAAATATGGCAAAGGTTGTGACCTGGTATGATAATGAATGGGGTTACTCCTGCAGAGTTGCAGATCTTGCAGCTTACATGGCCGAAAAAGGTCTTTAGGTAAATTGAACGATAAAAGCAGCTTTACTGTCGGAATAATATCAGATACTCATGGCCGGCTTCCGGATTCTGCTGTAACTGCTCTTACCGGTTCAAAACTGATTATCCATGCCGGGGATATCGGAGAACCGTCTGTTCTTGAAAAACTAGAAGCGATTGCGCCTGTTTTCCCTGTAAAGGGAAACATGGACAAAGGGGTTTGGGCGCGTGAAATACCCGATTCGGAAATAGTAAATCACGGCGCTGTTTCCCTTTATATACTGCATGATATTTCAGGGATTGATCTTGATCCGGCTGCCTCCGGATTCGGCGCCGTAATTTTCGGGCATACGCACAGACCGTTTATCGAAAGGCAAAATGGGGTCCTTTTTATCAACCCGGGAAGCGCCACCCGGCCAAGAAGCAATTATCTTCCGTCAGTTGTTCTTCTTAAGGTGACAGGTAAGATTCTTGAGGCTCAGCTTGTAACTCTTTAATACTGACGGCTTCTTAAAAAGTCATTCTGCTGTGTTGCACTTCATCTTTCGTCATTGCAGCGTACGAGTAAGTACGCTTCATTCCTCAAGATTCGTGCGCCTTGCATAATGAACTTTTTACTTTGCCGTCTGAGTTGAGACTTTATTGTTCAATTTTAAGCTTTGCCGACCGCATTGCATGTCTTTTATGAGCAGAAAGAACCGCTTTTCTGATACGAATTGAAACAGGTGTGACCTCTACCATTTCATCCTCGCGAATGAAATTTATGGCGCGTTCAAGCGTCAGTGGTCTGACGGGTGAAAGGATGACATTATCATCCTTTCCGGCTGCCCTCATGTTCGATAATTTTTTTTCTTTGCAAGGATTTACGTTTATATCCCCTTCCTTGTTATGCTCTCCTACAACCATCCCTTCATATACCGGGTCACCCGGCGCTATTAAAAGATGCCCGCGGGGCTCTAAATTAAAAAGGGCGTAAGGCACCGCATTGCCCTCCCTGTCGGATACTATGGAGCCGGTAAATCTTACGGGGAAATCACCCCTGTAGGGCTCATAGCCTGAAAAATATGAATTCATGATACCGGTTCCCTTGGTGTCCGTAAGAAACTCGTCCCTGTAGCCTATGAGGGATCTTGAAGGAATGGAGAATTCCATCCTTATCCTGCCTCTTCCGTTGTTAACAAGGTTGGTCATCCTTCCTTTCTTAGAGGAAAGTTTTTCTGAAACAATTCCAAGAAAATTTTCATCGCAATCTATGAAAAGATGTTCCACAGGCTCAAGTTTTTCACCGTTTCTGTATTTTACAATTACCTCGGGGCGCCCTACACAAAGCTCAAATCCCTCCCTGCGCATCGTTTCAATCACTATTGCGAGCTGGAACTCTCCCCTTCCCTTGACAATCAATGAGTCCCTGTCTCCGGTCTCTTCCATCTGGACAGCAACATTTCTTAATGTCTCCTTAATGAGACGTTCACGTATCTTGCTCGATTGAACATGTTTGCCTTCCCTTCCAGAGAAAGGAGATGTATTTATAGTAAATTTCATCGAAACCGTAGGCTCGTCAACGGAAATTCTTTTGAGAGATTTGGGGAATTCCTTTGTACATATGGTATCGCCAATTTTAACGTTTTCAATCCCGGAAAGAACTATGATATCCCCCGGCTCAGTATTTTCAATTTCAGCCAATTTCAAACCAACATAAGTCTGTAATTTTGATACCTTAAGCGGATTTTGCTTTCCCTCACCGTCAATGCAGACAAGGCTTATATTATTGCCGGTTTTCCCGTTAAATACTTTGCCGATGGCAAGTCTGCCAAGGTAATCGGAATAACCAAGATCAGAAACGAGCATCTGGAAAGGCTCGTTTGTGTCATAAGCCGGGGGAGGAATCTCCCTTATAATGGTATCAAGAAGCAGATGGAGATCTTTTCCTTTTTCCTCCAGATTTTTTTGTGCAATCCCTTCCCGGCCGATTGCATACAGGAGCGGGAATTCGAGCTGCTCCCCGGTCGCATCAAGATCTATCATAAGATCATATATTTCATCCAGAACCTCATCGGAACGCGCATCTTTTCTGTCAATTTTATTGATAACCACAATTATTTTAAGGCCTGCGGCAAGAGCTTTTTTCAGAACAAAACGAGTCTGTGGAAGCGGGCCCTCAGATGCATCGACCAGCAGGAGAGCCCCATCGGCCATTGAAATAGCCCTTTCAACTTCTCCGCCAAAGTCTGCGTGACCGGGAGTATCAATAATATTTATTTTAACCCCTTTCCAGATTACCGAACAGTTCTTTGCGGCAATGGTAATGCCTCTTTCACGTTCAAGATCCATTGAGTCCATTATTCTTTCATCTACTTCCTGGCCAACCCTGAATAAACCACTCTGTCTGAACATCGCATCAACAAGGGTTGTTTTTCCGTGGTCAACATGAGCAATAATCGCAATATTTCTTATTCTTTCATTGTTATTCAATTTTGGCATCAATTTTTCCTGTCTTTGAAGTTATGTCTCTTCTAATAATCATCAAACTTCTTTCCGAATAAATATAAGGAATTGAATATTTAATAATTTCTGTATGATATAATAGTCCTTCATATTGATTATCATTGCATAAAAGCCTTCCTGACTCAATTTCCTTACGGCCTATTTTACCCTTTAATGCGATCATTATTCCATTCTCTGCAAGAACCGGCAATGCAGACTCAATAAATTTATTGAGGGATGAAAAGGCGCGGCAAATGACAACATCAAAGCGTTCTTTATTTTCCGATAAATTTTCCACCCTCGCCTGACAGGCATCAATACCTTCAAGACCAAGAGTCCTTATTACATGTTTCAAAAAAGATATTTTTTTCCTGGAAGAATCTACCATGGATACCGAAAGAGACGGAAGAATAATCTTGAGTGGAATTCCCGGGAACCCTCCTCCTGAACCCATATCAAGCATTGATGAGCCGGCAGGTATCATGCGGGCAGGAGCTAATGAATCAAGAAAATGTTTGACGGCAACTTCAAAGGGATCTGTTATAGCGGTCAGATTTGTTTTTGAATTCCACTTTATAAGCTCCTCTGCGTGTATTGAAAATTTTCCGACTTCCTCTGATCCGACTTGAACATCAAAATGTTTTGCGCCGCTTATTATTATATCTTTCCACTCTGTCGAGCCTATTTGCATATTTCTATTTTTGTTTTTTAGCCTGGTCATGCTTCAAATCCGCAAAATCCATAAAGATCTGGACATCGCTTCCGCTGATTGTAGACATTCTCGCATTCGGATATTTTTTCTTAAATATGTGAATCATAGCCGGATTTTCACGTAAAACCGTTGCCGAAAAACCTTTATAATTATTCTCCATCGCAATCTTTTCAAGAATATCAAGAAGAAAAGAGGCAACACCTTTACCCTGATAATCTTCGTGGACCACAAAAGCAACTTCTGCTCTTTCCGGTTCATCCATTGCATATGAAGCGATTGCAATAATCTCCTGATGCCCGCCCTTTTGAACAAGGCCGATGACGGACATATTCTTTCTGTAATCGATGCTGGCCCACTGCTTCTGCACAACTTCATGGGAAAATATTTTCATCTTGTAAAAAAATCTGAGGTAGATCGTCTTCTCCTGAAGAGAGTAGAAAAAATTCCTGTATGCAAATTCATCGGAAGGCAAAAGCGGTCTGAAATCGACTGTCTTGCCGTTTTTTAATTTGAGACTGTATTTATAGCTCTCGAGAAATAAAAGATCGTCCTGTATGGGAGCTAACTGGTCTGCAAATATATAATGACGTTTCTTTGCCGTTTCAATGAGTTCCTCCCGGAATTTCGGATGAGCAATCTGCGCCAGCTCAATTACCCTCTGATAAATGCTCTTGCCCTGAAGTTCTGCGATTCCATACTCGGTAATGACGAAGTTGACATCTCCCCTTGTTGTTGCCACACCTGCGCCTTCGCTCAGATGCGGAACAATTCTGGATGATTTCCCGTTCTGTGCGGTCGAGGGAAGAGCAATAATTGAAAAACCGCCTTTTGACATGGCGCTTCCACGCAAGAAATCCACCTGGTCACCTATCCCGCTGTAGAAAAGATAGCCCATTGAATCGGAGCAGACCTGACCTGTTAAATCTACTTCAAGAGCGGAACTTATCGAGATCAGGTTGTCGTTTCTCGCAATAACAGTCGGATCATTAACAAATTCTGAAGACCGGAAATAAAATAACGGGTTATTATCAACAAATCTGTATAATTTTTCAGATCCCATGCATAAAGAAGCCACAACTTTTCCCGGAAGAAGTGTCTTTTTTTTGTTTGTAATAACTTTTTTTTCAAACAGGGGCAGAAATCCATCTGTTATGAGTTGTGTATGTACCCCGAGGTCTTGTTTATTATCAAGATATTGAAGTATCGCGTAGGGAAGATGGCCGAAACCTATCTGGAGCGTAGAACCGTCATCAACAAGCTGGGAAACATAATGTCCGATCCTACGTGCAATTTCGTCATTTTTTGAGCCCGGAAGGGCTTCAACAAGAGGTTCTTCTTTCATTACAAGATAATCAATCTCGTCAATATGGACAAAGCTGTCTCCCCAGGTTCTTGGCATCCTCGGATTTACCTGTGCAATGACAAGATGGGCGTTTTCCATCCCCGACCTTGTAATATCAACAGATACGCCAAGGCTGCAATAACCGAACTTGTCCGGAGGGCTAACCTGAATCATCGCCACGTCAAGTCCTATGCGCTGGCTGGAGAAAAGACGTGGAATCTGTGAAAGATATGTAGGAATATAATCTATTTTTCCTTCAAAGGCCGCCTTCCGCATAGTTCTGCTGATAAAAAAGAGCTTGAGGGAAAAACGCCTGAGAAATGACGGATCATCAACATACTGGGCAAATGTTGATGAGAGCATCTGATAAACCATTATATCCTGAAGCCTGTTATCATTTATCATTGTCCTTATAAGATGCTGGGGCTCACCGCATCCTGTTCCGATAAAAACACGGCTTCCCCTTTTGATTTTTGAAACAGCTTCCTCCGCGGAAACCATTTTTCCTGAAAAATTTGAATTAAACTCCGGCATGTTGTTCCTCTTCATTTGCTTTTCTCAAATCCGGGATATATATATCATGCATCTGGAAACAAATTGTGGTCACCGTCGAGTTTCCAATTCGAAAACTATATAGTGTCCATCCGGAAACCAAATTTGGACACATGTAAGTTTCCAATTCGGAAATAGGCTATTTGGGGCAAGCTCAAGAAAATCAAGGGATTGCGCGGAGACATACGCATTGTATGTCGCACAAGAAATCCCGCAGATTGACACAGAGATCGCACAAAAGAGCCATTTCCGGATGGAAACTATCTATCTTATATAAAAATAATGTCAAGAAGCCAATACAGTCCCATTCCGGTTATTACAGTTCCGCCAAGTGATTTCGTTTTAACTGCAACAAGAAAGGTCGGTACGGCAACAATCATTTCCAAACTGTAAAGCGAAAAAGTTCTCGGGGTTCCTGTCGTAACAAGAGCCGGGAGAAGCAGCGCACTCAGCACGGCGGCGGGAATAAGATCAAGCCATTCGATAAACCAACCGGGTAGAGTTCGTCCGGAAAGGAAATAAACCGGAAGCAGACGCGGGAGGAAGGTGACAAGTCCCATCCCGAGAACAATATAGCAATACTCTCTTTCAATCATAATAACAACCTTATCTCCCCATCTTTTTGATAAATACCCCTGTTACGGCCGCAAAAACGGAAGCTATTATAATATATGAATTCCCCGGAAGGAAAATTGAGAACAGAACTGCTAATATTCCTGCAAGCAGAGCGGTAAAAATATATATCCGCCCTTTCAGCTGGAACACAAGAAGGCATATGAACATGGCAATAAGCGCATAATCCATGCCGAATGAATGCGGTTTTATAAATTGCCCGCCGTATCCGCCCGCGACAGTACTCAGGATCCACATTATATTTGCGGAAAAATTGACAACAATCGCCCCGTTGATATCCCATTCTCCGTTTTTGAATTTTGAAATATTGACGGCAAAACTTTCATCAGTTATTCCGTAAGCAAACGCAAAAAGCTTTTTTCTTCCTGAATGACCCAGGAAGACGGATAAAGAGGAGCTCATAAGCAGGTGCCTCAGGTTGACGACAAATGTGGTAGCAATTATCGAAACCGCTCCTGCGCCGGCGGAAAGCATAGAAACCGCTATAAACTGTGAGCTTCCGGCAAAAACCATCAGGGACATAAATCCTGTTTCTAAAGGACTTAGACCTGCCTTCTGGGCAAGCACCCCGAAAGCAATGCCGATCGGGATATATCCAAGGCATACTGGCCCTGAAGCTATAAGCCCGTCAGATATAAAACCATCTTTTCCGGTCATGCAATTTTCACCTTTTTCCCCGCATTCAAAACATCATCCTGACGCCATATAATCATATATATGAAAAATTCAAAACATTATAAATCATTTTGCTAAATCATTTTGCTTGACAATTATGGTTATTATTAATAGAAGGGCAAACTTCTTTAAAGCATTGCTTAAATCCCCCACCTGGCAGCAGGTTACCATGTGAGGGATTTTTTGTTTTTTGATGGCTTTATAAAAAAAATATTGTTTTAAAATACATTATTTTGGGGTATCGTTAAGATAAGATAAAAGGATCGGGAAAAATGAACGACAACACATCAAAAGTCCGGAATATCGGTATAAGCGCTCACATAGATTCCGGCAAAACAACACTGACTGAAAGAATTCTTTTTTATACCAAGCGGATACATGCTATTCACGATGTAAAAGGAAAAGACGGTATTGGCGCCACCATGGATTCCATGGAGCTGGAAAAGGAAAGAGGCATAACTATAGCTTCTGCAGCCACATTTTGTGAATGGCTCGACCATGAAATCAATATTATAGATACTCCTGGACATGTAGATTTCACAATCGAAGTTGAACGGTCCTTGAGGGTTCTGGATGGAGCGGTGCTGGTACTTTGTTCGGTCGGAGGTGTTCAATCGCAATCGATAACAGTCGATCAGCAGATGAAAAGATACAAAGTGCCCTGCCTCGCCTTCATCAATAAATGCGACAGAAGCGGCGCAAATCCGGATAGAGTAATTAAGCAATTAAAAGAGAAACTGGGTCACAACGCGGTTTCTTTGCAACTCCCCATAGGTCTTGAAGCCGATTTCAAAGGTGTTATTGACCTGTTATCCATGAGAGCGGTATATTTTGACGGTAAGAACGGAGAAATAATCCGTACGGAAGATATTCCGGACAACCTTAAAGATGAAGCCGCCCGGAAAAGGGAAGAACTCATAGATACAGCCTCGATGTTTTCGGATGAACTGACAGAAGCAATACTTGAAGAAAAGAAAATAAGCGAATCTTTAATCATTGAAGCTCTTCGAAACGGCGCCTTATCCCGAAAGATAACCCCGGTATTGTTGGGCTCTGCCTATAAAAATAAAGGTGTCCAGCCGCTTCTTGACGCGGTAACCAGATTGCTCCCCTGCCCTTCAGATATCGAAAACGAAGCTCTTGATATGGATAACGAAGAGACGCCTGTTATTTTAACGGCCGACCATGGTCAGCCTCTGGTGGCGCTTGCCTTTAAACTTGAAGAAGGTCAGTATGGTCAATTAACTTACATCCGCGTGTATCAGGGAACACTGGCAAAAGGGGACACCATAATAAATGTGCGCACAGGCCGGAAAGTTAAAGTCGGCCGTGTCGTGCGCATGCATGCCAACCAGATGGAAGAGATAGAGTCAATTCCCGGAGGATATATTGGCGCACTTTTCGGCATCGACTGCGCATCAGGCGACACCTTCGTTTCGCCGGGCATCAGCTATACAATGACATCAATGTATGTGCCGAAACCGGTCATATCGCTTGCAATTGCGCCCAAAGACAGCAAGTCTGAAACCAATATATCAAAAGCGCTTAACAGGTTTACCAAGGAAGATCCGACTTTTAAGACGTATGTAAGTGAAGAGACCGGAGACACCATAATTTCCGGCATGGGAGAACTCCACCTTGAGGTTTATATTGAAAGGATGCGACGCGAATATAATGCGGATGTATCGGCAGGAAAGCCTAAGGTAGCATACAGGGAAACAATTACCAGAAAGGCGGAGTTTAACTATACTCATAAAAAGCAGACCGGCGGGGCAGGCCAGTATGGTCGTATCGCAGGTTATATGGAACCTGCTGAAGATGATTTCATATTTGATAATCAGGTTAGAGGCGGGTCTATCCCTACCCAGTATATTTCCGCATGTGAGAAAGGTTTCAGAAATTGCCTTGCAAAAGGCCCAAAAATGGAATTCCCGGTAACAGGAGTAAAAATTGTCATTAATGACGGCGCCTCACATGCTGTGGATTCATCCGAAATGGCTTTTCAGGCTGCGGCGCGCGGAGCTTTCCTTGAAGGATATCCAAAAGCAAAACCGACTATACATGAACCGATCATGAAAGTTGTTGTTGAAACACCAACCGAGTTTCAGGGAAGTGTAATGGGATCTTTAAACCAGCGCCGGGGAATTATTTTCGGAACACAGGATGAAGGACCGATTTGTGTCATAGAAGCACAGATTCCCCTTGCTGAAATGTTCGGATATTCAACCGTATTGAGGTCCCTGACCCAGGGCAAGGCACAGTTCACAATGGAGTTTGCAACTTATAAGCAGATTCCCCAGTCGGTTGCCGAAGAACTTGAAAAAAAAATTGCTGAAGACAAAAAGAGCTTACAAAAGAGATAATGGCTTATTAAGCCATAAACACATATTCCAAGGAGAGGAGTATTCAATATGTTTGAAAAGGGTCTTATTCTAAACCATCCTTTAGGACGGTTGATAGAGAATGAATCCGGAGAAGAAATTATGCCGCAGGGCGGTTTTGGCGCCATACTTGCGCGTGCGGGTGTCGGAAAAACGGCGATTCTCATACAAATAGCGATTCACAGCCTGTTGTGCGATAATAATGTTCTTCATATAAGCTTAAATGATCCGGTTAAAAAAGTCGGTTTATGGTACAAAGAAGTTTACCGGAACATTGCTTTCCAGCACAGTATAACCGATCAGGATCTGGTATTTGATTCAATACTTCCGCACAGGTTTATTATGACATTTGAAGTCGAAGGATTCAGCGTCCCCAAACTTGAAGAGCGATTGACCGATCTGATGGAGCAGAATATTTTTCGCCCCCATATGATTCTGATTGACGGACTGCCTTTCGACGAATCGCAGAAGGCGTCTCTTTCAGACTTAAAATTCTTCGCGAAAAAGCATTCGTTAAAAATCTGGTTTACTGTCCGTATCCACCGTGATGAAATACCGGTTACCGACGTAATACCTAGCCTGTTTGATGATGTTGAAGATCTTTTTGAAACAGCCATATTGATCCAGCCTGAAGGAAAAGAGATTTACCTTAAAGTCTTAAAAGGCGGGAAAACTGATTCCGGTATGACCAGGCTTTCACTTGATCCCACAACAATGCTGATAAACCAGAATGGCTGGATCAAATCCGCATAAACAAGATCTGATGGCTTCGTCAAAAGTCATTCTGCTGTGTTGCATAATGAGCTTTTATCTTTGCCGTCTGAATTCTCGGTTTTTTGAGCCCATAAATCATGATAACGGCTTTTCGGTTTTTAAGACTTCGAAGTTCAAAATTCGATGTTCGATGTTCGGCTTTTTATATTCCGAGCTCCTTCATCTTCTCTGCAGTCGGTCCTCCTGTCGTGATATCCCAGCCGACGGTTTTGAAAAATTCCCTGCGGATCGTTTCCATATCCACAGTAACACCCTTAAGCGGTCCTCCGGAAAGAGGTATTGCGCCGAGAGCCCTGCCGCTGAGCTTGTGATCAGCAGGCTTTATGCCTTCTCTCACGTTAAACGCTTTTCTGAGATTCAGTATGCGTTCCCCGGTCTTCAGATATTCATCTGCGGAAAGATTCCAGCCTGTAACAGCGTTCAGATATTCAACCAGAGGAAGAGAACTGGTCATCGCTCCAAACATGCACATGCCTGTGCAGTTTACAATCTGCATATAAAAACTTCCTGCAGCATAAGCATTAACTTTTTTTGAACTTCTGCCTTCCGCACTCTTTATCATGCGGCGCGCTTCGGGAAATTTCTTCTTTACTCCAAAAAGGCCGGCATAAAGATAACATGAGATTGTATGACGTCCTGGTGTCGGCTCGCATTCATATGCAATCGCATACCCTGGATCAAGCCTCGAATCGTGCATCGGAAGCTCCTGCCCCCCAGCATGCATTGCAAATTGTTCCGATCCTTTTCCGATTCGTTCGGCTGCTTTTTTAACCCCGTCCGCAAGAATATCGCCGAAGCCATCCCTCTTTATCATCATTTCCGTAAGTTTTATTATCTCTTCAGTCTTTCCCCAGCCGAGTTTCAGCCCACCCGTTCTCTTTTCATCTATTATCCCATTTTCAAAGCACTCGATTGCAAAAGCAATCGTTCCTCCTGTTGAAATCGTATCGATACCGGCCCGGTTGCACATCTCATTCAATTCGATAATTGCATCAAGGTCGTCATTTAACAGAAGACCTCCGAATGCGCCTAGTGTCTCATATTCAGGTTTATGGCTGCTTGTTCCTTTAAAACGCCCTTTTTTAACATCTATTATTCCGCCGCACCCGAGCGGGCAGGATTGGCAGGCATATTTGCGCTTCTGGTATTTTATAACATTTTCATCCGAATTTTTTTCGGCCTTTTTGATCGTATAATCCGTATAGCCCACACCGTCCCAGTTTTTTATGGGCATATCACCCGTCATGGCCGAATAGACCGTGAGACCCGAAGTTCCGTACTTTTTATAAATCTCCCTTAAAAGAGAAGGCGTGGCAGGAACAGATATGCCAGTTCTGGCAATAATCTGGCTTAAAAAATTCATAAACTTTAAAGTAAGTCTGTCGGCTATGTTTGATTTCTTATAGTCTTTAATGAATTTTTTATTTATTTCCTTTACAGCTTCCGGATCCGCCATCGGAACTTTTTTCTTTCCCCTTACCGCAACCGCCTTCAGGTTTTTACTCCCCATCACTGCGCCAAGGCCTGACCTTGCTGCAATACGCCCTCCGTCAGTTGCAATACCCGATATAAGGGATATCTTCTCCCCGCTCTCTCCGATCGAGGCTATCTGAACTTTATCATCTTTCAGTTCATTTTTTATAAGTTCTTCCGTCTCTGGAATATCTTTACCCCAAAGCAGAGAGGCGTCTTTTATTTCAATCTCATTATCCGACATAAACACCCAGACAGGCTTTTCCGATCTTCCGGTGAAAAAAACCGCGTCATATCCGGTTCTTTTCAGCTCCTGCGAAAAAAAACCGCCTGCATTTGCGTCTCCCCAGCCTCCTGTAAGTGGAGACTTTCCGACAACCATGAACCTTCCTGAAAAGAATGCGCCTGAGCCGGTAAGAAGCCCGGAGCAGAATCCAAGATGGCTTTCAGGTGAAAGCGGCTTTGTCCCGGGCTTCTGCCGTTCCATTATAACGGCAGCCCCAAGCCCGTATCCTGCAAGGTATTTTTTGTAAAACGCGTCTCCCGGCTCAACAGTATCTATCCGGCCCGTTCCAAGATCTATTACACAATATTTTCCTGTAAATCCTCCAGTCATAATCACCTCTAATATATAAAAGTTGGTTGGATATTTTTTCCCTTCTTCGGGAGTATGTTCCAAAATGGAACTAACTGAATCTTCCTATAACTTGCCTCTATTGTCTGTTTAATAGAAAATGTCATTCAATGTGTCAAGAATTGATTGAAATCGTTAACAATCTGTCCGAATACCGGAAAACCGGAAACACATTTTAGTTTGACACCATTCATATAACATTGTATTCTAAATACATCGGTTTACCGTTTAAAAACAGAGAAGATGCGATGAATCTGAAAACAAAATCTATCACCTTTTGCGCGGCCTTGTTTCTCACCTTTTTTTTGGCAACGTCGGCCTGCCTCGCGGAAAACATAAGAAAACCCGCCTATGCAGGCTCTTTTTATCCGGCGGACAAATCCGAAATCGGGCAGACAATAGAGATTCTCACATCCAAAGCAAAAGAGACTCGCTTTATTATTCCTGCCGGCAAATCATTAAAAGCGCTTATATTGCCTCATGCAGGTTATATTTATTCCGGCCTGACGGCCTCTCATGCATCTCTGGTTCTTTCTGAAAATCAATTTTCAAAAGTTATTTTACTGGGGCCTGATCACAGAGTCGGTTTTTTAGGCTGCGCAATATCCGATTCCGGCATATTTGATACCCCGCTCGGCCAGGTCAGGCTTCACAAGGATGCCGCAAAACTGCGCCTTCAGAAAGAACTATTCCATTCGATACCGGTTTCGGATAAAAACGAACATTCCCTTGAAGTCGTTCTTCCCTTTCTTCAAACCTATCTGAAAAAATTTGAACTTGTTCCAATTGTAGTCGGATCCGCCGATTACAACAAAATCGCAGGAGCGATAGACCCTATACTCGATGACAAAACACTTCTTGTGGCAAGCTCGGATCTTTCACACTATCTCCCTTACAAGGATGCCGCCGAAAGGGATAAAGAAACAATAGGCATGATACTTAACCTCGAAAAAGAGAAACTGATAAAGCACGATAACAGCGCGTGTGGTAAAATACCTCTTCTCACAATCATGAGCCTTGCCGGCAAATACAGATGGAAACCGGTTCTTATTCATTATTCCAACAGCGGCGATACAGCCGGAGAACGATCACAGGTCGTAGGATATGCGGCAGTCGCCTTTTATGGAGACTCTTCTATGGAAAATGAAAACACATTAAACAAGCTTACCTCAAAACAGGGACAGGCACTCCTTAAACTTGCCAGAAAAACCATCTCGGAAGAACTCGGAATAAAGCCCAAACCGGATCAGTCTCTTGCATCGGATCTCGAAGACAAAAGCCTTAAGAGACGCAGCGGCACATTCGTAACACTTAAAATCAATAAACAGCTCAGGGGCTGCATCGGAACTCTGGAGGCTTCAGGGCCTATTATAGAAGGAGTGAAACGAAATGCTATAAATGCCGCATTCAACGACTACCGCTTTTCGCCTCTTACCACAAAAGAATTTGACAAGGTTGAAATAGAAATCAGCATTCTCAGCGAGCCTGTACCCCTCGAATACAAGGACGGCAATGACCTTATTAAAAAACTCCGGCCGGATGTTGACGGCATAATCATCCGGAAAGGCCATGCAAGCGCAACCTTTTTGCCTCAGGTCTGGGAACAACTTACCCGTCCTGAAGATTTTCTTTCACATCTTTGCGCAAAGGCCGGTCTTCCTTCCGATTCATGGAAAAACTCTAAGCTGGAAGTTCTGACATACAATGTTCAGTATTTTGAAGAGGAAAAATGAAAATCCGGTATTACCGGTTGTAATAGCAACAGGCATCTCCTCTGTTGTTACCCAGTTATTGACCATCCGCGAATTTCTGGCTCAATTCCAGGGCAATGAGTTCGTAATCGCTCTGATACTCTTCTCATGGCTCATACAGGGCGGTATCGGAACGCTTATTTCACGCTTTGTTACCGGGAAAAGCGCTCCGTCGGCCAATTTTCTTGGCATCCTTTCCCTGACACTGGCATCACTTCCTGCTTTGCAGATCCTGTTAATAAGGGAACTTCGGAATACCCTGTTTATTCATGGAAGTTCGGTCGGGTTTTATCAGACATTTACCTTCATTTTTCTGACAACGGCGCCATATGCTCTCCTTATCGGCTTTGTTCTGCCGTACAGTCTTTTTGTGCTGAGAGCTTTAAAACCGGACTATCCCGGTTCGTACATATATATAACCGACAGCCTCGGCGATGTAACAGGAGGCGCCCTCTTCTCCTTTTTCCTCGTTTACTTCTTTTCACCTCTTCAATCCGTCTTTATTTCGAATATATTTCTTATTTCAGCAACATATTATCTAATGAGAGATTCGGGACTGAGGACCTTCAGGATAATTACAGGAACGGCGCTTGCCCTTTTCGTCCTTCTTTCAGGCGTTTTGTTTGAACAAAAATCTCTTATTCCTCCTGAAGGTAAACTCGTCTATTATAAAGAATCAAAGTTCGGACGCATAGAAGTCCATCAGAACAGGGAGCAGTTTACTTTAATCGGAGACGGTGTTCCCCTGTTCAGCAATCAGAATACTTCCATTGCAGAAGAAACGATTCACTATCCTCTCTCGCAGCTTTCTGATCCCAAGCAAATATTGGTTATATCTTCTGAAGGCAACATTATGGAAGAACTTGAAAAATATCATCCGGAATCAATAGATTACGTTGAACTGGATCCTGATCTGTCTGATGCCATGTTCCGCTTTGGGCTTATTAAAAAAATCCATGGGCTTAATGTGATTAATCAGGATGGGCGGGCATACCTTGAAAAATCAGATAAAATCTACGATGCGATCATCCTGAATCTGCCCGAACCCGAAACATACCAGATCAACAGGTTTTATACGGACAGTTTTTACGACATTTTAAGCAAGCGCCTCTCTTCCGGTGGCATTTTGAGCTTTTCAATGGAAGGATATGATAATTACCTTGCAGAACCCCAACGTCAGAAAATTTCTTCTGTCTATAATACCCTCTCACGGCATTTTAAGAATATTCTGTTGCTTCCGGGACAGAATATTTATTTCCTGGCATCCCAGTCTTCTTTAAAAACAGATATTCCCGACTCCCTTAATCGTAAAGGCATTTCCACAAGCTATGTAAGCAGTTATTATTACGGGAATCTAACTGATGACAGGATCAACCAGCTAAAGGAACTCATAGACAAGTCAACACCGATAAATACAGATATATTTCCACAGCTTATGCGCATAATGCTTATGCAGTGGTTTGCTAAATTCTCAGCCTCTCCTTTTGTCTTTATTATAATTCTTGCCTCATTGAGCCTCATTTATCTTGTTTACATAACAAAAGAAGAATTTGTTCTTTTTTCAACAGGATGCATGGCAATGGGAACAGAAATTCTGGTAATATTCGCTTTTCAGATATTCTACGGCTATATTTATCTGAAAATAGGCCTGATAATTACAATTTTTCTTGCAGGGCTTCTTCCAGGGGCATGGATAGGGAACCGATACGGCGGCAATAAAAAAATATTGCTTGTAATAACTGACGCCGTTCTTATTTTACTGACAGGTATTTTGATAATGGCTTTTAAACAGGTCGGATATACTATTCCCTTGTCCGCTTTTCTGTTATATGGTTTTATTATATCCATGATATGCGGTTATCAGTTCCCTACAGCTCTTAAACTGACAGGAGACGATAATTCAGCCGTAACAAAATTGTTTTCAGCCGACCTGATCGGGGCCGCTGCCGGAACGCTTCTTATCAGTGTTGCGGTTATTCCATATTTTGGGATTATATGGGCTGCAGTCTGCTTGATTGGCTTGAAACTTATAAGTATAATTATAATGGCAATGAAATCATGAAAATAGTAAGCAGAAGACAATTCATATACAGTACTGCATTAATCCTCTCGTCACCTGTTTCATCATGGGCATTCAGATCATCTGATGATAAAAACAGCAACATTCACGGCCAAGATGACATCCGGGGAAAGATATTCAAGGGAGATGCGCCGGATAAACCATCGAAATGGTCTCATGAAGGTTTTTTTTATACTAAATTAAGCAACAGGAAAGTGGTTTGCGGAATATGCCCCCACAGATGCGTATTATCACCTGGCGACCGGAGTGTGTGCAGATCAAAAGCCAATATTGACGGAATTTTATATAGCCTTTCTTATGGCAATCCTTGTAGTATAAATATTGACCCAATAGAAAAGAAACCGCTCTTCCATTTTAAACCTCAGACGAAATCATTTTCACTGGCAGCAGCAGGATGTAACTTCCGTTGCCTGAATTGTCAGAACTGGGAAATTTCCCAGGCAAAGCCCGGTGAAGTACGCCAAAGCGAACTTTTCCCGGAAGATGTCGTTAAAGCCGCATTAAAAAGCGGCTCCGAATCAATTTCATGTACATATTCAGAGCCGATTTCTTATTTTGAATATATGATTGATATCGCACGCCTTGCAAAAGAAAAAGGCCTGTCCAATCTCTGGATATCAAATGGCTATATCAACAAAGAACCCCTTGTTGAACTTTGCAGATACATGAATGGCGCAAATGTTAATTTGAAATCCTTCAGTGATAACATGTATAAAAAGCTTAACGGCGGCAGACTTGAACCTGTTTTGAATACTTTTAAAACGTTAAACGACAAGGGCATCCATTTTGAAATGACCAACCTTGTTGTGCCTGGTTATGTTGATGACCCTGAAATGGTTAAGCGCATGTGCGGGTGGATTCTTACCAATCTCGGGCCGGATCATCCTCTACATTTTCTCCGTTTTTTCCCTCAATATAAACTTGACAGACTTACTCCTACTCCTGTTTCAACTCTCGAAAATTTCCGGGATCTGGCAATGAAGGAGGGGATTCGCTATGCTTATGTAGGGAATGTTCCGAACCACGAAGGGATGAACACATACTGCCATAACTGCAAAAAATTACTCATAGAACGAAAGGGTTATCTGGCGCCGGCATATAATCTTACCGGAAACAGGTGCAAATTCTGCAATACGGTTATACCCGGTGTCTGGGAAAACAGGGACATAAAAACTTGAGAGGTTCTTGCAAAAACTATATGAAATGCGGAAAGATATAATGTCTGAAATAAGAAAAAAAGCTGCCGCAGGATTGAAAGTGGGTGACACTTTTGCTGTCGTTCGCAAATTCACAATAAAAGAGACCGAATCTTTTGGCGATATAACAAGAGATTTCAATCCCGTTCATTACGACAGGCGGTTTGCTGAAGCAAAAAAATTAAACGGGCTTATCTGCCACGGCCTCCTTGTGGCAAGCCTGATAACAGAAATAGGAGGTCAAATCGGATGGCTTGCATCCGGCATGGACTTCCGTTTCAAGAAACCTGTATATTTTGAGGATACCATAACCTGCACATTCACAATAACTGAAATTAATGAGAAGGGGAAAGCAAAGGGAGAAGCGGTTTACCGTAATCAGGACGGAACGGTTGTTCTTGAAGCCACTCTGAAAGGCCTCCTTCCCGGTTCAAAAGAAAAACAGGTTTTAAAATCCCTGATATAAGACAGATTTAAAAAGGATGTGCCCTGAAAAACATCCATATTGGACACATTTGAGTTTCTAATTCGGAAATAGGCAATTTTGGGCAAGCTCAAGGAAATAAAGGGATTGCGCGGAGACATACACATCGTATGTCGCACAAGAAATCCCGCAGATTGACACAGAGATCGCACAAAAGGGCCATTTCCGGATGGAAACTATTTAATCTCTTCAAATACTCCCGTCTTTTTATTTTTCCTCACATTGTCCCAGTTAAAATACTTCCCGTTCATTGCTATATAAACACCGTGCGGAAGGGTCTGGACAAAGGCAAGAGCGCTTCCTAAATTAAAAAGCCCATCCGAACTTCCGAATTTGTATGGTATCATCGCGCCAGTCAGGATTATTGTCTTGTCCTTTACAGAGCCTGCAATGACTCCCGCAGTTTGAACCATTGTATCTGTTCCGTGGGTTATTACTATTTTATTCTCATTTGCCCCGATACAGTTTTCTAGTATTATCTTCCGGTCCGAATCCTTCATTTCAAGGCTGTCTATCATCATCAGGGTTGTTATATCAAACTGTAGCCCACATCGTCCCAGCTTCAGCATTTCATAGAGATGTGTTTCCTTGAAAAACAGTTCTCCGTTAAGTTCATTATATTCCTTATCGAAGGTTCCGCCTGTAACAAAAATTCTTATTCTCATGCATGTCCTTATTCTATGATTCCGCCCCATTTTTTCAGATTATTTACGATAAATTCTACAATTATACGATGGGTTTCGCTACCATTATCTTTTGCTTCAATAGGCTTTCCGAATTCAACTAAAATTGTTTTATCGGGATCAACCGGCCCCATGTCCTTAACAAGTCTGCCGTTTCCCTGAAAATCGGTCTTAAGAGCAACAGGGACAACAGGCACACCCGCTCTTCGAGCAAGCTTTACTCCCAGAGAATTGAAAGAGGCCGGATTAAAAATGGCGCTCCTTGTTGCCTGGGGAAATATTACCACGGAATAACCGGTTTTTATATATTCTTCTCCCTCTGAAAGGACTTTAAAAAGATCTTCCCTCGGGCTTTTTCTGGATACTGTTATTGGTTTGATGGCCTTCATTATGGATCCTAAAACCGGATAATCAAGAAGTTCTTCCTTTGCCACAAATGTCAATTTGCTGAACGAAAGGAGAATGGAAGGTATGATAAAAGTATCTATCATGCTCATATGGTTTGACACATATACTACAGGCTCCTTATTTTCAGAAACATGAGTAAGGCCTGACACATTCAATCTTCCTCCTGCTGATTCTATAATTTTAACTATCTCAAAAGAGGACCGCCTCCATCTCTCCTGATCATATTTACCTAAACGGGCCATCAGGCTGTCTCTGAGAATATGATCGACAAGCATGACATAATAGACAAACGACGCCCATCCCGGAATCTTTTCAACCAGAAACTTTCTTTCTGCCGGACTCACATAACAGTGCTCCAATTTGAGTGTTTGAGTAAATTTTTCGACATCCATAGATTTTGTTTTTTATGCGCTCGCTGTTCAGGTTCGGGGTCGGTACTTTTTCAGAACAATAGCGGCATTTGTGCCACCGAAACCGAAAGAATTGGTCATCGCTGTTTCCAAATCTGACTTGCGTGCTGCATTGGGAACATAATCAAGATCGCAATCTGCGTCAGAATTATCCAGGTTTATGGTAGGAGGGATTATGCCGTCATGAATTGCAAGAGCCGTAAAAACAGTCTCGATGCCCCCGGCGCCACCCAGAAGATGTCCGGTCATCGATTTTGTTGAGCTGATAGGTATAGTACGGGCCTTATCTCCGAATACTGATTTAATTGCTATTGTTTCATACAAATCATTGAGCTGAGTCGATGTGCCATGCGCATTTATGTAATCAACTCTCCCCGTTGTTATTCCGGCGTCTTTAAGAGCAGCTTTCATGCATCTTGCGGCGCCTTCTCCATTCGGCGGAGGAGATGTCATATGGTATCCGTCTCCCGTCATTCCATACCCGCACACTTCCGCATAAATATGCGCTCCTCTTTCAAGCGCCCCTGAGAGTGTTTCAAGGATAAGAATGCCGCTCCCCTCGCCAACGACAAAACCATCCCTGTCCCTGTCAAAAGGACGTGACGCCCTCTCAGGATCATTATTGCGAGTCGAAAGAGCTTTCATGGCATTGAAACCGGCTATGCAGGTTGGAGTTATTACAGCCTCAACTCCGCCTGTTATCATGGCATCTGCTGCGCCGCTTTGGATAAGTTTATATGAATCGCCTACAGCATGTGTCCCTGCCGCACAGGCCGTTGCAATCGATGCATTGGGTCCCTTTGCACCGAAGAGAATTGAAATCATTCCCGGAGCCATGTTTCCAATCATAAGAGGAATAAAAAATGGGCTTACCCGCCCCGGGCCTTTTCGGTTTATATCAAGAATTGTTTTTTCCATCAATCCAAGCCCGCCAAGACCGCATCCGGTTATAACCCCAATCCTGTCGTAATTCGAGTCGTCAATCACCAGTCTTGAATCTTCAATGGCCATTCTGGTGGCTGCCACGGAATAGGAAATGAAAAGCTCTGAGCGAAGCGCATCTTTTTTTGTCATAAAATCTTCGGGTCTGAACCCCTTCACTTCACCGGCAATTCTGGTAGCAAAGCCTGTTGTATCAAATCTTGTTATTTCAGTTATTCCAGATTCCCCGGCACACAAGGCCGACCAGGTTTCTTTAACACCAATTCCGAGAGGCGTGACAAGCCCAATTCCTGTTATAACTACGCGCCTGTTCAAAGAATCCTCCTATACGTTTATTGCTCTATTTTTGAATCTAGTGGGCATTAATGAAATCTATTACGTCCTTTACCTTGACAAGTTTTTCCGCATCTTCATCGGAAATCTCCATTTCGAATTCCTCTTCCATGGTCATTATCAGTTCAACCAGGTCAAGCGAATCGGCTCCGAGATCATCAACAAAGGAGGCTTCAGGAACAACGTTTTCAATTTCAACACCAAGTTTTTCGGCAATAATTTTTTTGACTTTATTTTCAACAGACATCAATACAATCTCCTTTCAATTTTCATGCATTTAGAACATCTCGTGCTTTAAAATTTTATAAGCCATTCAGCTAATATCTTAATATTATTGTTGATATAATTTATATAATACTCATATAACTTGGCTTTTTCTAGTAATTTAATTAAAATTTAATGTCAAGCCATATTATTTTTATTTCTTGAACGTAAAATGGTATGATATTTGAAACTATCTTAAAAGAAATAATGATATATAAATTTGATTTATAAGGATAATATTTTATTGTCAAATAATATACTTATTACTAATATAGTACAGACTCATAAAAAGTCATGACAATCGTCAGCTCCGGCGGATTAAAAAACCGTCAGCTTTAATGCTTTTTTAAATTTCTTGTTTATTTCTTCAGTTATGACTGCTGCCTCCCCAAGAAGAATATAAATATTGTCCATATCATTATCTTTTGCTTTCTTTGCCCACTCTCTGTATGTTTCAGCATGGTCAGCATTATGTTTAATCCAGTGTTCCAACAGCTTTACCATCTTTTTATCAAAGGGAATGGTGGCGTTTGTTTCGTGATTCTCATTATGGTGATCATGATCATGGTGAGACATATATTTCTCCTTAAAGATAAATGTTAAAAGATACGCCTCTATTACAATTGCCGGCAACGATAGTCAACAAGGCATAATTGGAGATCCTTTCATAACATCTGCTGTGAGCTTCAAAGCAACAAAAGATATATTGACACAACTATCCTTACTTGTTGACTTTTTTTAAACAGTAAAATATTGTCAAAATATAATGTATGTTTTTAACGAATAAACAGCTACCAGAGCGAACGGATAAAATAAGTTGACATAAATCACCATCCTCTTAGTCCCATCCCATCAAGGGAGGGGAGGCAGTCAATTCTTCCCTCTCCTCTTGTGGGAGAGGGTTAGGTGAGGGGAGATATCAATTAATTTTTATCATTTACTATAATCAATCGGTTTAATTATGTTATCTATTCAAAATTACAAATTTAAGCTCAATCCTATCAGAATCTCCATAATATCTATTATATTTATGGTCCTATGCTACATGATCGGCATCCATTTTTTCGATCTCGTGGAATTGAAAACTCTTGATCTGAGATTCAAATCAAGAGGGAATATTCCTACAACTTCAAATGTTGTTCTTGCCGTAATTGATGAAAAAAGCGTAGCCAAAGAGGGGAAATGGATATGGCCGAGGTCAAAAATTGCAGATCTTATCAATAAACTTTCAGATGCAGGCGCAAAGGTAATAGCCTTTGATATAGGTTTTCTTGAGGCGGATGAAAAAAGCATTTTAAGAACAATACAGGAAATTCAAAATAAAATAAGTGTTCTGGATAAATCGAATCCTGCATTAACAAGATATCTTGAAGATCTGAAAATCCAGACGGACAATGACCGGCTCCTTGCCACAGCTATAATGAGTTCAAAAGCAAAAGTCGTTCTTGGCTTTTTTTTCCAGGCGGATGCCGCTTCCACCGGACATATCGAAGAAAAAGAATTTCAGGAACACCTCGATAGCGTTCAGGGCTCCGAATACAAATCGGTCTCCTATTCATCCGAAGCTGCAAAGCAAGCATCCCTAATAGAGGTGGCTTCACCACAGTCAAACATAAAGACAATTTCAGAAACAACCCGCTATTCGGGATATTTCAACATGTTTCCTGATGAAGACGGAGTAGTCCGGTGGCTCCCCGCTGTCCTTAAATGCAGAGAATCATTATATGCCCCGCTGTCTATTGCTGCTGTCGGCGCTTTTCTTGATAAACAACCTTCAATAAAGATTTACGAATACGGCATTGGTAAACTTAACATAGGAGATCTTTCAATCCCGGTTGATGAAATCGGTCGGTTAATAGTCAACTACAGGGGGCCGGCAAAAACCTTTCTTCATATTCCTGTTACTGATATATTGAAAGAAACTGCTGATATCAATCTTATCAGGGACAAGATTGTCGTAGTCGGCGCAACGGCAGTCGGAATATACGATCTCAGGGTAACACCATTTTCGAATGTTTTTCCAGGTCTTGAAATTCATGCCAATGTCATTGACAGCATTCTATCCAAAGACTTCATTTTCTACCCAAGCTGGACTTACCTGTTTGATATTTTAGCAATAATCATTACGTGCCTGTTGCTTGGGATCGCAATTCCAAGAATTGGCATAGCTACCGGAACAGCTCTCTTTATCGTTCAGTTTTTAGGGTACATTTTTATCTGCTTCATGCTTTTTTACGGAAAGGGCTGGATATTAAATCTCGTATATCCTCTTTCAGCAATGTTTCTTGTTTATGTGAGCGTCACCTTACACAGATACATGGCCGAATCAAAACAGAAAAAATTCATCAGGGATGCTTTTTCCACTTTTCTTGCCCCATCCGTGGTACGGCAGCTCATCGAATCTCCTGAAAAACTCAATCTTGGGGGGCAAGAACGTGAAATTACCGCATTTTTTTCAGATGTCCAGGGCTTTACAAGCATTGCCGAAAAGCTCTCACCTAAAGAGATAGTTGATCTCTTAAATGAATTCCTTACTGAAATGACTGACATACTCCTTGAATATGAGGGAACATTGGATAAGTTTGAAGGAGACGCGATTATCGCCTTTTTCGGTGCGCCTAATGATCTCCCCAATCATTCGGAAGTTGCATGCAGGGCATGTATAAAAATGCAAAAAAAACTTGAGATGTTGAGAACAAGGTGGACGTCAGAGAATAGACCCGCACTGAAAATGCGCATAGGGCTTTGCAGCGGTAATGCTATCGTCGGTAACATGGGATCCAAAAATAGAATGGATTACACAATGATGGGAGATACGGTCAACATTGCCGCAAGGCTTGAAGGAGTCAACAAGATTTACGGCATCTATACGATGATAAGCGACACTACAGTTGCCGCAGCAGGAAACGGCATTGTGACGCGCGAGATAGACCTGGTAAGTGTGGTCGGGAGAAAGGCGCCTCTTACCATTTATGAGCTTATCGGATATCCTGAAGATGTGAATGACAAGATGAAAATGACTTTTGAGCTTTATGCAAAAGGTCTTGAGGCATACAGAAAGACTGATTGGGACGCTGCAATATCACACTTTATAGCGGCCCTCGACATCACGATAGATGACGGGCCAAGCAAAACCATGCTGGCCCGCTGCAATGAATATAA
>JBFYVZ010000138.1:0-7307 GCA_041298995.1 Desulfobacteraceae bacterium
TGTAAAAATATTGTTTGATGATAAAATTGCCGAAACCGAGCAGGCTGTTTATACCGCTGAAACCAGAATACTGGTCTTAAACGGCCCTAATTCAAAAATTACGAGCGGGAATAATACCATATCAGGGTCAAAAATAACCTTTTTCCGGGATGACGGACGTATTAATGTCGAAGGGAGCGGAAACAACCGTGTTGAAGCCTTCTTTGAATCGGATGGAAAAAGTTTGTAAACAGGAAGGAGAAACAACCTCTTTAATGGCTAAATTATTTCTTGACAGTCTGGTTAAGATTTACAGGGGAAGAAAAGTCGTTGATTCCATCAGCATCGATGTCGAAAGCGGCGGGGTGTTCGGACTTCTGGGTCCAAACGGCGCCGGAAAAACAACAACCTTTTACATGGCTGTTGGAATGGTAAAACCTGACGAAGGCAAAGTATTCATCAACGATGAAGAGATTACCGGAGCACCAATGTACATAAGGGCCCGCAAGGGATTGGGTTATCTATCTCAGGAAGCTTCAATATTCAGAAAACTGACGGCGAAGCAGAATGTTATGGCAATTCTCGAATTGCAATCAATTTCAAAACAGGAGCAGGAAGACCGTGCAAACATTCTCCTTGATGAGCTTGGCATCAGGCATCTTTCGGATCAGAAAGCGGCTCTCCTTTCAGGAGGAGAAAAAAGGCGCCTTGAAATTTCCAGGGCGCTTGCCACCAACCCGAAATTTATTCTTCTGGATGAGCCCTTCGCTGGAATAGATCCTCTCGCAGTCATTGACATAAAGAATATCATAAGGCATTTAAGGGATCGCGGGATAGGAATTTTGATTTCCGACCATAATGTAAGGGAAACCCTTGGTGTATGCGATATGGCGTTCATATTGAATGAAGGCAAGATTATTGAATCCGGACCACCGGAAAAAATAGCATCAAGCGAAATTGCGCGACGCATATATCTCGGAGACGAGTTTAGATTATAATATGGCTCTTGAATTCAAACAACAACTCAAACTTTCCCAGCAACTGGTTATGACTCCCCAGTTACAGATGGCTATCAAGCTTTTGCAGCTCTCACGACTTGAACTTCTTGATACGGTACGTCAGGAACTTGATTCAAACCCTATGCTGGAAGAGGTTCAGGATTCTGTTTCCAATGAATTGTTGTCCGAACCTACTGAATTACAGCCCCAACCGGAGGAATCCCTAACCAGAGAAGTAAAAATTGAAGAAAAAATAAACGACTCCTTTGACTGGAACAATTACATTGATGAATATAACGCGCCTGGTAAAATCAGTTTTGAAACAGAAAAAAAAGAGACTCCAAGCTATGAAGCCTTTATATCCAGGACTGAATCTCTGAACGATCATCTTCTCTGGCAACTTCTGATGATAAGTCCTTCAAAAGAAGATGAAGAAATAGGAAGTCTTATAATAGGGAATCTCAACGGAGACGGTTATCTTGATGTTTCTGTGGAAGATATATCAAGAACCGGCGGAGCTTCCACAGAAAAGGTTGAAAAAGTTTTATCAATAATACAAACATTCGATCCGGCCGGAGTATGCGCAAGAAATTTGAGCGAATGCCTTCTCATACAGGCAAATCAGCTTGGTCTCCATGGAACTGTGGTCACCGATATTATTCAAAATCATCTGAATTATCTTGAAAACAAAAATTTCAGGGCTATTGCAAAGGCGCTCAAAGCAGATATGGGAGAAGTTGAAACGGCCGTAAATATTATCCTGGGGCTTGAACCAAAACCAGGGCGAAAGTTTTCAGATGAGGAGCCTCAATATATAACCCCTGATATTTATGTATATAAAGTGGAAAATAGTTTTGTAATAATACTAAATGATGACGGGATGCCGAAGCTGAGAGTCAATTCCTACTATAAAAAAAACATGGGAGGAGGTAAAATACCAAATGATGCCAGGGACTTCATCCAGGAGAAGATGCGGTCCGCGGCATGGCTGATAAAAAGTATCCATCAGCGCCAGAAAACAATATATAAGGTAATGGAAAGCATACTCAAATTTCAGAGGGAATTCTTTGAAAACGGAATATCTTTTTTAAAACCTATGGTATTAAGAGATATTGCTCAGGATATAGAAATGCACGAATCAACAATCAGCAGGGTGACTACAAACAAATATGCATTAACCCCCCAGGGCATTTTTGAATTGAAATATTTTTTCAATAGTTCTATTAATCGAATTACAGGCGAATCTCTGGCTTCAGCCAGCGTTCAGGATATGATTAAAAAGCTCATTAAAAATGAAGATCCACAAAAGCCATACAGTGATGATAAAATTGCTGATATTCTTTTGAATTCCAATGTGAATATAGCAAGAAGAACCGTCGCAAAATACAGAGATGTGCTGAAGATACTATCTTCAAACAAACGCAAACAACATTAGGGAGGATTACATAAGCATGCAAACATCAGTTACTTTTAAAAATCTTGACCCTTCTGATAACTTAAAGTCATACATCGGCGATAAGCTGGATAAACTCGATAAATTTCTTGACAATCCCGCGGAAGCAACAGTTGTGCTTTCAATAGAAAAATTCCGTCACATAGCCGAAGTCAATATAACGGGGGACAGGCTTAATATCTTTGGCAAAGAAGAGACAATTGATATGTACGCAGCCATCGACATGGTGCTTGATAAACTTGAAAAGCAGATAAAGAAGAGCAAGCAGAAAATCCGTGAACGGAGAACAACCTCAAAAGGGAAAACAGCCGCGATAAGTCAGGAAAACCTCTGGGAAGAATCCGAGATCGGCCAGATAAAGGTTCAGAATATTGAATACAAACCCATGGATATTGAAGAAGCGGTTATGCAGATGGACCTGGTAACCGATAATTTCCTTGTTTTTACAAATGCCAGAACAGATAAAATTAATGTTCTTTATCGCAGAAAAGACGGCAATTACGGATTGATTCAACCCGTCAGCTGAAATTTTCTATTCGGTATTATTTAAATCTGATGTCATATGTGATGGTATAAAATGAAAATTCTGGAAGTACTGCCAAAAGAAGCAATTATAACCGATATGAAATCGAAAGTTAAAAACGATGTCATTGAAGAGATGGTTGCTTCCATTTCAAAAATAACAGGCATAAACAGTGCGGAACTTATCAAGGTTCTTCTTGAAAGAGAGCGTCTTGGAAGCACCGGAATAGGTGGAGGCATTGGGATTCCGCACGGAAAATTAAAAAATCTCGAATCGCTTATAATGGGTTTCGGCCTGAGCAGAAAGGGTGTTGATTTCGAATCTATTGACGGCAGGCCGACCCATTTGTTTTTCATTCTTTTAACTCCTGAAAATTCAACCGGCCTTCATTTGAAGTTGCTCGCACGAATATCCAGACTTTTGAAAAACGAGTCTTTCAAAAAAAAGCTCATGGAAGCAACCGACAGTAATCAGGTTTATTCTATAATTGAGGAAGTTGACGAAGATTTTTAATAAAGCCCTCTTTTAACGTGAAGAATTTAAAAATATTTATTATTACAGGCCTTTCAGGATCTGGTAAAAGTACTGCAATAGCAGCATTTGAAGATGCCGGCTTCTATTGTGTTGATAATATGCCGGTTGCTCTCCTTCCCAAGTTTTTAAAACTTCCTATCAAGAGTTCTAATGAAGTTAACGGTCTCGCTTTTGTCATGGACCTGCGGGAAAAAGAATTTTTATCCAAATACAGAGCGGTTTTCGATTCAATAAAACAGAGCGGTTGCTCTTTTGAAATTCTTTTTCTTGAAGCTGACGAGGACATCCTGCTGCAGCGCTTCAGTCAAACTAGAAGGCACCATCCCCTTTCCCGCGCTAAAACTCTTGTCGAAAATATACGGATAGAGAAAAAACGGCTGAATGATTTAAAAGATGCTGCCGACAGGATCATTGACACATCCCGTTTTAATGTACATGAACTGAAAGCCACAATTCTGGATATTGCGCTTAAAAGCAAGAAAAGTTCACCCATGAATGTATATATTCTCTCATTCGGATATAAATATGGTATCCCTTCTGATGCGGATCTGATTATTGATGTCCGTTTTATTACAAACCCTTTTTTTAAACCCGAATTAAAGAATCTTAATGGGGAAAACGAAAAAGTCAGAAATTTTGTATTAAAAAATCGTACAACGAAGACTTTTATGAAAAAATATTTTGATTTGCTTGACTATTTAATTCCTTTATATGAAAAGGAAGGCAAGGCATATTTGACTATTGCAGTCGGATGTACAGGAGGCAGGCACCGCTCCGTTCCTATTGCGAGAACAATATTTGAGCATTTTAAAAATACCGCGGGTCAGATCAATCTTTTACATAGAGACATGACCAGATGATTATATGGGTTTAGGTTCCTGGTTCACAGTCCCTGGTTCCTGGTTAAAAGAAACAACCAGAAACCAAGTCTTTAAATAAATAGGGCAAAATGGAGCATTATGCAAAGGTCTCAATAGGAGTTTTATGATAGGAATTGTTATAGTAACACACAGACAACTGGGCGATGCCTTGATCGATACCGCAGGATTTATTCTGGCTGCCATCCCCGAGAATGTAGTCTCGGTCTCTATAGACATGAATGAAAAAGCTGATAAACTTCGAGAAAAAATATCCTTAGGCATAAAAAAGGTTAATCAGAAGGAGGGAGTTCTTATCCTTACGGATATGTTCGGAGGAACCCCTTCCAACTTAAGTTATTCCTTCCTTGAAGAAGGGCGTGTTGAAGTCATATCGGGAGTAAACCTTCCCATACTCATAAAAGCCGTCAATTCCCGAAAGGATATGGATTTGGGAAAGCTTGCAGAATGTATAGAAGCATACGGCAAAAAAAGTATCTCCCTTGCAAGCGGCATTCTAAAAGGAAATAAACGGAGTTAAATTATTGCAGTGGCGCCTTTCCGCTCTTACCGAATCTGATATCGAACAGATTCTTTTAATTGAAAAAATGTCTTTCAAACAGCCCTGGTCATCCAAACTGTTTCATGAAGAACTCTCAAGCAAAGACGCCTTTGATTATGTAGTTAAGTTAAATAGTGTCGGTCCGGAAACCAAATTTGAACACATGCAAGCTTTCAATTCGGAAATCAGCAATTTTGGGCAAGCTCAAGAAAATCAAGAGATTGTACGGAGACGTACTCATAGTACGTCGCACAAGAAATCCCGCAGATTGACACAGAGATCGCCCAAAAGGGCCATTTCCGGAGAAGTCATAGCATATCTATGTTCCCGCATAACAGGCAGCGAAATGAGCATCTTGCGTATAGCGGTTTTAACGAAATGGCGGAATTCAGGAATTGCATCCTGGCTGCTTAACAGGTGTTTTGAAATAGCCCTCATGAAAGGGGTAACATCGGTATTTCTTGAAGTCAGAGAATCAAACAATGCCGCAACCTCACTTTACGGCAAGCTGGGATTTATGCCTGTCGGGAAAAGGCCCAACTATTACTCTGAAACAGGCGAAGATGCCCTTGTCTTTATGAAAAAATTAAGTTAGCGTAATTTAAAAGGAGATGATTATGAGTAAACGCAAACCTTTCATAGCCGGCAACTGGAAAATGTACAAAACCTGCCCTGAAGCAGTTGAAACCGCAAAGAAATTAGTCCGGATATTACATGGTATAAATCATGTTGATGTGATGATCGCTCCCCCGTTTACAGCCCTTGTGTCAGTTTATGAAGTTGTTAAGGATAGTCCTGTTATGATCGGGGCACAAAATCTTTTCTGGGAAAAGGAAGGAGCCTATACGGGTGAAATATCTCCAGGAATGATTGCTTCGGCAGGATGCAGATATGTTATCATAGGACATTCGGAACGCAGGCAATTTTTCGGCGAAACAGACATGTCCGTCAACAAAAAGATCAGAGCTGCAATAAACAACAGCCTTGCGCCTGTTTTTTGCATAGGTGAAACAGAAAAAGAGCGTGATGGTAAGGATACATTTAATATTCTTGACAAACAGTTAAAAATGGGATTAGAAGGCTTCTCTCCGGATGACCTGAAGCATATTATACTTGCCTATGAGCCTGTTTGGGCTATAGGGACAGGTAAAACAGCAACAAGCGCTCAGGCTCAGGAAGTTCACCTGTTTCTGCGCAACCTTATTGAGAACCTTTTTGGAAAAAAGATTGCCGAATCAGTAAGAATACTGTATGGAGGAAGTGTGAAGCCGGAAAATATCGGGGAACTGATGTCAATGCCCGATATCGATGGCGCTCTCGTCGGCGGAGCAAGTTTAAACGCTGAAAAATTTGCAGAAATTATAAAATATAAATGAGCCGGATTAATATATGTCAATTTTACTAATTATATTACATGTTATCGTTTGTGTTGCAATTATTATGATTGTTCTGCTCCAGACCGGTAAAGGGGCTGATATTGGTGCAGCCTTTGGCGGAGGTTCCAGCCAGACCCTTTTTGGGAGTACGGGAGCTTCTACTTTCCTGAGCAAGGCAACAACAGTGGTCGCTGTTATTTTCATGATTACATCCCTGTCGCTCGCTTACATTTCCGCGCACAAAAAAGGGAGCTCGGTTATGACAGAAGTAAAAGCCCCTGTTGAGCAAAGTACTGCACAAAGCGGCGATGTTATTCCTAAACAGGAAACAGCGCCTGTTCAGCTCCCGGAAACAAACGAAAAAAAATAGAATATGCTGCATTGAATCGCCGAAGTGGTGGAATTTGGTAGACACGCTATCTTGAGGGGGTAGTGCTCTAAAGGCGCGCGGGTTCAAATCCCGCCTTCGGCACCACTAATAAATACAGGGGGTTAGCCAGTTAATCGGTTAACCCTTTTTTGCTTTTGAGGGCTCTTGGTCAACGGTTTGGTCAACACTTTTCAGAAAGCCTTCCATTTGGTCAACAGCTTTCTTGGTATCCGTAGCATCAACGGTGTCATATCGGAGAAACATTTCCCTTGTTGAATGACCCGTGATTTTCATTATAACGCTTTCGGGAACTCCTGACTTTCTCATATTGGTATTGAAGCAGTGTCGAGTGTCGTGGAAAACAAACCCATCTTTCGTTCCCCTGCCATACGATATCCCAGCAGTATTACAAGCATTTCTTAATGAAGTTCTGATGTCCTTTACTGGCTTTCCCTTAAACTGGAAAACGTGATTGTCATGAATTGCCCTTGGGGTATCTTTCAGGATGTCGTACAGTGCATCACAAATTGGAACCTGCCGCGCTTCCTTGTCTTTTGTGTCAGTAGCGTCAAGTTTAATGATACGGTTTTTCATATCAACTTTATCCCAGGTCAGATTTATGACCTCTCCTTTTCTCATTCCAGCATAATAGCCC
>JBFYVZ010000216.1:0-2752 GCA_041298995.1 Desulfobacteraceae bacterium
GTGAAATTTTTTGTAAAGGCACAGGCAACGGTGGCGACGCTCCATAGCACAGCCATGACACCGATGCTTTTTTTCCGGCTCCACCTGTCCACGAATATTGAAACGGGAAATGAAAAAATCAGTATCGACCAGTAAACTGCGGAAACGAGCATTCCGCACTGGGTGTCGGACAATCCCCAGTCTGATTTTAGAAACGGGAAGAGTGAGACAACTACCATTCTGTCGATGTAATCAAACATGTAGAGGAGAAATAGCAGTATGAAAACATAGTAGGAATGACCTTTGGACAGTAAAAAACCGTTTGGTATGCCGGTGTTTTTCATGATATCTTCTCCTTCTCCTTAATACTGTATCGAAGATCGTGAATCGTGAAGCGTTATTCGTGAAGCGTGAAGCGTCATTCGTGGACCATCGTTCGCTTCACGCTTCACGCTTCACGAACGACGACCCCGCGTTTTTACGCTTTGTAGCCACCAAGATTAGCCAGCGCCGTGCTTCCAGGGCTTACGGTCGTCGGATCGGTCATGACATTGATACAGGTTGTTTTCCCTGAAGCAAAGGCTTCTTCAAGAGCAGGCCGGATATCCTCCGGTTTTTCCACATACATACCCTTCCCGCCGAGAGCCTCAACCATTTTATGGTAGTTCACCTTACCGATGAATGTTCCATCCTCAATTGCATGCCCTATCTTTATTTCCTGGCTGTGCCGTATCATGCCCCATCCGAGATCGTTGCTGATAACAACGACAACGGGGAGGTTTTTCCGGATGGCTGTTTCAAATTCCATGAAATTGAATCCGACAGATCCATCGCCTGTAATAAGGCATACACGTTTTTCCGGATTAAGAAGCTTTGCTGCATTGGCATAGGGTAATCCGATCCCAAGGCAGCCGTAAATGCCGGAATCGAGATAGTGGCCCGGTTGCCGGATTGTTCTTGTCATTCCCATCCAGACCGGCGTATCTCCTCCATCTCCTACAACTATATCGTCTTCTTTGTTCATGAACTCATTGATTTCGCGCGCAAGCCTTAAAGGATGAATCGGGATATTATTGCTTTCCCAGTTAGGTATTGAAGGTGCTTTCCCGTCTTTTTCGGCCTGTTTAAGTGTTGAAACCCAGGCGCTGAAACGATCTGTCAGGGATTTGCCTATTCCTTTTTCATCGATGATTCTGTTTAATATGCCAAGAAGCGCTTTTAAGTCTCCCGCAATGCCTAAATCTATAGAGCGGTTTCTTCCGATTTCCTCGGGTTTTATATCCACCTGGATGATCTTTGCTTCCTTTGGAAAAATATCTCCGAAGATATAAAAGAAACTCATGCGCGAGCCGAGAAATATTACAAGGTCTGTGCTGAAGTTTGCGAATAGAGCCGCGCCGGGTCTTATTGCAAGGGATGATTCAAAACAAAGGGGATGAGTATCGGGAATTGTCCCGCGTCCGAGAGCAAACGTAAAAGCAGGTATGCCGGTTTTTTCGGTGAATTCAACAAGCTCTTTCCCGGCATCGGAATACCATGCGCCGCTTCCCGCAATAACAATCGGATTTTTTGAAGTTTGGATCATTTCAATAATTTTAGCTGCATTTCCCGAATCTGCTGGTCTTGATTCGACAATGGTATTTGTCTTTTTAACCTGGGCCTCATCAATGGAAGCATTTAAAACATCTACCGGTAATTCAAGATAAACAGGCCCGGGGCGCCCGGTTATGGCTGTCCGGTAGGCAAGATCAATAAATTCGGGAATCCTGTTTGTCTTGTGACAGACAAGGGCTTTTTTCACCATGGGCTCGATTATGGGAAGCTGGCGCATATCCTGAAGGTCGAGCTTTTCGATGCATTCAACACCGACACAACCAGAGATCAGAACAAGAGGGGAGTTTGCCATGTTCGCGTTTGCTATTGCAGACAGGGTATTTGTAAAGCCCGGGCCTGCCGTAACCATGGCGATTCCAGGCTTTCTTGTCATTCTGCCCCAGGCTTCAGCCATGAATACCGCTGCCTGCTCGTGCCTTGTATCGAACAGTTTGACAGGCGAGTTTTCGAGATACTGATAAATGGGAGTTATATGACCTCCGCTCAATGTAAAAACATATTCAATTTTCTTTTCAATAAGCGCTTCTGCCGCAAGCCTGCCGCCTGTTACTGTTGCCATTTTGTTCCTCCATGATGTTTATATAAGAATACAGTAGTCAGAATTCAGAATACAGAAAAAAACAATACCATGGTTATTCTGGCTCCTGACTCCTGGCTCCTGTATTCTCATGTTTCACTTCGTTTCACTTGAACACTGCCGAAGGCCCGCCAATCATTATGGCGGGAAGCCTTGAACCCTCCCTTTATAATTCCATAAGTTGCCCCCCCGTAACATTAATCGCCTGGCCGGTAATATAAGATGATGCCGACGAAGCAAGAAAAGCCACCAGATTCCCTACCTCTTCAGGACTTCCGATGCGTCCTAAGGGGATGGTCTTGCACATCTCTTTTTCACGTTCTTCAATTGTGGATGCAAAAAACTGCGCTTCAAGTCCGAAACGCCATTTTTCAAGGTCGGTCATTATCTGCCCCGGACATATTGCGTTAATTCTTATTCCCGCTCCGGCAAGCTCTTTAGCCATGACTTTGGTAAGCATTATTACTCCTGCTTTTGCAACCGCGTATGCCCCGTTAAAAATGGGCGGGACTTTTCCGGCTCTTGAGGCGGTGTTGATTATACTTGCCTGTCTTCCGAACATTATAGGCAAAATGGCTCTTG
>JBFYVZ010000228.1:0-4722 GCA_041298995.1 Desulfobacteraceae bacterium
AGAGATTCGCATTCTGCCTGTGCTGCGCAAGAAGATTTTCGTCGCCGGTCTCTATTCCGAGACTGATCATCCAGCAGCCTGCTTCTTTGAGCAAAAGAAGAAGCTCGTAATCTATATGTTCTGCTCTCGCTACGCAATTGAAGGTCAATTTCCGCGGCCGGTCAATCATCATTCTCGTGAAATCAACGATTCTTTCCCTTTTAAATGTGAACTGGTCATCGTAGAAAGTTATGTGTTTCACCCCGAAGCGCTTGTTTAAATAGTTCACATGCTCATACATATATTCGGCGGAGTTGTAACGGAAAGATCGGCCGAAAACGGAACGGTCGCAATAACTGCATGCATAGGGGCACCCGCGGCTTGATATGCAGCTTGAACTGGGAGCTTTCGGATAACTGAACAAAAGCGCTTTATATGCAGAGGGAAAGCCTTCAAGCTTTTCATATGAAGGAAAAGGAAGATTGTCGAGATCCAGCGCTGTCGATCTCCGGCCTGTAAAGCGTATTTCATCTTCTTTTTCACGGTATATGATGCCAGGTATTGAGGAGCTGTTTTCTCCGCTGTTTTCCATCAATTCTGCAAGAGTTTCCTCTCCTTCGCCTATAACAGTAAAATCGATTATTGGAAAGTCTCTCAGAATTTTTTCTTTAAGAGCTGAAACATGGGCTCCCCCGAAAATGACTTTTATATCCGGAAGGATGCTTTTTGCCAGTTTTGCCGTTCGGATCCCGTCGAGAAAAGTTGAAGTGGTGCAGCTTAATCCAAGGAATGCAGGTTTTTCAGACTGAAGATAACCGCGAATGAGGTTGTCGGAATCAGGCCGGGCATAACAGTCAATGATCAAAGAATCAATTCCCCGTTTTTCCAGGTATGCCGCTATGCCTGCAAGCCCAATCGGCGGAATGATGCTTGCTATTCTTGATATATCTCTCCCGGCAGCCTCTTTTCCGTATCCGAGGGGATGAACAAGGAGAATTTTTTTTGAATTGAGAAATGTCAAAGTATCAACTATCTAAGATGTCTCAGATTCTTAAGCGCATATTTTTGCAGTTTCTTGTTTGGAGCTTCTTGTGAAACCTTTTCAAGAGTTGACGCATACTTGGCCTGTCCTGATGCTCCGAGAGCATTGCAAAGCCATGCCATTGCTTCAACATAATTTCTGTCGTCCGAACGGCTGTTATATCCTTTCAAAAGTTCGTTATTTACAATGTCAAGAATTGCCTGGTCGTTTTTGTACAGTTTTACAACAATTTTGGCGCCGTCTGCTTTATCTCCCAGGTTGGAAGATCTCAGCATGCCCGCAACGTCGCCCGGGCTGTTACCTTTTTTAGAAGGCTGCGTTGATGATGAAAGGGCTTTTTCGAGCGCGGCATCTGGTGGTATCTCCTTCGGTATCGGTTGCAGATTTCCAACCGTAGTGCTTACAAGCTGCCCGTAGGAAATGGAACCCGGGGATTCCTCCTGAAGAATTTTCCCCTCCGCGATTTTATCCCTGACATCGGTAATTACTATCTTGCCTGTTTCTATCCGCTGGACATCTATTATTGCTCCTGTTTTGGGGTGTTTGATTATTTTGCCTTCTTTGTACACAGAAAATTCCATCGCCTCTTTAACACCGGCCATTCTTCCAAGGTCGATGGTTACTTTTGAATCGGTCTTATTGACAATGTAGCCTTCCAGCGGGAAATTTTTTATTATTTTTTCGGACATCTGTACAACCAGGTCTTGAAGCCTGACAGCAGTGGTACTTTTTACATTTTCTGCTGCTATTATTGAGGCTGTTTCAACATCGATTATTCTGGCATTTATTTCAATTACGTTCTGCAGCTTCATAACCGAGCCGCTTATTATGGTTTTAACTCCGAGAAACTTGCCTATTTGGGTTGCAGTGGATGCATCAACAATACCGGTCATGGATAGTTTCTGCTCTTCCAGAAGTTTTTGTATCAATCCCCGTTCAATAACTTCAAAACGACCGGCCTTGACGAGGGCTGTGATAAACCATTCTGCTACAATTACGCCCATGTCCTTGGTTTCAAATCCTTCCCCCTGAAGCTGAAAGTCGAGAACCGCAATTTTTGCTTTCCGAAAGTCTGCAGCAGAAGATACGTTTTGAAGCAGGAGCGGAAGAATCAAAACAGTCAGTAATAGGATGATAAGTCTTTTCATGGATATTCTCCGTTGAAATATCTAAGACAACATATTGTATTTATATACATATATTATCGAAACTCCCAGCCGCAAGCAACAAAATTAATGAGCGCTGTTTCGAATGGATATGACATTTGCGATTACATAATTCCTTATAAAAAAAAAGCGTTTGAGTGTCAAGGAAGATAGAGAGCAGGTTGAAAATTCATTTTGGTTGATAAACTATCTGGTATCGTTTATATTTTCAGCAGTTAAATCTTACCGACTCGTGAAAGCTTTGCATAACATCCAACTTGCGCCATATTGTTTTTTGAGTGTTCAAAACAGGAAATAACAGAGGTACTGGATATGGACAATAAAATAATTACAGAAAAACAAGGGGGTACCGGCGCTAATTTGCCGGAAAGCCCTGTGTCCGGAACAGAATCGATTAAGCAAATCAGTTACAACCTGCTTCTTATCTGCATTGGAAGCGCACTTGTTGCCATAGCTTTAAACGGAATTATTATACCTCATAAATTTGTAAGCGGCGGACTGACAGGTCTTGCCCTTGGCATTCACTATCTTTTTCCATCTTTACCGGTAAGCTGGCTCTATTTTTTCATGAATATTCCTCTCTTTATAATAGGATGGAAGTTCGTGGGCCGGAGGTTTTTTTATTACAGCGTAGCCGGAATGGTTATATTTTCCGCTATGGTCGGGTGGGTAAATGTTCCGCTTCCGGTACAGGATAAGATTTTAAGCGCGCTTTTTGCCGGAATCCTTACCGGGGTCGGAGCCGGAATAATATTGAAATCAAAGGGGTCGGCCGGTGGAACCGATATACTTTCAGTGGTGCTTCTTAACCGTTTTTCCATTCGCGTCGGGAGCACTATTCTTGCTTTCAATATAATTGTGCTTTCGGCGGCATCGATTTTATTTTCTCTTGAATCAGCGCTTTATACGCTCGTTTACATGTATGTTTCGTCAAGAATTGTAGAGGTGGTTTTAACCGGGCTCAGCCAGAGAAAAGCGGTCATTATAATATCCCCGAAATGGGAAGAGATCAGTCAGAAAATTCTCAGAGAAATCGTGCGGGGTGTCACCTTTATTAAGGGACAGGGCGCATATTCAGGAAAGGATGAAAATATCCTTTATACCGTTATTACATTCAGAGAGCTTCCAAGAGTCAAAGATATAGTCCGGGAAATAGATCCGGGAGCTTTTCTCGTAGTGCATGAGACCCTTGAAGTCATGGGACATCGTATTGGGAATCAGCCTCACTGGTAGGAGAAGCATGCGGAAGACAGTAGCCGGAAGTCAGAAGTCTGTAAAAATTCTTGTAACATATAGTGGATATCATAAATATTGTCAGTTTGTGTGCGGGCAAACAAAACAATGAATATCGAATTTCGATGTACGATGTACGATGTACGAACGGCGGCGGTTTAATATGGCAGGATTTTTTTCTGATTTTGATTTTGCGGAAAACAGGATAGAGCAAGAATTCCGGAAAGCTGAAAAGAAAAAAGGATTCATAAATCTTACTGGAAGCAATCCAACCGTTGAAGGGCTGATCTTCCCTCCCGGAATTTTGGAAAAGGCTGCCGAACAATACTGGAGCAAACGAAAGTATGATCCTGATCCAAAGGGGCTTGCTTCCGCAAGGCAGGTCATATCCGATTATTACATTGATCGCATTCCTGCTGTCGAACTTGCGGCTGATAATATCTTTATCACGGCGAGCACAAGTGAATCCTACGGCCTGCTGTTTGCCCTTCTTGCGGATCCGGGAGATAATCTGCTTGCTCCCGGGATAAGCTATCCCCTTTTTGAGCACCTTGCCGCCATACATCATGTCGAACTGCGCACTTACGATATGGATGAAAACAATGGCTGGCAAATCAACGCGGAAAGTTTAATTTCCGGGTCTGACTACAGGACCAGAGGAGTTATCATTGTATCGCCCCATAACCCGACAGGAATGGTTGTGAAGGAAGCTATTCCCGCGCTGCGCATTCTCGGACTTCCCGTAATATGCGACGAAGTATTTGCCGAATTTCCCTGCGGAGTCACAAATATTGCTCCTTTCGGCGCATTGCATCCGGAATTGCCTGTCTTTCACCTTAACGGCATTTCGAAGATGTTCGGGCTTCCTGATTTGAAACTCGGATGGATTGCCTTAAGCGGCGCCAACGTGAGGGATTATGAACAAAGGCTTGAGCTTTTAAACGATACATATCTTGGGGCAAATTATCTGGCGCAGTCCATGCTTCCCTTGATCTTTGATGAAGGAATGGGTTTTGTCGAACAAATGCGGACAAAGTTTCGGTCGGGCATTGACCTTGCTCTTGAATTACTTTCCAAAAATAATAACGTAAAGATATGCCGCCCCGACGGAGGATATTATCTTTTTCCGGAAATCAAAACCCGGAAAGATGAAGAAGATCTTGTTCTGCATCTCCTGAAAAATCATGGGATTTTTGTTCATCCCGGCTATTTTTATGACTGTGAGCATGGAACTCATATAATGATTTCCTGTCTGACGGAAAAAATGAAACTGATCGAGGGGCTTAAACGGATTGTTGCAGC
>JBFYVZ010000241.1:0-3208 GCA_041298995.1 Desulfobacteraceae bacterium
TCATGCATATTATCAAAATTATAAAGCAACTTTTGATATCAATTTGTGTGAGATACTCGAAGGTGAGATGCCAATTAAACAGCGAAAGTTAGTCGAGGCATGGGCTGAGCTACATAAAGAAGAATTACTGGCCAACTGGGAATTGGCTATAAATAGTGAACTGCCTTTTAAGATAGAGCCGCTAAAATAATTTAAAATGGGGAGTATTTAATATGTATTTAGGGGTAAAATTTGTTAAACCATTAGATAATTATAAATTATTATTAATATTTGAAAATAATGAGCAAAGAATCTTTGATATGAGCTCCTATATGGAGAAAGGAATTTTTACCGAATTAAAAGATCAGAATATTTTTAAATCAGTCCGCATAAATTTTGACACAATTGGGTGGGGAAACGGAGCCGATTTAGATCCTGAATTGTTGTATAAAGAAAGTAAATAGGGGGGGTAAATTGTGGGGTATTAGGGACGTCCATAAATAAGCAAATAGGGGACGTCTTAACCTTCTAAACTTACTCATCTTTTATTAGGCGGAAGGCGTGAGAAGCAGAATATCGAATATCGGACATCGAATATCGAATCAGGAACAAAGACCTGTTAACAGTTTCCATAATAATTACTTTATAACCAGAAAATAAATCCATCGTCTGTAAAAAAGATTTTAACTTTCTATCGTTATGGCTTTTCGTATTTATGGAAGCATAAACATGAGTACCGGCATATTCGCAGTCTTTACCAACTTTATTCAATAACACCAGCGGCAATGTTGTTCCCCAGGGTATTTTAATAGTTCTGCCTTCCCCCATTTTTTTGTGATAATCATTCCATGATAATTGCAGATTCCAAAAATCAATAAATATTTTTACTTTCATTGACTTCTCTCCCTAGAATGATTGTAGTTATAAAAATAAAACAGGGAACCAAAAGGTTCCCTGGGACTGTAATGCTCAGAGACTTTCACTCCGAGGGTCTGTATAAAGATTAAAATAGTGACACCAAGAATTATTTTTATTAGCCCTGGCTTCAACTTTATATAAACGTCTTATATTTTATAGTACCGATTTACTGCGTTATCAATATTGATGGACTCGTAAAAAGTCAAAATTCGGACGGCAAAGTAAAAAGTTCAAGTTCAAGGCGTCGCGAATCTTGAGGAATACCGCAAACGCGGGGCCCGAAGGGTGCGTACATAAAAGTACGCCGCAATGACGAAAGATGAAGAGCAACGAAGAAATCGGACTTTTTACGAAGCCGTCAATATTAACTTTCATTTAAGATTGATTATCTCTTCTAAGCTCCAAACACAACTAGTAATTCCTGCTTCCATCGCCGGTGTTACTCTCAGAGTTTTAGGGGCGCCATGGGGCCCATGAAATTAGGGGGGGCCATGGGGACGCCCAGGGGAATATCGGGGACACCCTTTACATTTATAGTTTTACTTCAAAAGGAACAAATAGGGGACAGATAAGGCATGAGAAGGAGGTCCAACAATGAAAAAGAAAAGCCTTACCTGTAGTTTGCCATCAATCCAGAACAATCTTTTCGAAACCCCACAAGATCCACCCGGCAAGTTTATTTCCATCTACCGTGTTTCCCTTGTCAAAGATAAAAGTGTTTCTTTTGAGAAGTGCACCCTCTCAAATAAGGAGGATATGTCTATATATGAGACATCTGAATTCTGGGATGAACATGATATCTCGGAATTTAATGATTTTGAAGAAGCAAAAAATTTAAAATTTCTGCTTATAAAGAAGAAATATGCAGGTTTGGATGTCGGCACCTACGACAAAATCCGGAGAAAGGCCAAAAAATTAAAAATGCCTGAAGATGTTTTGATCAATGACTGGCTTCGGGAAAGAGTTGAAGCATAGATCACTTATGGCTGAATCATCAGGCGAAGGTTCGCTTTATTCCGGTCGGCATCTGGAACACAATATTTGGTTACCTCTGCATCTTAAAAAAAGAGACAGAAAACAATTGCATTATCTTTAAAAAAGAGATAGTATTACAATTATGAAAAACGTAATTTCGCAACTTATTGATGATTTCCATGAACGGAATTTGCCTGAACCGGTAATTCGGAATAGGGAATTTTCTGAAGTAAAGGGTAAAGCTGATGTCGTCATCGGTATGAGGCGAGCTGGTAAAACCTGGTTTTGTTATCAGAAAATAAAAGAGCTGATTGCCTCGGGAATAAAAAAAGAGGAGATACTCTATCTTAACTTTGAAGATGATCGGTTGCTTGAGTTTAACGTTAATAATTTTCAGGAAATTCTTGATGTCTATTTCGGAAAATATCCCGAACATCGAAATGCCAGGTGTTATTTTTTCTTTGATGAGATACAGCGAATTGATCAATGGGAACTGTTCATAAGGCGCTTGCTTGATACGGAAAATCTCCAAATTTTCATTACCGGCTCATCATCAAAATTGCTTGGTTCGGAAATAGCCACAAGTTTACGGGGGCGTTCTCTGCCGATAGAAATATGCCCGTTCAGTTTTGAGGAATTTTTGAAATTTCACGGGCTTTTTTCGAGCAATCCAAAAACGTTTGGCGCAAACACGGCCTCCGTATTGCGCAAGGCTGTAAAAGATTATCTTGATATTGGAGGTTTCCCGGAAGTACAGAAACTGGATCGCAATCTTCGCATTGAGATATTGCAGGGTTATATTGATTCTGTACTGCTGAAAGATATCATAGAGCGCCATAAGGTCAGCAATATTCTTGTGATTAAACATCTTGTCCGCCATATTATGAATTCTTCCGGCGGGCAATTCAGTGTCAACAAGTTCTTCAATACAATGAAAAGCATGTCGATCAAATGCACCAAGAACAGCTTGTATGAATATCTTGATCATTTGACGGATGCTTTTTTGTTTTACAAAGTTCCAATTCACAGTCGTTCTGAAAAATCAAGACTGATCAATCCGGCGAAGATCTACACCATTGATACCGGACTTTTGAACGCCATGACCTTTCGTAATTCATATAATTACGGCCGGTTATTGGAAACCATGGTATTTATGCACCTGCATCGCCGGGGTTATGATGCTGAATATGTCAATACAAAAGACGGGCGCGAAGTTGATTTCTTTACGCGGCACAGAATTTCAGGTGAGACGCAACTGATACAGGTATGCTGGGAGATGTCGGATAAAAAAACTTTTGAAAGAGAACTCCAGGGATTGAAAAGCGCAATGGATGAA
>JBFYVZ010000250.1:0-7760 GCA_041298995.1 Desulfobacteraceae bacterium
TTGTTTCTCGAGCGGCACTCAAGACTTTTTGATGATTATTTTTTCGAAAGCTTTGAAAAAAGCATAATAGGCCCTGGAATGGCGATTTCCAGGAACCCGTTTGCAATAATTGCGCTTGGCGGATACGGCCGGCAGGAACAGTGCATTCATTCAGATGTCGATCTCCTTTTTCTTTTTAGGGAAAAAGTGCCTGAAAATGCCGAAAAACTTATCAAGGAGGTTGTGTATCCCCTGTGGGATATAGGAATTGATGTCGGACATGCCACCAGATCCGTTAAAGAATGCATCAGCATTGCCGGAAGCGACTATCAGGTTCTCACATCGCTGCTTGATGCCCGTTTCATATGCGGAATGTCCCTTCTCTATTCTGATCTAATGGATGAGATTCAGAGAAAAATCCTTGTGAAAAGACCGGAAAAGATTATCAACTGGCTTGTTGAAAGCAACACCACCCGTCATCTCCGTTTCGGGGATTCAGCATACATGCTCGAACCGAATATAAAGGAAGGTCTGGGCGGTCTTAGAGATTATCATACGATGCTCTGGATAGCCCGCATAATGTCGGACATCAAAAAACCGAGGGATCTTGAATATTACGGCTACCTTTCACATGACGAATTCAGAAGCTTTTCCGAGTGTCTCTCTTTCATATGGCATACGAGAAACAGACTTCATTATTTAACGGGAAGAAAGTGCGATCAGCTCTATTTTGAATATCAGCCGAAAGTTGCAAAAGCTTTTAAGCTGAGTTCGGAAAACGGCCATAAGCCTGTTGAAATGTTTTTGGGAGAGCTTCACGGCAGAATGGAATTTATAAAGCAGCAGTTCATGATGTTTCTTTATGAAGTCGGTTTCGACAGAAAACAGACCCGTAAGAGAAAGTCTTTCAAAAATACAAAGACAGAGGGCCTTGAGGTCACAAAAAAAGGCTCTCTCAATTTTGTATCTTCGGAAAAGCTTTTAAGCAATCCGGAACTACTGATTTCAATATTCGAAGAGAGCGCGAATCTGGGAATCCCTATATGTGCCGAGGGGAAAAGACTTATAAGGGAATTCGGATATCTTGCAGATGACGCTTTCAGTGCTTCCGCTTCCGTAATAAAGTCATTTGAAAAAATCCTGGTTGCGCCTGCTCCGGCATTCAATGTGCTTAATGAGATGTTAAACACAGGATTCCTTGAGCGATTCATTCCCGAGATAAAGGGGATAGTCAACAGGATTCAGTTCGACGAATATCATCTTTATCCTGTGGACAGGCACTCCCTCCGAACTGTCAGGACTATTAAAAATTTTGGAACCGACGAAGATATCACAGGCGACTGGCTGTGCGGTAATCTTTATCAGGAATTAAAAAACCGCAAGCTTCTTCTCTGGGCTGCTCTCCTTCATGATATAGGCAAAGGGGAACCGGGCGGCGGACATTCCAGACGCGGAGCAAGAATTGTAAGACAGATACTCACAAGAATGGGATTTAAACAGGAAAAAATTGAAGCCATTTCGTTTCTGGCCGAAGAGCACCTGCTGCTTGTCAAAACGGCAACAAGAAGAGATATAAACGACGAGGAAACCGCCTTTTTCTGTGCCGGGAAAATAAAAGATATAGAATTACTTAAGATGCTTTACCTTCTTACGGTTGCAGACTCGATATCGACAGGCCCTAAGGCATGGAATGACTGGACTTTTACTCTTCTTAAAGATTTATTCTTAAAAATACTGAGTATTATGGAAAAAGGGGAACTTGCATCCAGCGGAGCGGTTGAGGCGGTTGAAAATAAAAAGAGAAAATTATTGAGCGCCGTAACTTCAGCAAAGCATAAAAAAGACATTCAAAGCTATATCGAAGTTTTGCCTCCAAGATATCTTCTGTACACTACAGATCGCGAGATTTTTGAACATCACAGGCTCTATTCAAGCCTTGAGCACTCTGAGTTCGTATGGGAAGTAGAAAAACCATTGGAGTCAAATACAAGGATTCTTACAATCTGCGCCAAAGACAGGCCGGGGTTATTTTCAAAAATGGCCGGGGTTTTTACTTTAAGCGGACTCGATATTCTGGATGCCAGAATCAACACATGGAAAAACAATATCGCTCTCGATATTTTTACTCTTAAACCGCCGGTCGATCAGATATTTGAAGAGGAAAAATGGGCCGCTGCAAAAGAGAATTTTCAATCAGCCCTGTCGGGAAAGCTTGATCTTGCGGTCGCCCTGAAGGAAAAGATGTCGGACAATATTCATATTAAAACGCATATGATGGTAAAGCCGCACAGGATTGAAGTGGATAATGAAAGCTCAAGTTTTTTTACAATTATTGAAGTGTTTTCATATGATTTTCCGGGACTTTTATACAGCATTACAAATTCTATCTTTTCATGCAGACTGGATATCCGGGTTGCAAAAATTGCAACAAAATCAGACCAGGTGGTTGACGTTTTTTACGTGACAGATTTTCTGGGTCAAAAAGCTGATTCAGATGAACAGGTGGCCTCAATCAGGGCTGCAATATCAGAGGTACTTCCAAAACCGGTTTTGTGAAGCTCTGTTTAAATAATTGGAGGATTCAAGGGGTCAAGGGTTCAGGGATTCAAGTGATCAAACAATCGTGTTAATTAAATGAGCCCGGTTTTATTAAACGATCGGGATGGTAATATAGGGAGGTTTATGCTGATATGATTAATTCAGGTGATACGGCATTCATGCTTATAGCGACAACAATGGTTATGTTCATGACCCCCGGACTCGCTCTTTTTTATGGAGGGCTTGTCAGGTCAAAAAATGTACTTTCAACAATTTTACAGAGTTTCATAGGGTTAGGCATAGTTTCACTGATGTGGGTGGTTTATGGTTATTCGCTTTCTTTTGGTCCGGATATCAAAGGACTGGTCGGCAATCTGGAATGGGCCTTTTTAAGCGGCGTCGGACTTTCACCGGGACCATATTCTTCGACCATACCGCATCTTTTATTCTGCGCTTTTCAATTAATGTTTGCTATTATAACACCTGCGCTGATAACTGGAGCTTATGCAGAAAGAATGAAATTTTCAGCTTTTCTTCTGTTCACGGTGCTGTGGACAACCTTTGTTTATTTTCCCGTCTGCCACTGGGTCTGGGGCGGGGGGTGGCTTGGAAAACTTGGCGCCCTCGATTTTGCCGGCGGAACGGTAATTCATATAAATTCGGGAGCTGCCGCGCTTGTTGTTGCCGTCATGCTTGGAAAGCGGCGGGGCTGGGGGAAAGAATCGATAATGCCTCATAATCTTTCCATGACAGTGATGGGCGCCGGAATACTCTGGTTCGGCTGGTTCGGCTTCAATGCTGGAAGCGCGCTTTCCGCCGGTACTGTCGCTGTAATGGCTCTTATTACCACGCAGTTATCTGCCGGGGCAGCCGCCGTTTCATGGCTTGCAGCGGAGTGGATATATCATGGAAAGCCGACTACTCTCGGAGCCGCTTCAGGCGCCCTCGCAGGCCTTGTGGCAATAACTCCTGCTGCCGGTTTTGTAGGACCGGTTCCTGCCGTTATGATCGGTATTGTAGCAGGCATTATATGCTGTTTCGCTATGATGATGAAAACCCGATTCGGATATGATGATGCCCTTGATGTTGTGGCTGTGCATGGAGTCGGCGGAATCTGGGGCGCTCTCGCAACAGGTCTTTTTGCAACAACAACTATTAATCCTGCAGGCTTTGACGGACTCTTTTACGGAAATCCGAAGCAGGTTCTGATACAGGCGGTTGGTATTGTGGCCGCAATTGCGTTTTCTATGGCAGTTACTGCCGTTATTGTTAAGGTTGTGGATAATATTACCGGACTAAGGGTAACCGATGAGGAAGAGGTACAGGGTCTTGATGTGACTCAGCATAGTGAGGTAGGATATACAATGTAAATATTGACGGTTTTGTATAAAGTCATAATAAATAACGAGGAGGAATACCGATGAAAAAAATTGAAGCCATCATCAAGCCTTTCAAACTGGACGACGTAAAAGAAGCCCTTAATGAGATCGGGGTTCACGGCATGACTGTTTCCGAAGTCAAGGGGTACGGGCGTCAAAAGGGGCATAAGGAGATTTATCGGGGAGCCGAATATGTTGTCGATTTCATTCCCAAGATAAAGATCGAGATTGTGGTTGAAGCGGAGATGGCTAACAAGGTGGTTGAAACGATTATTAAGTCTGCAAACACGGGAAAGCTGGGAGACGGAAAGATTTTTGTGTTTCCGGTTGAAGGAGCAATAAGAGTTCGCACCGGCGAAAGAGGAAAAGACGCCATATAATTAGTACAGAACCGGGTTAATAAATGATGGATTGGAGGATTGTGCTCTTAATTTACAATCCCGAAATGTTTCATAATATCAAATAAATACAAACAAATATGATTAACTTATCAAAGAAGGAGATTTTTCATGAAACCAAAAGATGTATTGAGTTTTGCGAAAGAAAAGGGAGCAAGGGTCGTTGACCTGCGGTTTATCGATTTTCCTGGCTTATGGCAGCATTTTACCGTCCCTATAGGGGAATTGAGCGAATCGAGTTTTGAAGACGGGTTCGGGTTTGACGCATCAAGTATAAGAGGATGGCAGCCGATAAATGCAAGCGATATGCTGGTCATTCCTGATCCTGCAACAGCAAAAATGGATCCTTTTTTTGAGGTTCCGACGCTTGTCATGATATGCGATATCGTGGATCCTCTGACAAGAGAATCCTATTCCCGTGATCCCCGCTATATTGCCAAGAAGGCTGAAGCGTATCTCAAGAGAACAGGGATAGGCGACACGGCTTTTTTCGGCCCTGAAGCGGAATTTTTCATCTTTGATGATGTGCGATTTGATTCCCAGAAAAACAGCGCCTTTTATGCGATTGATTCCGAAGAAGGAATATGGAACAGCGGAAGAGAAGAATGCCCTAATCTCGGATATAAACCGCGTCATAAAGAGGCCTATTTCCCGGTTCCCCCCATGGATAAATTTCAGGATTTAAGAACCGAAATGCTTCTTACCCTTGAAGATCTCGGCATAGAGATGGAATGCCAGCATCATGAAGTTGCGACAGCAGGTCAGTCCGAGATAGATATGAGGTTCAAACCGCTTGTTCAGATGGGAGACCAGCTCATGTGGTTCAAGTATGTACTGAAAAATGTCGCATATCAAAACGGCCACACGGTAACATTCATGCCGAAACCTCTCTTTGAAGATAACGGATCGGGAATGCATGTTCATGTCAGCATATGGAAGAGCGGAAAAACTCTTTTTGCAGGGGATAAGTACGCGGGCGTATCCCAGAAGGCCCTGTATGCCATAGGCGGAATTCTGAAACACTGCAAGGCTCTTTGCGCATTCACGAATCCCACGACAAATTCCTATAAAAGACTTGTTCCTGGGTTTGAAGCGCCCGTCAATCTTGCGTATTCAAGCAGAAACAGAAGCGCTGCCATACGGATTCCCATGTATTCCACATCACCTAAAGCAAAACGGATAGAATTCAGAACACCCGACCCGTCATGCAACGGATATCTGGCTTTTTCCGCAATTCTAATGGCGGTATTAGACGGCATTGAAAACAAGATCGATCCGGGTGATCCGCTCGACAAGAATATTTATGATCTACCGCCCGAAGAACTTGCAAATATTCCGACTGCTCCGGGCTCTCTCGACGAGGCGTTAAACGCTTTGAAGGACGACAAGGATTTTCTGCTTAAAGGCGGCGTTTTTACACAGGATGTAATTGATACCTGGGTCGAATACAAAATAAAAAGCGAGATTAATCCTGTAAAACTTCGCCCGCACCCGCATGAATTTATGCTTTATTATGATATATAACCGATAAGCGGCATGGCTGACTTCAAGCAAGTGAAGTCAGTCATGCATTCACCTGCCTGGAATTCCCGCTTTTTGATATTAGTGATAATTACAGTAACAAGCAATAAGCAAGCATGGCTAACATATCGAATTATCTATAAATTACCTGATAAATAAACCTGTAAAATATACATTTTAAATCGATTTATTATGTTCATCAAAACACAACGGTGTGTTTTGATGAACACCAAAATAAACAAAAATAGACAAAGACGTCTTGGCCTTTTTCGGAAAGACGTCTTTTTATTTTATTGCAGTTGCTTCAGGGACTCATCGATTGAATTTTTGACCACAACCAGTGTGGAGCATTTAATATGGACAGAATACAAAAGCTATTAGAATCGAAAAAGCGCCTTATTCATGAGCTTGAACTTCCATGCACGGTTTTAAAAGGAGAGGAAGAAGGCGGTTGCGGAGTTGTCGGCTTTTGTTGCACAGAGCCTGTTCCCGGGCAGCACATATATGAACCTTCAAGATTAATGCACAATCGCGGCAATGGAAAAGGGGGCGGTATTGCTGCTGTTGGGTTTGTTCCGGAACAGCTTGGCGTCAGCCGGGAACTCCTTGATAGTTGCTATATGATCCACGTGGCTTTTTTAGATCCTGAAGTAAGAATAGAGCTTGAAGAGAAATATATTACACCTTGCTTTAATATTGAAGCCGTAAAAGAGCTTGACACTGTGGACGACTGGAAATCCGTCAAAGGACTGGAAGTACGACCGCCGGATGTATGGCGTTATTTTGTTCGCGTGAAGCCGGATGTCCTCGATGCCTTTATAAAAGAAAATGAATTCGAAAATATGGAGGTTCGAGAAGCTGAAGAAGAGTTCATAAATCAAAACAGTTTTAAGCTGAACCAGGAATTTTACGCATCGCTCAAAAATCAAAAGGCGTTTGTCTTATCGCACGGCAGAAATATCATGATCCTTAAGGTAGTGGGATATGCTGAGGCAATTGTAAAATACTATAAAATTGAAGAGCTTTCTGCTCATGCATGGATCGCTCACCAGCGATTTCCCACAAAAGGACGCGTATGGCATCCCGGAGGCGCCCATCCCTTTGCAGGAATCAATATGGCTCTTGTGCATAACGGTGATTTCGCAAATTATCATTCTGTTTCCGAATACCTTTTACAGAGAAATATCTACCCGCAGTTTATTACGGATACTGAGGTGGCTGCTCTTATGTTCGATCTGCTTAACCGGACCTATAAGTATCCGCTTGAGTATATCATCGAAGCTCTGGCGCCGACGACTGAACTTGATTTTGATCATCTCTCCAGCGACAAACAGTCTGTTTACAGGGCGATACAGGCCACTCATATGCATGGCTCGCCCGATGGGCCCTGGTTTTTTATCATCGCCAGAAATATTGCCCATCAGAACAGATTTCAACTTCTTGGAATCACCGACACATCCATGCTGCGCCCCCAGGTATTCGCATTTTCAGACGGTGAGGTGCAGGTGGGGCTGATTGCTTCAGAGAAACAGGCAATTGATGCTACACTCAACAGCCTTGCTCATGACGATAAACGAATATGTCCTGTTGCTGACCGATACTGGAATGCACGGGGCGGGAGCTATACAGATGGCGGGACATTTATATTCAACCTTGAAGCTGATTCTTCCGGCAATATGCGAATCGACTGTATGGATAAGTTCGGTTCTCCGATTCGAATGCCCAAACCTTCTGAACCGTGTGATTTAACAAAAGAGAGATCCCCTGCATCAAACGCACATATTGAAAATAAAATGAGCTGCTGTTTTAAAACCGGTGACGCGCAACTTGTTTTTGACTATGTTTGCGAAAATATTCCTGCACGGAGTTTTGATGACATTCATGAAATGTGTCGGGCCATTCGAAAACAGGCCAAAAATCCCAAAAAGACAGAAACTGCCATTAG
>JBFYVZ010000254.1:0-2593 GCA_041298995.1 Desulfobacteraceae bacterium
ACACATGCGGAATCACCTGAATGGATGCCGGCAAGCTCAATATGCTCCATCACGGCCGGCACGAACGCGTTTGTTCCGTCTGCAATAGCATCCGCCTCCGCTTCAATTGCATTATCAAGAAACTTGTCTATCAGAACCGGCCTTTCAACAGAAATATCCACGGCGGCTTTCAGGTATCGCCGGAGCATATCCTCGTTCTGGACGATTTCCATGCCACGGCCACCCAGAACATATGATGGACGAACCATCAGGGGATACCCTATCCTGTCTGCAATCTCTTTTGCCTCTTCCATATTTATTGCCATACCAGATTCGGGTTGCGGTATTCCAAGCTCGCGCATTACTCTCCTGAACTGATCCCTGTCCTCCGCGAAATCGATGGTTTCAGGAGAAGTTCCGAGAATCTTGACGCCTGCCTCTTCAAGCTCTTTTGCGATGTTAAGCGGAGTCTGGCCTCCGAACTGGGCAATCACTCCTTCAGGTTTTTCCTTCTCGTAAATGCTTAATACATCCTCGACGGTGAGCGGTTCAAAATACAATTTATCGGATGTATCATAGTCGGTTGATACTGTTTCGGGATTGCAGTTGACCATGATAGATTCAAACCCGGCATCCCTGATGGCAAAAGCCGCATGAACACAACAATAATCAAATTCGATCCCCTGCCCTATCCTGTTGGGTCCTCCGCCAAGAACCATTATTTTTTTCCGTCCGCTTACACCTACTTTGTCAGGTGCGTTGTATGTGGAGTAATAATAGGCCGCGTTTTCAACTCCGCTGACCGGCACAGGCTCCCAGGCTTCAACAACACCGATCTTTTTTCGCTGTTCACGGATATTTTTTTCTGAAATGCCGAGTAATTTCGCAAGATATCGGTCGGCAAATCCATCTTTTTTCGCCTGAACAAGGAGGGCATCGGGAAGCTCATCTCCCTTATATTTCAATATCTTTTCCTCCAGTTCTACCAGTTCTTTCATCTGGCCGATAAACCAGGGTTTGATATGCGTAATTTCGTACAACTGAGCTATATCGGCTCCCTTGCGAAGCGCCTCATACATAATAAACTGGCGTTCACTGGTTGGAATCCGAAGCATGTTAATAAGTTTTTCGAGGGGCTGTTCATTGAAATCTTTGGCAAAACCAAGACCGTACCTGTTTATCTCAAGGCTCCTGATCGCCTTCTGAAAGGCTTCCTTATAGTTTTTCCCTATACTCATTACTTCGCCGACAGCCTTCATCTGAGTTCCAAGCCTGTCTTCAACTCCTTCAAATTTTTCAAATGCCCACCGGGCAAATTTTATCACTACATAATCACCGGAAGGTGTGTACTTCTCAAGAGTCCCGTCCCGCCAGTAAGGGATCTCATCGAGGGTCAGGCCTCCGGCAAGAAGCGACGATACTCTTGCAATAGGAAATCCTGTTGCCTTTGATGCCAGCGCCGAAGAGCGTGAAGTGCGAGGATTAATTTCAATCACCACAACCCGCCCTGTCTTAGGGTCATGAGCAAACTGGATGTTTGTGCCGCCTATGACCTCTATAGCTTCAACTATCGCATAAGAATATTCCTGCAGGCGCTTTTGAAGTTCCGGATCAATTGTCAGCATCGGGGCAGAGCAGAAACTGTCGCCCGTATGTATTCCCATGGCATCTATGTTTTCAATAAAACAGACGGTGATCATCTGCTTTTTTGCATCCCGCACCACTTCAAGCTCAAGCTCTTCCCAGCCCAGGACAGATTCTTCAACAAGTATCTGGCGGACGCGGCTTGCCGCCAATCCCCGTGCGGCGACTGTCCGCAGCTCTTCAATATTATAAACAAGTCCGCCGCCCGTTCCTCCCATGGTATAAGCGGGACGGATAACTACCGGATAGCCGAGCTCGCCTGCAACTTTTTCGGCGTCTTCAACCTTATTCACAATACTGCTTTTCGGCATGTCGATTCCCAGCCTGTTCATCGTATCCTTGAAAGCCTGGCGGTCTTCACCCCTTTCAATTGCGTCAACATTCACACCGATAATCTTGACCCCATATTTTTCAAGAACACCCGCAAGGTGGAGTTCTGAAGAGAGATTCAGTCCGGTCTGACCGCCCAAATTGGGCAAAAGCGCATCCGGCTTTTCCTTCGCAATAATCTCGGTTATAGTTTTAAGGTTAAGAGGTTCTATATAAGTCACATCTGCCATTCCGGGGTCTGTCATGATTGTTGCCGGGTTTGAATTGACAAGGACCACTTCATATCCAAGTGAACGCAGCGCTTTGCATGCCTGTGTGCCGGAATAATCGAATTCACACGCCTGTCCAATAATAATAGGGCCTGAACCAATGATAAGAATTTTTTTAATGTCGTTGCGCCTCGGCATACCTTCTCCTTATATTTTTTCGTTATTTACCATATTTAAATTATACTTGCCTATGATTTAATTAAAATACGGATAGTTATATATATTGCGGGCTGTTTGAAAAATATTAGCAATACTGGAAAAAATATGTTAGTTTGAGCACCTCTTAAAATCAAGACAAAAAGAGCTAAATTCAATCTTATTTTTTAAGTAACTATTCAGCCACAGATTTACACAGATGAACGCAGAAAGAT